>CAYRBG010000020.1:0-21892 GCA_964422355.1 uncultured Sphaerotilus sp. | reverse complement strand
TGGACCGCTTCTGCGACGCCATGATCGCCATCCGCGAGGAGATCCGTCAGGTCGAGTCTGGCGCCTGGCCGCGCGACGATCATCCGCTGAAGAACGCCCCGCACACCGCCGAAAGCCTGCTGGCCGCCGAGTGGACCCACGCCTACAGCCGCGAGACGGCCGCCTACCCGGTGGCCAGCCTGCGCAAGGGCAAGTACTGGAGCCCGGTGGGACGCGTGGACAACGTGTATGGGGACCGGAATCTGTTCTGCTCTTGTGTGCCAATGAGCGCTTTTGACGAGTCCAAGTAAGTCTCCCGACTGAATCCAAGGGCTGAACCGGGCCGCGTCAAGGCTCGGTTCAGCCCTTTGTCACTTGAGCCCCTGCATCCGGCGAAATGGCGAGCGACAGAGGGCCTTATCCAGCCTTGAAGGTGTCAGCTTCCTTCCTAAAGTCAGGGCAAGCCCGGATGCGTCGTGCGCAGCCGGCCACCTGTTTATGGACTGTCTGACGAGGATCCGGCCATGACCGCCTCCCCCCAACATCGCCTCATCACCCGCAGCGACTTTGATGGTCTGGTCTGCGCCGTGCTTCTGAAGGAACTCGGCCTGATCGACGACATCAAGTTCGTCCACCCCAAGGACATGCAGGACGGCAAGATCGAGGTCACCGACCGCGACATCACGACCAACCTGCCCTATGTCCCCGGCGTGCACATGGCGTTTGACCACCACGCGTCGGAAACGCTGCGCAACACCGAGCGCCAGGCCAACCACGTCATCGACCCCAAGGCGCCTTCGGCCGCCCGCGTGGTGTACGACCACTTCGGCGGCGCCAAGACCTTCCCGAACATCGACCCGCAGATGATGGCGGCGGTCGATCAGGCCGACTCGGCCCAGTACAGCCGTGAGGACATCCTCAACCCCACCGGCTGGACGCTGCTGAACTATTTGATGGACGCGCGCACCGGGCTGGGCCGCTTCCGCACCTTCCGCATCAGCAACTACGCGCTGATGATGGAGCTGATCGAGATCTGCCGCACCCACGGCATCAACGACATCCTGGGCCTGGCCGACGTGCAGGAACGCGTGCAGGTCTACATGGACCACGCCGAGCGCGCCAAGGAGCAGATCCAGCGCTGCGCCACCGTGCACGGCAACCTCGTGGTGCTCGACCTGCGGGGCGAGGAAACGATCTGGGCGACCAACCGCTTCATGATCTATGCCCTGTTCCCGCAGTGCAACATCTCGATCCACCAGATGTGGGGCCTGCAGAAGCAGAACACGGTGTTCGCCACCGGCAAGTCCATCCTGGACCGCGGCAGCAAGACGGACGTGGGCACGCTGATGCTGCAATACGGCGGCGGCGGCCACATCGCAGCCGGCACCTGCCAGATCGACAACGACCGCGCCGACGCGGTGCTGGCCGAGCTGATCCAGCGGATCAATCAGGACGGCTGAGGCCGGATCTCGCCGGGGCTCTCCCGGCCCAACCCACACCGACGGTGGAATGCGAAGACAATCGCACCACCGTCGTGTTGTTTTCAGCCCCAGCGTCCATGAGCGATTCCCACCTCGAATTCCTGCCCGAATCCGGTCCCGTCCAACAGTTGATGGTGCTGTTGCACGGCGTGGGCGCCGAGCCGGGACAGATGCAGTCCCTGATGCGCACGCTGAGGGCGCACTTTCCGCAGTCCGCGTACCTGATGCCCTCGGGCTGGCATGCCTACGACGGCGGGCCAGTGGGTCGCCAGTGGTTCTCGCTGGCGGGGATCGACGACAGCAACCGCCCGGCGCGCGTGGCCGAGTCCGTCACCCGCCTGTGCACCTGGGTGAAGGCCGCGCAGCAACGGCTGGGCGTGGCCCCCGAGGCCACAGCGCTGATCGGTTTCTCGCAGGGCGCCATCCTCTCGCTCGAAGCCGTGCAGGCCGACGAGGATCTGGCGGGACGCGTGCTGGCCTTTGGCGGCCGCTATGCGGTGCTGCCGGACAGCGCCCCTCGCAAGACCACCCTGCACCTGTTCCACGGCTCGGCCGACCCCATCATTCCGCCCCGGCACTCCGAAGCGGCCATGCAGCGCCTGGCCGAGCTGGAAGGCGGCGACGCCACCCTGGACATCGCCCAAGGCATTGCGCACGAGCTGCACCCGGCCCTGGTGGACAGCGCCATCTACCGCCTGACGAACCACATCCCGCTGCGCATCTGGCAGGCAGCGATGTCGGCGCAGAGCAATCCTGGCTGACGCACCTGAAACGGAAGTCGGCCCACACCGGGCCGGTTCACCCTGTCAATGAGCGCTTAAATGCTCAGATCGCTGGCACGTCGGCCAGCACGCGCAGGTGCGCCTCCACGCTGTTCACCAGCGGCTTGAGCGCATACCCCCCCTCCAGGCAGGACACGATGCGCCCGCCGGCATGCCGGTCGGCCACTTCGATCAGTCGTTGGGTGATCCAGGCATAGTCTTCCTCCAGCAGGTGCATCTCGCCGATGCCGTCGTCGCGGTGGGCGTCAAAGCCGGCGGAGATGAAGATCATCTGCGGCGCAAAGGCCTCCAACCGCGGCAACCACTCGGCTTCGATCCGTTCACGCACCTCCGCACCGGTGGTGCCCGCCGGCATCGGCAGGTTGATCATGTTCTCGCCCAACGGCACCTCGCCCGAGAACGGGAACACCCGGGTCTGGAAAAAGCTCACCAGCAGCACCCGGTCGTCGCCCGCGACGATGTCCTCGGTGCCGTTGGCGTGGTGCACGTCGAAGTCGATGATGGCCACACGCTCCAGGCCACGCACATCCAGCGCATGGCGGGCGGCCACGGCGACGTTGTTGTAGAAGCAAAAGCCCAGCGCCTGGGAGCGCGTGGCATGGTGGCCCGGCGGGCGCACAGCGCAGAAGGCGTTGCGCACCTGGCCATCGATCACCGCATCGGTGGCCGCCACCGCCGCACCGGCGGCCCGGCGCATCGCGATCGACGTGCCGGCATTGACATAGGTGTCCTGGTCGATGGCCGTGTGGCCATCGGGCTCCATCGCCTGGCGGATGAATTCGTCGAGCTCCAGCAGATAGCCCTCGGTGTGCGCCAGCATCAGATCGCTGTGGGACACCTCTGGCGCCTCCCGGCGTTGCAGGTGCGCGTTCAATCCGCAGCTCTCCAGATGGGTCTCGATCGCCTCCAGGCGCTTGGGGCACTCGGGGTGCCAGGCGCCCATGTCGTGCAGCAGGCAATCGGGATGTGTGAAGTAGGCGGTGCTCATGCGGTCTTTCTGCGGGGCGGGTCGCGCGGCCTGAACTTCGCGGCGCCGGCTTCCTGTATGTTCAACCCATGAGTGAAAGCCCGACCCCACCCTCAGCGCAGCCCGTGGAAACCCTCGGGGCACGACTGCAACACCTGCACCAGCAGGTGGATGCGGTCATGGTCGGCAAATCCAGACAGGTGCGGTTGGCCTTGACGGGGCTGCTGGCCGGCGGCCACCTGCTGATCGAGGACGTGCCCGGCGTGGGCAAGACCACCCTGGCCCACGCCCTGGCGTACTCGCTGGGCCTGCGCTTTGCCCGCATCCAGTTCACCGCCGATCTGATGCCCAGCGACCTGGTGGGCGTGAACGTGTACGAGCGCGCGCAGGAGCAGTTCACCTTTCACCCTGGGCCGGTCTTCACCCAGGTGCTGCTGGCCGACGAGATCAACCGCGCCGGTCCGCGCACCCAAAGCGCGCTGCTCGAAGCGATGGAAGAGCGCCAGGTCAGCCTGGACGGTGTGACGCGGCCCCTGCCTTCGCCCTTTTTTGTCATCGCCACGCAGAACCCGAGCGAGCAGTTGGGCACCTTTCCGCTGCCGGAAAGCCAGCTCGACCGCTTCCTGATGTGCCTGTCGATGGGCTACCCGGACAGCGCCGCCGAGCGCGCCCTGCTCGAAGGCGAGGACCGCCGCGAGATGGTCAAGCGGCTCAAGCCGGTGATGTCGGCGGCCGAACTGCAGGCGGCGCAGAAGCTGGTGTCGCGCATCCACGCCGCGCCGGCCCTGCTGGACTATGTGCAGGCGCTGCTGGCCGCCAGCCGCAACGGCGAATGGTTCCTGCAGGGGCTGTCGCCGCGGGCCGGTCTGGCGCTGCTGCGCGCCTCGCGCGCCCACGCCCTGCTGGACCTGCGCCAGCACGTCACCCCGGCCGATGTGCAGGCCGTGGCCGAGACCGTGCTGGCCCACCGCCTGCAGGTCAAACCGGGCACCACACGGGGCCGGGCGGCGCAGCTGCGCGCCATGATCCAGTCGGTCGGACTGGTCTAAACCGGAGTGAAACGCGGCTGGTCGCGCTGGTGGCTGCAGCGCCACCCTCGGTCGGACACGCTCCGGCTGACGGTCCACAACGTCTACATCCTGCCCACCGGCACGGGGTGGGCCTACCTGGGCCTGCTCGCGCTGATCCTGCTGGGGTCGGTGAACTACCAGCTCAACCTGGGCTATCTGCTGACCTTTTCTCTGGCGGGGGCTGCGTTGGCGGCGTTGCAGGCCACGCACGCGGTCTTGCGCGGCATTGAGCTGAGCCTGGTCGACGAGGTTCAGGGGCCCGCCCGGACCGCCTGGCCCGTGCGCGTGCGCCTGATCGACACCGAACCGGCCCCGTGGTGGTCGCCGCTGAAGCTGGGGCGACATGCGATCCGGCTGGGCTGGTACGGTCATGGGGACGACGGGGTGAACGCCGACCTTGCCCCCGGCGCCATCGAGGATGTCGAGCTGACCTTCCCGGATCCGGCCCGGGGGGTGCATCCCGTGCCCGCGCTGCACATCGAGAGCCGCTACCCGCTGGGCCTGTTCCGCGCCTGGGCCGTGTGGCGCCCCGCTGCCGATGCGGTCGTCTGGCCTCGACCCGAGCGTGATCCACCGCCGTGGAACGAGCCCGTCGGGGCGCTCGGCGGCCGCACTCGCCCCGGCCTCCGCGCCCCCCTCACCGAGGCCCTGCCTGACGGCGTGCGGCCCTGGCGGCGGGGAGACCGTCCCCGCGACGTGCTCTGGAAACTCACCGCCCGTCAGACCGCCCCCGATGCCCATCCGCTGGTGCGCGAAACCCCGCCCCCGGCCGTTCGCCCGAGGCCCCTGGCGCTGCGCTGGTCCGACATGCCCGCCGGTCTGTCGGTCGAGGCCCGCTTGTCGCGCCTGTGCGCCTGGGTGCACCGCGCCCATCTCGATCAGCGCCCCTGGACACTGGAGTTGCCGGCCGACGAAGAAAGGGCGACACCGCCCCTCAGCGATGATGTGGGTCGCGCCTTCGACGGCGGAGCCGCCCTGCAGGCCGATCTGCTGCGGCTGGCCCAGGCCTTTGGCCCCTCCCGCTCATCCGGAGCCGAGCGGTGAGACCTGACGGCCTGTCCTCGGCCGCGGCTTCGCCGGCCATCGCTCCCGAGCTCCCGGGACACTGGAGCCAATGGACACGGGGATGGAGCCGCGAGGCGCGGGACACCCTGTTTCTGCTGGCCGTCCTGGCCTGGACGCTGGTGCCTCAGGTGCCCCACGTGCCGGTCTGGGCGTGCGCCTTCGCCGGCACGGCCTTGGCGTGGCGAGCCGCGCTGGCGGCCGGCCAGCGCCCGCTGCCACCACGCACGGTCACCCTGGCGATCCTGCTGCTCGCCTGTGGGTTGACCTGGTGGACCCACCGCTCCTGGATCACCCGTGAGGCCGGCCTCACCCTGCTGGTCGTGCTCACCACGCTCAAGACGCTGGAACTGCGCGCACGGCGCGACGCCACGGTGGTGTTCTTCCTGGGCTTTTTCCTGGTGCTCACCGGCTTTCTGCACTCACAGTCGCTGGTCACGGCGATGATGATGGGCCTGTCGGTGTGGGGGTTGATCGCGGCGCTGATGCTGTCGCACCTGCCCAAAGGGCGTCCGCCGCTGCGCTGGGTGCTGGGCCAGTCGGCCCGGCTGCTGCTCATCGGCCTGCCGCTGGTGGTGGTGCTTTTTGTGGCCTTTCCTCGCGTCGGGCCGCTGTGGGGACAGCCCGGCGACGTGGGTGGGCGCACCGGCCTGTCGGAACAACTGAAGCTCGGCGACGTGTCCGAACTGGCGCAAAGCGATGCCCTGGCCCTGCGCCTGAAGTTGGACGGACCGATGATGGCACCCGCACAGCGCTACTTCCGCGGCCCGGTGCTTTCGGACCTGTTGCCCAACGGCCAGTGGGTGGCCAGACCGGCGCGCACGCAATGGCACATGGGCGCCGGAGGCCGTGCCCCCGACACCCCTTCCGTCCCGGCCCAAGGGCTGGACACCGGAACTCCCTTCGAGATGATCGTTGAACCGTCACGGCTGCCCACCCTGGCGCTGCCGGACCTGACGATCGGCCTGCCGCAGGTGTCCGGTGCCGAAGTGAACCTGAGCCCCGCCCCGGACGGCGTCTGGGCCGCCAGCCAAGCCCTGAGCGACCGCCTGCGTGTCAAAGGGGTGCTGCACCTGCAGTGGCACCTGCCCTCGCCCACCGCCGTCCCGCAGGCGCGCCACGCGCTGACCGCCGATCGCGAGCTGCCCGACGGCCTGCACCCACGCACCCGGGCCTGGGCCCGCGAATGGATGGCCACCCTTCCACGCCGCGACTCGATGTCGGTGCTGCATGCGCTGATGGCCCACATCCACAGCCAGCCGTATCGCTACACGATGGCGCCCGGCGCGGTGCCCTCCGGCGCCGATCCCTTGGACCACTTCTGGCTCGACCACCGGGCCGGCTTCTGCGAACACTACGCCGCCAGCACCGTCGTCATCCTGCGCAGCCTGGGCATCCCCGCGCGCCTGGTCACGGGCTACCTGGGTGGGCAGGTCAACCCGTTCGACGGTGTCCTCGAAGTGCGCCAGTCCGACGCCCACGCCTGGATCGAATACTGGCACCACGGTGTCGGCTGGGTGCGCGCCGACCCCACGGCCGCCGTGGCCCCCGAACGCGTCGACCGCTCGCAGCGCCCTCGTCCACCGCCCAACGCCCTTCAGGACCTGCTCGGTGAAGACGCCGCCCCGGCCTGGGCGCAGCACCTGCGCGGATGGTGGGGTGCGGCCGACCACCGCTGGAACGAATGGGTATTGGGCTACACGGCCCAGAAGCAGCGCGACGGGTTCCGCCGCTGGGGCTGGGACCAGGTCGACGCGACGGGTCTGCTGCGCCTGCTGGGGGGCTTGGCGGCCGCGACCGCCCTGCTCAGCCTCGGTCCCGGCCTGTGGTGGTGGCGCCGTGGCCAACGCAGGAGACCGGCAGACCCCTGGCTGCGCACCTGGCTGGCCGTGCGCCACGCCCTCGAAGCTCGCGGCTGGACCTTGCCCCCCGAAGCCTCCCCACGCACCGTGGCTCAGATGCTGGGCACCCGCTGCGCACCCGGCGCAGCCCTCGAAAACCTGACCGGCGAGCTGGCATCTTTTGAAGATCGCCGCTACGCCGCGCCGGCTTCACTACCATCGGTGCCGCCGCTGTCCCGCCAACGGCGTGTGCTGCTTCAGGCGATTCGCCGACTCGGCTCACCTGCAGCGCAAGCGCGCGCCTGACGCTCCGATGGACAGCCGTTCAGCCCCCGACACAAGGATTTCCGACATGCAATTCCTGCACACCATGCTGCGCGTGGGCGATCTGCAGCGCTCCATCGACTTCTACACCCGCGTGCTGGGCATGAAGCTCATCCGCACCGTGCATCGCCCGGAGCAGAAGTACGACCTGGCCTACCTGGGTTTTGCGCCCAACCCGGAGCAGGCCGAGCTGGAGCTCACCTACAACCACGGCGTCGACCGCTACGAGCTGGGCACGGCCTACGGCCACATCGCCATCGGCGTGCCCGACGTGGCGGCCACATGCAACGCCGTGCGCAGCCTGGCCGCCGAACTGGGTGGCGCCGTGACACGCGAGGCCGGCCCGGTTCAGGGCGGTCAGACCATCATCGCGTTCATCACGGACCCCGATGGCTACAAGGTCGAGCTGATCCAGCGCGGCACCATGGAATAAACCGAGCGAAAGGCACCGATCCATGTTCATCGCCATGAACCGCTTCCGCATCGTGCGGGGGCGTGAAGCCGAATTCATCGAAGTCTGGCGCCAGCGGGACAGCCGTCTGGCCGAGGTGCCGGGCTTTCAGAGCTTCAACCTGCTGCAGGGCGCCAGCGATGACGAAGGCACGACCTTCGTCTCGCACTCCACCTGGGAAAGCCCTCAGGCCTTTGAAGCCTGGACACGCTCGGAAGCCTTCCGGGCCGCCCATGGCGGAGCCGGCGCCAAGCGGGACCTGTACCTGGGTCCGCCCCGGTTCGAAGGCTACGAAGCCGTGCTCTGAACGCGTCGCTCCGGCCCGCAAGAGGCCGAGACGGGCGCCTCGGCCGCTCGAACCCAGCGGCGCCTCAACGCACCCAGATGCGCGAGGTGAACGGATCCACCGCCAGTGAGCCGCCGGCCACAAACGAAGCCCCGAGCTGCGCTGCCGGCTGCGCCCAAGTGCCGATGCCCCCGCACGCCGCTGCCGAGGCCGGCGTGCGCTTGACGAACAGCGTCACGGCCGAACCGCCGCGGGGCAACAGGCGCCCAGCCGTGTCGACAAAGCTGAACCCCGCACTCGTTGCCAGGCGGTACGCCTCGACGCGTTCACTGATGCCCGGCTGACAGGTGGACAGCTGCAGGGCGATGTCCGGACGCGGCGTCATCTTCACACCCGCGGCTTTCAGGGCATCGAACAGCGCCCCATTGATGTTGACCGAGTAGGGCTGGCGGCTGTCGTCGTAGCCGGTGTCCAGCTGCGCCACGGCCTGCACCGAACCGATGCGGATCGGCACCGTCGGGATGTTGGCGCAGCCCCCTGGGGCAGCCCCCGCCAGCGGGCAGGTCAGGCTCGCCGGGTTGGTCCCGAAGTAGTTCTGCGTCGTCACGGCCCGATAGCCTGCACTCTGCAGGGCGGCGTCGCTGCAGAAGGTGCCGCGCGGCGCCCGCCACAGATGGCCGCCGCGGTAGTCCAGGGTGTAGACGTGCTGGGCCAGGAAATCCGTGCCGATCACCCCAGCCTGACGGATCGTCGCGGCGCCATCGGCGGTCCGCAATTCCTGCACCGCCGGCTGCGGCTGCACCAGCAACTGCACCGATCCCCAGCCACCGAAGAAGACGAAGTCATCGAAACGGTTGCCCGTTCCCCCCGAGGGTTGCGGCGCCCCGCCACCCTGGAAGTTCGTCGGCGTGATGCTGGAGACGGACGCCCCGAAGTCCAGCACCATGTAGCCTTGACGCCCCCCCACGCTGACCAGCGCATAAGGCATCTGCCCGGCCACCGTCAGCGGCTGGCGCTCGCCCAGACACGTGGGCTGGGCCTGGGCCGCAACGGCTGTTCCGGCATGGATCGGCAGGGCTGCGCCACCCATGAACGTCCCCGTCAGCGCCGCCGCGACCCACGACGGTCCCCAAACATGCCGTGACCCGACGCTTCGAAGGTGGTTCTCGTGTTTCATGCACCGAGCGTAACCCAGCGCCATGACGAGCCGCAAAGTGTGGCGCGGGTCTTTACCTATGGAGAAATACCGTGACAGTCATACCCTACAGGGTATCAACTCTCATCGGTCGAGCTCACTCACCGATCCACCGACATGTCACGCATCGTTGTTCTCGGCGCCGGCATTTCCGGCCACACCGTCGCCCGTTATCTCCATGAATGGGTGGGTCAACAGCACGAGATCGTTGTGGTGTCGCCCAACGCGCGCTGGAACTGGATCCCGTCGAACATCTGGGTCGGGGTGGGTCAGATGACCGAGGAGCAGGTCACCTTCGATCTGGCCGAGGTCTACAAGAAGACGAAGGTGGATTTCCGTCAGGCCAAGGGTCTGTCCATCCACCCGGAGGGCGACAGTCAAGACGCCCGCCCATTCGTCACCGTGGAGTACACCCTGCCTGCCAAGGCGGGTCAGCAGGAGCGCATCCACTACGACTTCCTGGTCAATGCCACCGGCCCCAAGCTGAACTTCGGCGCGACCGAAGGCCTCGGCCCCGATCACGGCCACACGGTGTCGGTATGCACCGCTGCGCACGCCCTGGAGGCCAACCACAAGCTCCAGGAACAGATCGAGGCCCTCAAGCGAGGCGAACAACGCACCTTCGTCATCGGTACCGGCCACGGCACCTGCACCTGCCAGGGCGCGGCCTTCGAGTACATCTACAACGTCGACCACGTGCTGCGCGAGGCCGGCGTGCGCGAGCTGGCGCGCATCGTCTGGATCAGCAACGAGTACGAGCTCGGCGACTTCGGCATGGGCGGTGTGCACATCCAGCGCGGCGGCTACATCACCAACGGCAAGACCTTTGCCGAATCGCTGATGGTCGAGCGCGACATCGAGTGGATCATCCGCGCCCACGTCAAGAAGGTCGAGGCCGGCAAGATCCACTACGAGACGCTGGACGGCAGCTTCCACGAGCTCGACTTCGACTTCTCGATGCTGATCCCACCCTTCTCAGGCGTCGGCTTGAAGGCCTACGACGCCCAGGGCGAAGACATCACCGCCAAGGTGTTCGCGCCCAGCGGCTTCATGAAGGTCGACGCCGACTACACCCCGCGGCCCTATGCCGAATGGAGCGCCGAGGACTGGCCCAAGACCTACCAGTCCCCCGTCTATCGCAACCTGTTTGCCGTGGGCATCGCCTTCGCGCCGCCGCACCTCATCAGCAAGCCGATGCAGAGCGCCAACGGCACACCGATCAACCCGGCGCCGCCGCGCACCGGCATGCCGTCGGCCACCATGGCCATCGCCGTGGCCAAGAGCCTGCGCGACATGCTGGGCGGAGCCGAAACACCCACCCACAGCGCGTCGATGGCCAAGATGGGGGCTGCGTGCGTGGCATCCACCGGCTCACACCTTTGGCACGGCACGGCGGCCACGATGACGGTGTTCCCGGTTGTGCCGGACTACAAGACCTATCCGGAATACGGCCGCGACATGGACCTCACCTTCGGCGAGATCGGTCTGGCCGGCCACTGGATGAAGTCCTTGCTGCACTACACCTTCATGTACCAGGCCAAGATGAAGCCGGGCTGGAAGCTGCTGCCCGATTGAGGGCCACGAACGTTCCCCTGCGGTTCGACCGCACCCCTTTGACGGAGTCCGATCATGCCCACCACGGCGCCCCTCAACAAAGAGCCTTATCAGCAGGCCTACTACCCGCCCAAGCCCACCGGCCTGACGCGTTTTCTGCGCACCTGCGTGCTGTGGCAGCTGGTGCGCTTCGTGGTCATCAACGTCAAGATGATGAAGCTGATGTCGCGGTCGCACCAGCGACCGTCCTGAGCCCGCCCCGGGGGATGGGGCGACCCATCCGGCTTAGAGCCTGAACGTCTGCACCACGCCGGCCAGACGCTGGGCCTGTTCGCGCAGCGACTCTGCCGCCGCCGCGCTTTCTTCGACCAGAGCGGCGTTCTGCTGCGTCATCTGATCCAGCTCGGACACGGCCTGATTGACCTGACCGATGCCCATGCTTTGCTCGCTGCTGGTGGCGCTGATCTCGCCGACGATGGTCGACACGCGGCGCACGGCCTCGACGATGTCGTTCATGGTCGAGCCGGCATCGCCCACCAGTCGGGCGCCGGACTCGACGTTGTCCACGCTGGCACCGATCAGCGTCTTGATCTCGCGGGCGGCTTCTGCGCTGCGTTGAGCCAAGGAACGCACTTCCGACGCCACCACGGCAAAACCTCGGCCTTGCTCGCCGGCGCGTGCTGCCTCCACCGCGGCGTTCAGCGCCAGGATGTTGGTCTGGAAGGCGATGCCGTCGATCACGCCGATGATGTCGTTGATCTTGCGGCTGGAAGCGCTGATGGCATCCATGGTCGACACCACCTGGGACACCACCTCACCACCGCGCAGCGCCACTTCGGAGGCCGAGTGCGCCAGCTGGCTTGCCTGCGATGCCGCAGTGGCACTCTGCTGCACGGTGCCGTTGAGCTGCTCGACCGAGCTGGCGGTCTGCTGCAGGTTGCTGGCCGTGTGTTCGGTGCGGTGCGAAAGATCGCTGTTGCCCGACGCGATCTCGGCCGAGGCGTGGGCGATGCTGTCGGTGCTGGAACGCACTTCCTGCACCACGTTGCGCAGACCGTCGCGGGTGCGCTGGATCGAGTCGATCAGCTGCCCCACCTCGTCGGAGCTGTCGGACTGTACGTGCACCGTCAGGTCTCCACCGGCCAGTGCGGCCAAGGCCTGGTTGGCCAGCGCCAGACGCCGACGCAGAGAACGCACCAGCCCCCACACAAAACCCAGCACAGCCAGCCCACCCAGCACCGACAGCGCAGCGCTGACACCCGCAAACCTCATGGCCGCCGCCTTGGCCTCGGACGTGTACACCCCGGATCCCAGCACCCACCCCCAGGCCGACACACCCACCACGTAAGAACGCTTGGACTCCGGCTCCTGGGCACCCGGCTTGGGCCACAGGTAGTCCACATAGCCCGCCCCATGGGCCTTCACCTCATCGACAAAGGCGATGAACAGCTTCTTGCCGTTCGGGTCGGCCATGCCGCTGATGTCCTTGCCGTCCAGTTCCGGCTTGATCGGGTGCATGACCATGCGCGGGGACATGTCGTTGATCCACACGTATTCGTTGCCGTCATACCGCAGCGCCTTGATCTCGGCGATGGCCTTGGCCTTGGCGGCCTCTTCGGTCAGCGCACCGTTTCGGGCCTGGTCGACGTACTTCTTGGCGATGGACTCAGCCGTCTGCACGAACTTGGTCGTGGTCTGCAAACGCAAATCCATGGTGGCGCCGTAGAACGACCAGCCGGTGTAGGAGGCCAACAGCAACAGCAACGCCGTGACCGCGATGGCCATGCCCCAGAGGCGGGCGCTCAGTGAAATCGACTTCTTCATGGGTGTGCGGCGTCCAGTGTGGGTGGAAAAAGGACCAACAGAGCCCGTCCATGTGTACGCGTGGACTGTGACTCAGCCCCGTTCAAGTCATTTCGGTGATCACCGGGGGAAATGAAGAGCAATTTCTTCAAATTCAGGACTGGGACAATCCCGGGCATGGCACAGGACCCTTCTCCTTTCGGTATGCCCCCGGATCCCGCCCCCTCGGCAGCAACCCCGGACCTCCAACGGCTCTCCGCCGACGCTCGAACGGCGCTGCATGCCTGGACGGTCGGTGCCGTCGCCCGCCCGCGGGCCTGGATCCACAGCCTGCTGCAGACTGCGGGCCGCCGCACCAGCGAGGACCGCCCCTGGACCGCCGAGAAGGTGCGCGCCGCACTCGACACCCTGGCCGCCGAAGGCTGGCTGATCGAACACCCGCAGCGCGTGGGCTACTGGCGGGTGCACCCCGGCCTTTACACGGCAGCCTGCCTGGACGCCCTGGACCACGGCCGGCACCTCTCCTGGCTGCACGCCTTGGTCGACCTGGAAAAGGTGGCCGACGGGGGAGGAAGGTCGCGCTGGTGGCAGTTTCCCAACCTCGACGCGGCCGTCGCCGTGACGCGCTGGAAAGTGTTCGGCGGCTGTCCCCCGGAAGACCTCACCACGCTGAAGGCCGCCTGCGGCTGGGGCATGGGCTGGGACAACGTGCTGGAGCGCGCTCTGCACGACCCGCTGGACGAAGCCCTGTTCATTCGCCTGCACCCCGGACTGCAGGCCGAGGTGCTGGCCGACCGCCTGGGCGTGATCCTGAAATCGTGGAGCAACCCCGGCGGATTGCCCGTGCCCGCCTTGACTGCCGACTGGCACCGCCGCTGGCTCCACCAGCCCGACTTCCCACGCAGCGCCCACGATGCGGTGCTGATCGCCCGCTGGGCCGAACACCAGGCGCTGGCCGGCGACTTCGACGCCGCCGAGCAGACGCTGGCCACGCTGCCCACCGGTGCCGCCACTGCGGCTGCGGCCACGGCCGCCTCCACACGGCCATCCGACGATCCGGAGCGGTTCGAAGCCCGACTCACCCCGGAGGCGCTGCAGGGCCTGCAGGCCTTTCAGTCGGGTCAATGGACCGGCAGCACTGCCCACTTCGAGGCCGAGCTGTCGGCCCTGCTGACCGCCACCGGCCGGCGCAAAGGGCTGCTGCCGCCCCACGCCCTGCTCACCCACGTGCTGGCACTCATGGCCCAGCCCCAGGGCGAGGCCCTGCAGCAGGCACTCAAGCGCTGCAGCACCGAGTCCGGCAAACGCCAGCCGCCCACCGACACCCCCTGGGGCGTGCTCGCCGCCGCCCTGCAGATGCGCCTTGGAGACAGCCGCCGCGACGTGTCTCCCTTCCTGCCCACCAGCCGACCACCGCACCTGATGCCGCTGGACTTCTGGCGCTGGATGGCCCGCGCCTGGCTGCATGACACCTCTGCCGGCGCCGCCCCCCTGGGTGAAGACGCCCTCAAGGCCGCCGACTTCCTGCGCCACCGCCTGCTGCAGTGCGGTCTGAACACCCTGGCGGCGCAGATGGACGCCGCGCTGGCCGTGCTGCAGGGCCGCGAAGCGCCAACGCCGTTCTTCGCCGCTCGACGCTCCGAGGGGTGGCGGCAGGCGCTGGCTGCGCTTGCATCGCTGGGCGAGACCCCCACGCCGCGCTCAAACGCCGTTGTGCAGGCGGAGGAGCGCCTGCTGTGGGTGCTCGCCCTCGACGAGTCCGGCCGTCTGCTGCGCATCACGCCCATGGAGCAAAAGCGGGGCGTGCGGGGCTGGAGCCGGCCCAAGGAGGTGCCGCTGTCGCGCCTGCTCAAGGCCGGCGACCTGCCCACCCGCGACGCCGCCGTCGCCCGCTGCATCCGCACCTCGACCCGGGACCGGCACACCGCCATTGACCGCGCCGCGGCCATCGCCGCTCTGGTCGGCCACCCCCACGTGACGCTGGAGGAATTGCCCGAGGTGGCCCTCACCCTGTCCGAAGGCGCGCCCGAACTGGACGTGCACGAGGACGGCGATCAGCTGGTGCTGAGGCTGGATCCCCTGCCCCCGGGCCTCTCCGACCCCGGCTCGGCCTCCGACGACCTGCTCGGGCGCGCCTACAGCCACGACCCGAACGCGCTCAAGGAAGCCGAGGTGCTGCGGGCGCTGATGGTGCGCCGCGCCGGGCCGCAGGAATTGCAACTCGTGCGCCTGACCCCCGAACAGCGCCGCGCCGCCCAGCTCATCGGCACCGGGCTGACGGTGCCCAAGTCCGCCGCCGAAGAGCTGCGCCCGGTGCTGGAGCGCCTGGGCGCGCACTTCCGCATCCACACCGACGATCCGCTGGCCCACGCCCGCGAGGTGCCTGCCGAGCCGCGCCTGCGGGCCGAGCTGACGCCGCAAGGCGACGGCCTGCGTCTGCGCCTGGTGGTGACGCCGCTCGGGCCGCAGGGGCCCCGCCTCAACCCCGGTCAGGGTCGGGCGCAGGTCGTGGCCACCGTGGAGGGCGAGGCCCTGTCCGCCCAACGCCGGCTCGACGCCGAGCGCGATCACCTCGACACGGTGATGGACGCCTGCCCGATGCTGGCCCCCCTGCCTGCCCGCGCGCCCGCCGCCTGGGACATCGAGAACCCGCAGGACGCCCTCTCCCTGCTGGAGCGCCTGCACACCCTCAACGCCGTCCAGGGCCTGGACTGGCCGCAGGGCAAGGCCATCCGCGTCGACACGGTGGGCATCGGGCAGGTGCATGTCAACGTCAAATCCCGCGCCCAGTGGCTGGCGCTCGAAGGCGGCGTGGTCCTGCACGAACAGCTCGTGGCCAGCCTGGAACGCCTGCTGGACTGGGGCGCGCACCAGAAAAGCCGCTTCGTCCCGCTGGGTGAAGGCCGCTACCTCGCCTTGACCGAAGAGCTGCGCCAGCGCCTGGAGGATCTGGCCACCGTGGCCCAGCCCGGGCGCGCCACCGCAACCTCAACCGTCACTGGCACTGGCTCCAGCTCAGGCCCCGAAACCGGCGCTGGCGCCAAGGACAGCCTGAACGCCGTCCCCTTGACGCGCCTGCCGGCCGTGGCCGCCGCCTGGCTGGACCGCACGCTGGCCGGGGCCGATGTCCAGGCCGATCCAGCCCTGCGCCTGCGGCTGGACCGCCTGGCCGAGATCCAGCAGTTCGAGCCCGAGGTGCCCGGCACCCTGCAGGCCCGCCTTCGCCCCTATCAAGAAGACGGCTACCAATGGGCCATGCGCTTGGCCGAGTGCGGCTTTGGCGCCTGCCTGGCCGATGACATGGGGTTGGGCAAGACGCTGCAGGCGCTGGCGGTGCTGCTGGCCCGTGGGGCCGAAGGCCCTGCGCTGGTCGTGGCCCCCACTTCACTGATCGGCAACTGGCAGGCCGAGGCCCGTCGCTTTGCGCCCTCGCTGCGCGTGCGCGCCTACGGCGAGGCCGATACCGGCGGCGACCGCGACGACCTCGTGCGCAGCGCCGGCGTGCGCGACGTGGTGCTGGTGTCCTACCAGATGATGCTCAACAACGCTGCCGCGTTCACCGACCGCACCTGGCACACGCTGGTGCTGGACGAGGCGCAGGCCATCAAAAACGCTGCCGCCAAACGCAGCCGCACCGTGTTCGACCTGGAGGCAGGCTTCACGCTGGCCCTGTCGGGCACGCCGGTCGAGAACCGCCTGGCCGAGCTCTGGTCCATCATGCGCGCCTGCAACCCTGGACTGCTGGGCTCGCTGCAGCTGTTCAACCTGCGCTTTGCGGTGCCCATCGAGCGCGACCGGAACAAGGGCGCCCAGCGCGTCCTGCGCACGCTGATTGCGCCCTTCGTGCTGCGCCGCACCAAGGCCCAGGTCCTGGACGACCTGCCGCCGCGCACCGAGCTCACGATGGTGGTCGAAGGCGACGAGACCGAACGCGCCCACTACGAAGCCCTGCGCCGCCAGGCCGTGCGCGACGCCGAGCGCGCCATGAAGTCGGACGCCCCCGGTCAGGCCCACCTCAACATCCTGGCCCAGCTCACCAAGCTGCGGCGCGCCGCCTGCGATCCGCGTCTGATCACGCCGGAGCTGAAGACGAGCGGGGCCAAGGTCCAGGCCTTTGCCCAGCTGGCCGCCGAACTCACCGCCAACGGCCACAAGGCACTGGTCTTCAGCCAGTTCGTCGACTTCCTCGGGCTGCTGCGCGAGCCGCTGGACACCGCCGGCATCCGCTACCAGTACCTGGACGGCAGCACCCCCGCGGCCGAGCGCAGCAAGCGCGTGGCCGCGTTCCAGGCAGGCGAGGGTGACCTCTTCCTCATCAGCCTCAAGGCCGGCGGCTTCGGCCTGAACCTGACGGTGGCGGACTACGTCGTGATTGCCGACCCGTGGTGGAACCCCGCCGCCGAAGACCAGGCCAGCGGCCGCGCCCACCGCATCGGCCAGCAGCGTCCGGTCACCGTCTACCGGCTGGTCAACAAGGGTACGCTGGAGGAAAAGATCGTCGCCCTGCACCAAGACAAGCGAGAGCTCGCCGACAGCGTGCTTGAAGGCCACGATGTCACCAGTCCCCTGCCCGCCGAAGAGCTCGTGGCGCTGATGCTGGGAGACAAGCCGGGTAACTGACCGCCACAGCAGATCCTATCGACCGCTGCGCTGGAATCGACACGGTGCCGGGGCGTCGGCATGGCCCGGTCCTGGCCGCAGGCTTCTGGCGCCCAATGACAAAAGGGCCGCAAGCGTCGCTCGCGGCCCTCAAGGGTTGGGCAGTGTTCAGGTCGGATCAGCTCCGACCTCGACCCCTCAGAGCTTGCGACCGCCTTCGGCTGCCCAAGCTTCCAGCATGTCGGTGGTGACCGACTTCGGACGCTCGATGGCGTAGCCCAGCGCGCGGTCCCAGGTGATGTTGGCCATCACGCCCAGGGCGCGACCGACGCCGAACAGCACCGTGTAGAAGTCGAACTCCTTGACGCCGTAGTGCCACTGGATGACGCCCGATTGCGAGTCGACGTTCGGCCAGGGGTTCTTGGTCTTGCCGTGCTCGGTCAGGACGCCCGGAGCCACTTCGAAGATCATCGACACGAGGTGGAACAGCGGGTCGTCGCGCAGACCCGGCGTGGCCAGGCAGAACTCGCGCTGCGAGGTGTAGCGCGGGTCGGTCTTGCGCAGCACGGCGTGGCCGTAGCCGGGGATGACCTGGCCGGCGTTGAGCGTGTCCCACAGGGCCTTGGTCACGAGTTCCTTGGTGGGCTCGACGTCCTTGCAGTACTTCTCCTGGAACTTCAAGGTCCACTCCAGCACTTCCTGGTTGGCCAGGCCATGCAGCGGGCCGGCCAGACCGTTCAGGCCGGCGGAGTAGGCGTAGTACGGGTCGGACAGGGCCGAGTGCACCAGGTGGGTGGTGTGGGCCGAGACGTTGCCGGACTCGTGGTCGGAGTGCAGGATGAAGTACATCCGCGCCACGTCCTCGTACTCCTTGCCCTGGCCGATCATGTGGGCGAAGTTGGCGCCGTAGTCCAGCGTCGGGTCGAAGGCGACCTGCTTGCCATCACGGTACTTGTGGTTGTAAATGAAGGCCGCGATCGGGGCGATGCGGGCCACAAGGTTGCTGGCGTCTTCATACACATACTCCCAGGCCAGGTTCTTGTTGAACTTGCCCGAAGCGTAGAAGGCGGCGAACTTCGAATCCTTCTGCAGGGCCAGCATGGCGGCCGACAGCAGCGTCATCGGATGCGCATCCTTGGGGAAGGAGCGGATCACGTCGAAGACGTACTCGGGCACCTGACCGCGTTCCTTGAACTCGGCCACGACTTCGGCGACCTGCTCTTGCGTGGGAATGTCGCCCGTCAGCAGGAAGTACCAGAACGACTCGACGGTCGGGTATTCGGAACCGGCCGCCTTGGGCAGCGCCGCAAAGGTTTCCGGGATGGTCTTGCCGCGGAAGCGGATGCCTTCCTGGGGGTCCAGGTAGGAAATGTCGGTCACCAGACAGCGGATGTCGCGGGCACCACCGATGGCCTGGTCGATCGTCACTTGGTCGATCACGACCTTGCCGAACTCCTTGACGAGCCGTGTGGTGCGGGGACGAAACTCTTCGATCTTCTGCTTGAGGGTGTCTTTCAGTGCCATCTGGATATGCTCGTCTCGTGAATGGTTTTGCGGGATAAATTGCTGAGCTTGTGCCAACCCAACTCTTATACAAGACTTGCACCGTGTGCAGCCTGACACGGTGGTATTTCTCGGGTTAACCCTGACATCATTAAGCAACACTTGGGCCCACCAAGCCCTGCACTCGGGCTTCGGGCCTGTGTAGGGCCCCTTGCGCTAACCTTGACTGAAACCCCTCAGGAACTCCGGACACCATGGTCGGCGCCCGAACAAGCCAAACACACCCCCTTCAGATTGCCGAGGTCCGAGCCGACCCGGCGCATGGGCGCATCGGCATCACCTTCTGTCCCGGAAAACACGACTGCCTGGCGGCCACGGGCGCCTGGAAACGGGACTTGGCCACCGATCTGGACCTCATACGAACCTGGGGGGCCCGAATGGTCCTGACCTTGGTGGAAGCCGAAGAGCTGGCCCTGCTGCAGGTGCCTCACCTGGGACGCGAGGTCACGGCCCGAGGCATGGATTGGCGACACCTGCCGATTGCCGACTATTCGACCCCGACAGCAGATTTCGAACGCCAGTGGCTCACCCACGGCCGGGACATCCGCGAGCTGCTGCGCGACGGCGCCGACGTGCTCGTGCACTGCAAGGGCGGACTGGGGCGGGCCGGGATGATCGCCGCACGGCTGCTGGTCGAGCTGGGGATGGATCCCGAACAAGCCATCCGCGAGGTCAGGAGTGCGCGCAAAGGCGCGATCGAAACCCCCTCCCAACTGGCACTGGTCCGACGAACCCTGACTCAGCCCTGAGGCCTGCCGTGGACAATGCCGCGCCTGTGCTCGACTCCACGGCCCTGCGGCAGGTCGGTGGAGCGCTGGGCAGCCACCCCGCGGGGGTGTTTGAGGGTCGCGACGGCCGTCGCTACTACGTGAAGACCTTGGAGTCGGCTGCCCACGCCCGCAATGAACACCTCGCAGCCCGCCTCTACCAACTGGCCGGCGCGCCCACGCTGACCTACGTGTCCACGACTGCACCGCAACAGGTGGCGACCTGTTGGGAACCGCTCGACAAAAAGTGCATCGCCCAGCTCAGCGAGACCGAGCGCAGGCAGGCCCAGCGCTGGTTCGGCGTCCACGCCTGGACCGCCAACTGGGACGCGGCCGGCTTTCAGGGGGACAACCAAGGTGTCGTTGACGGCACGGTGATCACCCTGGACGTGGGCGGGGCCCTGGCCTTTCGGGCCCAAGGCGACCCCAAGGGTCGGGCCTTCGGCAACCGGGTGAACGAGCTCGACACGCTGCGCCACGACCCCGACAACCCCTACGCCGTGCGCCTGTTCGGCGACATGAGCGACGAAAAAGTTCAAGCCGCCATCCGGGTCGTGACACGCATTCACGATGAACGGATCCGCGCCGTCATTGCCCAGCACGGCGGCAGCCGCGATCTGGCCGACAAGATGGTGGCCCGCAAGGCCGACATGGCGCACCGCCTGGGCCCCTCGGGGGCTCAGGACCCGTGACCTCTGCGCCCTCCGGCGCCTCCACCGGACATCGGATCAAGCCGGGGCAACCCCGTCCGGCTCGGTCACCGCATCGGCCGGCAGACGGAATCGCCTGACGATTTCGGTCAACGCCTCGGCGTCGGCCTGCAGACTGCTGGCCAGCCCAGAAGTTTGGGTCACCAGGGCCACGTTGGAATCGGCCGCCTGAGCCAGCACATCCACCGCCTCGGCCAGCAGATTGATGCCCGAGCTCTGGGCAAACGTCGTCTCCCAGATGCCGTTGACCAGCGCGCTCATCTGGTTCACCTGCGACACCATCTCGTGGATGGACTGGTGCGCCCCTTGGGCAAGCTGGTTGCCCAGGGTGACTTGCGTCGTGCTGGCTCCGGCAAGCGACTTGATTTCCCGTGCCGCCTGAGACGAGCGGTTGGCCAGCTGACGCACCTCACCGGCCACGACCGCAAACCCGCGACCTTGCTCGCCCGCCCGCGCCGCCTCGACGGCGGCGTTGAGCGCCAGCAGATTGGTCTGGAAGGCGATGGACTCGATCACGCCCACAATGTCGGACACCCGGTGCGAGGCGGCCGAGATGCCGTCCATCGTCGACGTGACCTGGCTCATCGCCGCGCCCCCTTGGTCGGCCGCTGCCGACACGGTCTGGACCAGCGCGTTGGCGTCCTGGGCCGACTGGGCGTTCTGCTCAACCATGCCGGTGATCTCGCGCAGGCTTTCAGTCGTGGTGTGCAGCTCGACCTGATGCGCCTCCGTCCGGGACTTCAGGTCAAGGTTGCCTGCCGCAAGCTGGGTCGTGGCTTCGGCCACCCGCAGACTGCTTTGCCGCACATGGCCGACCATCTCGGCCAGACTCTGACACATGCGGTTCAACGCGATCAGCAGGCGGGCGGACTCGTCACGACCATCAACCTCCTGAATCTGCGAAAGGTCACCTTTTGCAACCGCCTCAGCCACGTCAACCGCGTGTTTGAGCGGCTTGATGATCGATCGCGAAATGGTCCAGCTCAATACCCCCAGGCCCAGCACCGCTCCACCGAGGATGGCCAGCAAGGCCCACTGGCCGTAGCGTGCCGTCCGCTCGAAGTCCGTCATGGCCACTTCGGCCCGCTCCGCGCCCCGGCTGACCGTCACATCCACATGGGCCCGATGCTCCCGGTAAAGACGCTCGACCTCGGCCACGTATTCCCGCGCGAGGTCGGTGCGTCCGGAATTCAGGTCCGCGGTGAGACGCTGCGTCGCAGCCAGAAACTTTTGCGCCTTTTCGTCGGCCACACCGAACAGATCCTGCTCCAGCCCCTGCGGTGGATGCGCCTTCCAATAAGCCATCCGGGCCTCGTACGTGCTTTGATGGCGCTTGACCTGCTCCACCAGCTCCTCGACCGTGATGCCCCCCTCCAGCGCCTGCGACACCGCCAAACGAAGCTCCACCAGGTAGAGCGGGGGCGGAAGCACATCGGCCACCACGTCCTTGGCCACGAT
>CAYRBG010000019.1:0-22206 GCA_964422355.1 uncultured Sphaerotilus sp. | reverse complement strand
TGGCGACGAATTCACCGTTGATGAAGTTGAGGAACTGTTTCATGGGAGGTTCCAGGCGCGGGTGGTCCGCAGTAGGTCAATGAAGAAAATGAATTCGTTGAGGGAGCGAGGTGCCGAGAGATATGCGGATGTGCGGTCGGCGGCAGGCGAAGGGCGACCCGTGCGCCTCCTCAATCCAGACCGATGGCCCGCAGGCCGGCGCGGGCGCACTCCTCGTCCTGTTCGGCCGAGCCGCCCGAGACGCCGATGCCCCCCAGGCGCGCACCGCCGCCCGGCCGACCATCGGCGCCAGGCTCGGTGATGGGCAGGCCACCGCCGAACACCACCAGGCGCGGCCGGTACGGCATGCCCAGGCGCAAGGCCTCGTTGTCCTTGAAGATGTCCATCCAGCGCGAGGTGGGAAAACCGAAGCTCGCGGCCGTGTAGGCCTTGTCGATGGCGATGTCGATCGAGTGCAGGAAGGCGCCGGGCATGCGCAAGAAGCCCGCCAGCGTGCCCGAGGCGTCGGTCACGGCGACGTTGATGCGTATGCCCAGCGCCTCGGCGTGCGCGACGGTGGCCTGCAAGGCGAGGGACGTGGCTTCGGCGGTCAGGGTGGCCGAGGGCACGGAGCGGTTCACGATCGGTGGATTCATGGTTTCGGGTGGGGAGATCCGAAAAGACCCCGGACGATCAAGCCTGCGCTGACCGTCCGGGAGGGAAAAGAGCCCTGTCGTGCTTTCAGGGCGGAGACTCACTCGGTCCGGACGCTCAGGTCACCACGCCCAGGAAGGCGTCGTTGAGCTTGCGGTCGTGATAGAAGATCGCGCGGCCGACTTCGTCCCAGGTCCAGGTGGTGGGCGGCAGGTCGGGGTACCACTGGTAGCCGCCGCAGAAGGTCTCCATGCGGTTGCCCGAGGGGTCGAAGAAATAGATCGTCGTGCCGCGCGTGATGCCGTGGCGGGTCGGGCCCATGTCGATGGAGACGCGGTGCATGCTCATGATGTCGGCCGCGCGCAGCACCTGTTCCCAGCTCTCGAGCATGAAGCTGACGTGGTGCAGCTTGCCGTCCTCCGGATGGCGGACCATGGCGATGTCGTGCGCCTTGGGCGAGCAGGTCAGCCAGGTGGCCAGATCGGTGGTGCCGTCTTCAAGCTTGACGCGTTCGACCAGCGAGAAGTCCAGCACCTCCTCGAACAGCTTGCGGTTGCCGTCGATGTCGCCGCCGTAGATCAGGCAGTGGTCCATGCGGATCGGGTTGATGCCCTTCTGGTTCTCCAGCCAGGCTTCCGGATTGATCTGGCCCAGGCCGTTGCCCACGCCGGTCTTCTCGGCGTAGAGCTCGATCATGTGGCCGGTGGGCAGTTGGAAGCGCACGCGCTCGCCCGTTTCCAGCATTTCGCCAGCCTTCACGCGCTCGGTGGCCACACCGTATTCGCGCAGGCGGCCGTCCAGCGTGTCGAGCGTGGCCTTGTTCAGCACCTTGAAGCCGAAGTGGTCCAGCCCGGCGCGGTCGGACTTGCGGATGACGAAGCTGTTGTGGTCGTGCTCGTCGTTGCACTTGAAGTAGACGCGATCCGACTTGTCGCGGCCGGTCTCCTTCAGACCCATCACGTTGGTGTAGAAATCGACCGATTCTTCAAGGTCGAGGACGCGGATCACTGCGTGTCCGGGTCGCAGAACGCCAGTCATGGCCATGGTTTGTCTCCTTTGCTCTCTCAGGTGGGGATCAGGTGGGGTGAACGGGTTGGGCGGCGGCGCTCGTCAGGGGACGGCACACGCTCTTTTTCATGAGTCCGATGACCTTCAGGTGCAGGTCGGTGATGGGGCGCACCCGGCAGGCCAGCACGCAGCCTCGGGCTTCTTCTTCGGCACTGACGTGGTCACGGCTCATGACACGCGACACGTAGCGGCCTTCGGTGATCTCGACCTTGCACACGCCGCAGCCGCCGTTGCGGCAACCGACGGGAATGCCCTTGCGTCCCAGGGCTTCCATGCCCACGAGGACGTTCTGGTTCTCGTCGCACCGGTAGGTCTCTCCGGTGTCTTCGATGAGGACTTGGTGTTTCATGCTTGTCTCCTGCACGAGGCCTTTGCCGGTGCCTCTTCGGGCACGTGGTCGGTCAAAGGCCGGGGTCACTGATGCAACGATAAAAATCTGGGGCAATACTGTCCAATACCAGATATCCGATAACTGATACCATTCAGGTATTGAATTGACGAGAGATCGGCCTCGCCATGGATCTGAGACAAATGCGCTACTTCCTCGCCTTGGCGGAGGAACGCAACTTCGGCCGCGCCGCCGAGCGCCTGCACATGGCCCAGCCGCCGCTGACGCGCCAGATCCGTGCGCTCGAAGAGGAGCTCGACACCCTGCTCTTCATCCGCACGCCCAAGGGCGTGGAGCTGACCGCCGCGGGCCAGACCCTGCTCGACGAGGTGCCCAACCTGCTCAAGCTTGCCCAGCGCGCCAAGGACCGCACCAAGCTCGCCGGACAGGGACAGATCGGCCGGCTGGAGGTGGGCCTGTTCGGATCGGGGGTGCTGGACGTGATCCCCCGCATCCTGGCGCGCTTCCACGCCGAGCGGCCCGACGTGAAGATCGAGCTGCACAACCTCACCAAGGCCGAGCAGCTCGAAGCCCTGCGCGAGCGACGCATCAGCGTCGGCTTCAACCGCCTGGTGCCGCCCTCGGAAGACCTGGCGGTCGAGACCGTGTTGCGCGAGCGTCTGGTCGTCGCCCTGCCGGTCGGACACCCGCTGAGCGACCAGACCGAGATCACCATCGACGACATGGACGGCGAGCCGCTCATCCTCTACCCCAACGTCCCGATGAAGGGGCTGGCGCAGGAGGTCACCGGTGCGTTTCGCGATGCCGGCGTGCCGCTGAGGGTGGAGCAGGAGGTCGAAGACGTGCTGACCGCGGTCGCGTTGGTGGCTGGCGGCTTTGGCCTGTGCGTGACGACGGCCTCGTCGTCCAGCCTGAACCTGCCCGGCGTGACCTACCGCCCGCTGCGCTGCGCGTCGCTGCGCGACATCGAGCTGAGCTGCCTGTACCGCAAGGGCGATCCCTCGCCGATCCTGGCGGCCTTCCTGCAGGTGGTGCGCGAGTTCTCGGCCGAACACGATCAGGCTCCGCTCACAGCCGCTTGAACAGCGGGCTGCGCATCTGCTGGCTGGCATCGGCCGCCGAGATGAACTTCTCGGTGTAGATGTCGCGCTCGAACAGGCGGCCCTGCATCAGTGTGGCGATGCAAGACTCGATCATCACGGGCGGGCCGCAGAGGTAGGCCTTGCGGCCGCGGAAGTCATTGTCGAAGTGGGCCTTGGCCGCGTCGTGAACGAAACCGCGGAAACCCGACCATTCGCTGCCCTCCGGCTCGTTGGACAGCGCAGGCACGTAGGTGAAGTGCGGATGCTTCGCGGCCAGCTCGACGAACAGCTCGTGGTCGTAGAGCTCAGCCAAGTTGCGGGCGCCATAGACCAGGGTCATCGGCAGCGCCTCGCCGCCCGCGGCCTGGTCGTTCAGCAGGTCCAGGATCATCGACTTGGGGCTGGACAGGCCGGAGCCACCCGCCAGGAACAACGAGGGCATGGCCGCCGACTTGCGCACGAAGAAGCGGCCGTAGGGGCCGGACAGCGTCACCCGGTCACCGACCTTCAGTTGCTGGTGCACCCAGGTCGTGGCCTGACCGCCGGGCACGTAGCGGATGTTGAGCTCCACCTCGCGCGGATCCGACGGCGCGTTGGCCAGCGAAAACGCACGCGAGCCCGAGCCGTCCGGCAGGTTGAGCTGCACGTACTGGCCGGCCTGGAAGACCAGGCCTTCCGGCGCGTCCAGCGTGATCCACACGCCCTTGATGGTGGGCGTCAGGTCCTCGATGCGGCTGACCGTGCCTTCGAAGTCGCGCACCGGCAGGTTCAGCGCATCGGGGTCTTCTTCGATGTCGGCCTCGATGACCACATCAGACTGCAGCGTTGCGCAGCAGGCCAGCGTGCGGCCCTCCTCGCGCTCGTAGTCCATCAGGGCGAAGTTGGAGGCCTCGCCATGGTCGATCTCGCCGTCGAGCACGCGGATCTTGCAGGTGGCGCACAGGCCGTGGCCGCAGGCGTGCGGCAGGTAGAAACCGGCGCGCAGGCTGGCGTCGAGGATGGTCTGGCCGTCTTCGACGTCCAGCGTCTGGCCCAGGGGTTCGATCGTGAGTTGGTAGGACATGGCGTTGAGCCGTCACAGCGGTGAGGGGTGCCGCGACCACGGACACGGCGGTCCGCAGGTCGCGGCGGGTCGCACGGGCCAGCGTGCGATCGGTCAGGGCCCGATGGACCCGATGGGATGGGCAGGCCTACGAGGCACAGCCTTGGATGCCGTTCAGTCCGGGCGTGCGAAAGCGGATCGCATCCTTGTGGCCCAGGCCGTTTTCGGCCAGCGATTTGCCGAAGTCCGGCGCAAACGGCTCACCCCCGGCGGTGCCATTGCCCTTGAGCCACTGCACCTTGGACCAGTCGATCTGCTTGAACTCCGGGTGGTAGCCGAAGGCGCCCGGCAGCACCTGCTCGACCAGCGCCCCGAAGGGCATGGCCGGCGGCAGCGGGAAGCAGAAAGGCGCGCAGAACATCAGGTGCTGGTCCCAGCCGATGTAGATCAGCTGGTTGCCGTGGAAGTTTTCGAGCTTGTCGGCCGGCTCGAATTCATAGGGTTTGATGGCGGCAACGGTCATGGAGGTCTCCTCGATGTCGGGGTTTTCAAATCAGGTGTTGGAGGTGGCTGCACCGCGCCAGGCGGCGAAGTTCTTCTGGTCCTCCGACCCTTCGAAATCCAGGTTGTCGCGCCCCATCTGCAGGTTGTAGTAATCGAGCACGGCCGGCAGCGGCTGGAAACCCTCTGCGGTCGGGTCGACGCCCGGGTTGAAACAGTTGCCCTGATAGATCTGGTGCACCGGCAGCCACGACTGCTGATACTTTTCCGGCTCGTGGTCGAAGATGTCCTTGCAGCCGTCCGAGCAGAAGTGGAACTTCATGCCGTGGTATGTGGATTCGCGATAGGCGATCTGCGTGGGATCGTCCGGCTCGGTGAAGAGCATCGGAATCTGGCAGGTCTGGCACAGCATCGGCAAGGTCGTGTTGTAGAACCGGTTGCCCTTGGCCGCCTCGTCGCGCCAGAACTCCAGGCGCGGACGGTAATACTTGTCGAAGCTGTCCGGATACTTGGCCGACAGCCAGTCCATTTCCTCGGCGGTGGGAATCCACGCGTGGAAATTGCTCGCGGCGGAGTAGTTGTAGAACGTGGCCCAGGCCTGGTGGGAAATGTGGTCCTTGTCCTTTTCGATCTGGTCCAGCCACTTCGGCGGGCGAATGCCGTAGCGGGCCAGATCGTTGAACAGCGCACCGCCGTTCTGCTCGAAATACACCTCCCAGGCTTCCTTCCAGCTCATCACGCGCTTGGGCAGCATGTAATCCATCATCATGCCGACCAGGGTCAGCACGCGATAACCGCGCCAGGTCCACTTGTCGATCCAGCGCTGCACGATGGGCAGGTTGTCCGGGTCCTGTTCGAGGATGAACTTGATCACCTCCAGGCCCAGCGTCATGTGCCGCGCTTCATCGCTCTGGGCCGAGAAACCGAAGGTCATCGCCCCCATGTCGCCGTTGTAGGCCGCGCCCGACACAAAAGGCACGAACAGGAGGTTGGTGAGCACATATTCGAAGCTGAAACCGATGGACACCATGAACTCGAAAGGCCCGGCGGTGTAGGCGTCGTCGAAGAACGAGCGCGGCACGCTCATGTACCAGACGCGCTGGTGCATCTGTGGGAACGAGTGGAAGCCGTTGTAGTACTTGTTGTAGTTCGACATCGAATGAACCTGCGTCTGCGAGTGACGAAGCTCATCGAGCGACTGCATCAGGCAGGCCACGCGGGTGCCCACGCCCGGGAACTGGCGGCCCGTGTGGGCAAAGCCCCGGTGCGCCATGTACTCCAGCGGACTGACGCCGTTGAGGAACAGCTTGAGGGTATTGATGTAACGCGCATCGGTCACGCCCAGGTGGCCGTTGTTCTGCGCAAAAGCGTCGATGATGGCGTAGAGCTTCTTTTCCTTTTCGGCCTGGTATTTCCAGTAGGCGTCCATCGTCAGGCGGAAGGGGTCTTCCCACTTGTCCCAGTCGTGGATCTTGATGCCTTCATATTCGGCATACGGGAACACCTTGCCCATCGGCTGGTAGGTGGTTTCCCAGTCCAGGCCGCGGGTCATCAGCGCATAGCGCTCCTTCAGGCCGAGTTTCTTCTTGGCGGCTTGCATGTCCATGGTGTGGGTCTCCTCGGGATTCGGTGGATCAGCGGTTCCAGCTGAGGGTGAATTCGTCGTCGGTTTCGTCGATGTTTCCGGACAGCGTGATCAGGTTCAGGTGCATTTCCTGCAGATCGAACGGCCGGCCGATGCGCTCCTCGACGGATTCGCGCTTGATGACGAGTTTTCCTTCGGCGTTGATCTTGACCATGGCCGGCTGCTCGTCGAGCACGGCCTGGGGGTTGTCCGCGAGAATCGATTCGACAATCGGGCGGCTGTCGTCGTTGGACTGGAAGGCGATGAATACGGTGGACATTTATTTCTTCCTTTCCCGCCTCAGAGGCTCAGGCCGGTTTTTTTGACGCGGGTCTCGAAGGCCGTTCGGACTTCGCTCAGGACGTTTTCCGCATCGTCGCCATACACGTGCTGGGCCAGCGGCAGCAAGGCGGCCCCGATGCGCTCGGACCATTGGCGGGTCCAGGCAGAGAGCTTTTCCTGGTTTTCAGGGGATTCCGCCGCAGCGACCTTGATCTGGGCATCGACCCATTTGGAGGTTTCGGTCGACCAGTCGGTCATGAACTGGGTCAGCATGGCGATGGCCGAGCCGCCCTGCATCGTCAGGTGGTCGTCGACGATGCGGCCGTAGACCAGCGGGTACAGCAGGCCGTCGAGCACCAGGTTCTGCGCCACGAACAGCTCGAACCAGTCCTCCATGACAAACATGTCTTCCAGCGCGTGGCGCAGGCCCTGCCACTTGGGGTCGCTCATCCACTGCGACTTGGCGGCGTTCAGCGCCTCGGGGTCGGCCAGCAGCAGGCCCACGCGGGTCAGGTACTGGGCGATGCCCAGCTGGTCCATGGCCTGGTAGATGTGCGGCTGCGTGATGGCCGTGCCGTAGCCGTAGGCGCAGATGTAGGCGCAGTTCATGTTGCCGCCCCAGGCCAGGTGGCGCAGCGGCAGCAGGATGTCGATCGCGGTCTGGCGCACGGACTCGGACAGGGCCTGGTCCAGGCGACGCGACTCGACGAAGTCGAAGTTGGACTCGGCGGTTTCCTGCTGGCGGGCGCGGGTCTGGGTGTAGGTGCCGTAATAGAACTGGCGCGGGTCCTTCAGCGCGTACCAGTCCTTCATCACGATGGCCGTGCGCGAGGCGTCGAAGATCTCGTGGTCCGGATCCCAGGTGGGGCGGTAGTGGAAGTTCTCCGTGGCCTGGAGATCGAAGGTGCCTTCCTGATAGCGCGTGGCGGGTTTGTCGCCGCCGATGCGCTTGGCCACGTGGGTGAAGGTGTTCCGCAGCGGCTTGATGCTGACGGTGCGCAGATCCATTTGCATGGGCTTGTCTCCGGTGGGTGTTGGAATGCGGGACGGGATCAGGGGGCTGGAGGTGCAGGCGCAGTGGCGGACCTGGCCTGGGCCGCGGCATCCAGCTCGCGGCGCACGGCCTCGTGCAGGGTCCAGGTCCAGGCGGTGTCGGCACGGCTGACGCCGTCTCCTTCATGCGCCGAGGCTGTGGCCGCCGAGCCGACGGGAGCGGCCGACGCCTCGGTGGCCACCACGCCCTGCTCGCGGCAGAACGCCAAAAAGGCGGGCTCCGGCAACAGCATCTCGACGAACAGCTCGGGCTCGCCCACGGCAAACTCGAACTCGACGAGGCCGTCCGGGCGGCGCTCCACCACGCGGACGTAGCGGCGGGTGGGATCAAAGGAAGTGGCGTTCAAGGCAGGTCTCCGGCAGTCGCAAGGCCTGTTTGCAACGGCCGGGCCCGGTGGGCGTGCCATGGCCTGAAATCTCGATATTTCTAGGGTATGTCCTGAGTCCGGCGGTCCCTTTCGTCACCGGATCGCCCCAAAAGAACGCCCAAGAACCCAAACCCCGTGAAGAACGCCGCGCTGCACTTCACCATTTCGTCAAATCAACCGATCCGGCTCGATGATTTGGTGAACTGGGGTTCGGCCGAGTAGGCAACCCATGGAGATCCATCCAAAAATATCGAGATTCATGCCGCCGCAGAGCGGTCCTTCGTGGCGGAGACCCACCCATGCCCCCTCCCCTCAAATACCCTTCGAACGGCGACCTGAGGCGCCTGTTGCGCTTTGCGCCGGAAGAAGGCGCCGTGTGGCTCGGTGACCGGCGGATGCTGCTGATGCACACCTCGGCCATGGCCGCGTTGCGCCAGGATCTGATCCAGTCCATGGGCCCGGAGCAGGCTCGGCGCGTCTTCACGCGCATGGGCTACACCAGCGGTCTGGCCGACGCCGAGTTCGCCCAGAAGTGCCGGCCCGGACGGGACCTCGGCGAGTCCTTCATGGTCGGACCCCAACTGCACATGCTGGAAGGCGCTGCGCGGGTCACGCCGCTCAAGATGGAGTTCGACCCGGCCTCCGGCCACTACAGCGGCGAATTCCGCTGGGACGACTCCTGGGAAGCCTACGCCCATCGGCAGAAGTTCGGCCTGTCCGACGAGCCGAGCTGCTGGATGCTCACGGGCTATGCCTGCGGCTACACCTCGGCCTTCATGGGGCGACTCATCCTCTTCAAGGAGGTCGAGTGCGCGGCCTGCGGGCACGAGCACTGCCGCATCGTCGGCAAGCCCATCGAGGATTGGCCCGACGGCGAGGCCCACCGCATCTACTTTGAAACCGACTCGCTGCTCGACAAGATCGACGCGCTGAGCCAGCAGGTCGAAGCGCTGCGCTCGACCTTGGCGCCGGACGCTCCGGCGGCGGGTTCCCTGCTCGGACAGTCCCCCGCGTTCCGGCGCGCCTACGACCTGATGGCCCGCGCCGCCGCCACCCAGGTCACCGTGCTGCTCACCGGAGAAACCGGCGTCGGCAAGGAGCGCTTTGCCCGCTCCCTGCACGAGCTGAGCGAACGGCGCAACGGGCCCTTCGTTGCCGTGAACTGTGCCGCCCTGCCCGCCGAGCTCATGGAAGCCGAGCTTTTCGGCGTCGAAAAAGGGGCCTACACGGGCGCCCACACCAGCCGCTGCGGCCGCTTTGAGCGCGCGGACGGCGGCACCCTCTTCCTCGACGAGATCGGCGAGCTGCCCATGCCGCTGCAGGCCAAGTTGCTGCGCGCCCTCCAGGAGGGCGAGATCGAGCGCCTGGGCGGGGAAACCACCCGCAAGATCAACGTGCGGCTGGTGGCGGCCACCAACGTGGATCTGGAAGGGGCGGTTCAACAGGGGCGATTCCGACGCGACCTGCTCTATCGGCTCAACGTCTACCCGATCTGCCTGCCGCCGCTGCGTGAGCGCGTGGGCGACATCGAACTCATCGCGCAGGCCTTGCTGCAGCGCTTCACCGCCCTGCATGGCAAACGCCTGACCGGCTTCAGCGAGCGCGCCCTGCAGGCGCTGCAGCACCACCCCTGGCCCGGCAACGTGCGCGAGCTGGAAAACCTGATCGAACGGGGGGTCATCCTCGCTGGGCACCAGGGCTTGATCGAGGCCGAACACCTGTTCCCGTTCACGCCGCCCTCGGCCGTGGCCGGTCTGGATCCCCAGGGCAAGCTGACGCGCCTGCCGGACCCCACCGAGCAGGATCTCCTCGAACGCCTGCTGGGCAGCGGCCTGTCCATCGACGACATGGAACAGCGCCTGCTGCGCCTGGCCGTGGACCGAACGGAGGGCAATCTCTCTGCGGCCGCGCGGTTGGTCGGGCTGACGCGACCGCAGCTGGCGTACCGCTTGCGTCAGGCCGAGGCGCGCACGTCCTCAGACGCTTGAGCCCGGCTCTTGCTTCACCCCCCACTGGCCCCCCCTTCTTACGGATCGGAGTTCACCATGTCGTTCACCGAGCCAGTCCCGCCCTCGTCCGGCGCATCGATGCCGCTGCAAGGCACGCCCCCGATGGACCTGTCCTTCTGGCTGTCGACCGCAGCGCCGCCGCCCGTGGCCGTGCCGCGGGCCGTGGGCGAGCCGCGCACGCTGGCCGAGCGCGCCTACCTGGCCCTTCGGCGCGACATCATCCAGGGACAGCTTCAGCCCGGACAGCGGCTGCGCGTGGAGCACCTGAAGGACGTGTACGACGTCGGTGCAGGCACCTTGCGTGAGGCCCTCTCGCTGCTGGTGTCCGACGCCCTTGTGCAGGCCGAAGGCCAGCGGGGTTTCCGGGTGGCTGAAACGTCTTTGAGCGACCTGGAGGATGTGACCCAGATGCGCGTGATGCTGGAGACGGAAGCCCTGCGCCAGTCCATCCGCCACGGCGACGCGCGCTGGGAAGCACGCGTGCGCGAGGCCTGGGCCCGGCTCAGCGCCGCCGAAACCGACCGCAACGCCCATCCGAGCGGGCACTGGGAGCAGTGCAACCAGCACTTCCATGAGGCGCTGATCTCGGCGCAGTCGTCACACTGGTCCCGGCACTTCCTGGGCATCCTCTACCGCCACGGCGAGCGTTACCGGCTCATGGCCCGGCGCCTGGTGTCGGAGCACTTCAGCGACCGGAACGTGCACGAGGAACACGAAACCCTCTTCCGGGCAGCGATCGAGCGCCAGGAAGCCCGCGCCGCCCTGGCCTTGGAGGTGCATGTGCGGGCGACCGCCGAGGTGCTGCGCAAGCAGGTCAAAGCCGGCACGCCCTAAAAAAGGCGTGCCGGCTCCTGCGAGGATTCAGATCACGGCGTCACTGCGGCAAGGACCGGAACGCCCCGTTCAGGTAGATCAGCGCCGCGCCGTCGGCCCGCTCGCGCGTGCCCAGCACCTCGCACAGGAAGGCGTGGTGCGTGCTCTCGTCGAACACCTTGATGACGCGGCAGTCGAACCCCGCCAGCGCCCCGTCGAGCACCGGCGCCCCGGAGATCAGCTCGGACCACTGGCCGTGCTCGAAGCGTTCTTCGCCGTGCACGCCCTGCACCATGCCGGCAAACACCTTGGCGATGTCCTCCTGGTCGCTGGCCAGCACGTTCACGCACAGCGATCCGCTGTCGAGGATGACGGGCGAAGCCGCCACGTTCTTGTTGACGAACACCACCAGCCGCGGCGGATTGGCCGTGACCGAACACACCGCCGTGGCGGTGAGGCCGGCCTTCTGCCCGTCGTGGGCGGAGGTGATCAGGCACACCCCGGCCGCGAAGTGGCGCATGCCGTAGCGATGCGCCTCCGGGCTGACGGTGGGCATCTCGGCCAGGCGACCGTTGGGTTTCCAGTCGAGCAACTGGTTGATCTCGGCATGCAGGGGAGTTTCGGCTTGCATGGGGGGCTCCGTGTTCGTCGTTCGATGAAGCTCGCCGGCTCACTGCGCCGCGGCGGGCGGCTTGGCGCCGAAGGGGTTGGGCTGAGGCAGCGGATTGCCCAGCAGGTGGCCGCCCAGCAGGTCGCCGATGTTGTCCTGGTTCTGGGTGATGTGGTTGGCACCGACCAGGATGTCGCGCATCTGGCGCTGCATCGGGTTGTTGAGCCACACGCCGCGGGTCGAGGTCTTCTTGAAGATCATGTGTGCCGCGTCGAAGCACTCTCCGCCGGTGAACTGGTTGGAGGCGAAGTGACGGATGCGCACCTCCAGCGGGACGAGCTTGCCTTGAGAGGCGAAGCCCCAGGCCTCTTCGGTGTTGAGCAGCACGCGCGAGGTGGCGCCCAGGATCTTGGCGTACGCCTCGCCCAGGCGGCTTTTGATGAACGGATCGTTCACCGCCGCACCCACGGCCTGGTTGATGTTCTGACGCGGGCGCATGTGCTCGATGTAGAGGTCGAGCATGCCGCGCGCCATGCCGATGATGACCGACGACACTGCAGCGTAGAACACGTAGAAGAACGGCATCTTGTAGAGGTTCTCGACGTGGCCGTGCGAAGACTCGTCGTAGGCCCCGATGACGTGACTGCGATGGTCGGGCACGAACACGTCCTTGAGGATGAGCTTCTTGCTGCCGGTGCCGGCCAGACCAACGACAAACCAGTCATCTACGATGTCGAAACACTCGCGCTGCACCCAGAAAGAGCGGAAGACCAGCTCACCGCCCTCTTCCACCCGGCCGCCCACGAAGGCGCCGCCAGCGGCATGGTCACAGCCGCTGGAGGTCAGCCATTCGCCCTTCAGCCGATAGCCGCCGTCGACCTTGGTGACGGTGCCGAACGGCGCATACGACGAGGACACCAGCACGGAGTTGTCGGCGCCCCAGAGCTCGTCCCCGCAACGCGGGTCCAGCAGGCCCACCTCGAAGGGATGCACGCCCAGCACCATCACGTTCCAGGCGCTGGACGGGCAACCGCGGGCCAGCTCCATCAGCACGCGGTTGAGGACATTGGGGTGCATCTCCCAACCGCCCCAGCGCTTGGGCTGCAGGATCTTGAAAAAACCGGCCTCCTGAAAGGCCCGGATGGTCTCGACGGGCACCATGCGTGCCTTCTCGCAGGCATCGGCGCGTTCGCGCAGCATGGGAATCATCGCTTCGGCGCGGGCGACCACTTCGTCGGCGGTCGGGATCAGGATATCGGGGGTGACGGCGTTCATGGGGGGACTCCAGATAGGGACAGGCTTCAGGCGGCGGGCCGGGCGCTCATCACGCCGTAGCCAGCGATCCATTCATTGATCGGGCGGTAGTAGTCCTGCGTGGCGCTGTAGGGCCCGAAGGCCGACAGCGCGGCAAACGCCGCCACCCAGGTGCGGATCTCGTGCGTGGAACGACCGGCCTGGCGGGAGATGTCCTCGATGTCGAAGGCATCGACCTCCGACAGCCGGCCCTGCTGCAACAGGGTCATGAAGTTCACGTCCCACTCCGGATTGAGCGGCGTGAGCGGGCACTCGGGTGTGCCGAAGACCTTGCCCGTGGCAATGGTGCGGGCTTGGCGGGCGGCGCGGAACTCGGGCGTGGGGTTGCGACCCGCGATCAGGAAGTTCGACACCGCTTCGTCCGCGCCCTTGAGCAACGGCACGGGCGGCTCGTGCGACAGGCCACCCGTGCCCAGGATCAGCACCCGCCGGTTCAAGGTAGCGAGGAAGCGTCCCACCGCCTCTCCCAACTGGCGCACTCGCCGGTAGGGACCGAACGGCGGCGCCACCGAGTTGATGATGATGGGAATGACGGGGTAGCGCGTCAGGCTGCCGGTGAGCTCTTCGAGCGTCTGCGTACAGCCGTGGTCCACCTGCAGGCGGTGCGAAATCGCGAGGTCCAGGTCCTGGCTCAGGACGTAGCGGGCCAAGTCCAGGGCCAGATCCCCCGGCACGGACAGCGGTCCGGTCTTCGTCTGGTAATCGCCCACCGAGTCGGCGGCCGTGGCCAGCACGAACGGCGGCATCAGGTCGTAGAACAGGCCGTTGTAGTGATCGGGCGCAAAGACCACGATCAGCTCGGGATCGAAGGCCTCCACCTCGGCACGGGCCTGGGCCAGCACGGCATCGACCTCGCGCACCACGTCCGTGCCCGGATCGTTGAGCCCGCGCAACGGGGTATGCGACAGGCATTTCAACCTGATGCTCATGGATTTTCCTTTATTCACGGATGACTTTCGAACTTACCCAGAGGGGTAGTTCAAAAAAGTCACCTTGTCTCCAATATGAAATCCACCTGCCCCACAAAACCCACTTCTCAGAAAAGAGAACTGGGTTGTTTCGGGATCCCATTCGAGTGGATTGAAAATAATTCTAGGAAAGGTCCCCCCCCCGCCCAAACTTCTTTGGGGAACGTGCACAATGTGCACAATCCAAGCTCTTCGGCGGTGCCAGACCGCCTTCTCACCCCATGCGCCCCCGCAACGACGCCACCGCCTACCGCCATGTCCAGGGCCTGAGCCGAGGGCTGGCCATCCTGCACGCCATCAACCGTGCCCAGGGCGGCTGGGCCAGCATCGCCGAACTGAGCACGACCACCGGCCTGCACCGCACCACCGTGCGCCGCATGCTCGAAACCCTGCAGGCCGAGGGTTATGTGCGCCGCAGCGCGTCGGACGACAGTTATCGGCTGAACCAGAAAATCCGCCAGCTCAGCGACGGTTTCACCGACGACGAATGGATTTCCGAAGTCGCCAACCCGGTATTGGGGGAATTGCTGCAGAAACTCGTCTGGCCGTCCGACCTGTGCACCATCGACGGCGACAGCATGCTCGTGCGCGAAACCACCCACCGTTTCAGCCCGCTGTCGTTTCACCGGGCCATGATCCGCCAGCGCCTGCCGCTGCTGCTGACCGCCGCCGGGCGCGCCTACCTGGCGCACTGCGGCGAAGAAGAGCGGCGCCAGTTGCTGCACCTGCTCAAGGCCGATGCCGGATCGGAGCAGGCCGTGTTCCTGCGCAACGAGGCCCTGGTGCTGCAGATGCTGGAGCGCACCCGCGCCCAGGGCTACGCCACCAACGACGGCGACTGGCAGTCGCAGCAGAAGATCGGCGCCGTAGCCGTGCCGGTGCGGCACCAGGGGCAGATCCTGGCATGCATCAACGTGGTGTTTCTTCGCAAGGCCGTGTCGATGGCCGACGCGATCGAGCGCTATGTGCCGGAACTGCAGGCCGCCGTGGCCAAGATCGAAGCCCGGTTGACGGACACGGCTCGCGACCCTGAGGCCGCCCTGCCCGACGTCTGAGACACCCTCGCCCATGACAAAGGGGCAGACGCCCCCTTTGTGTGTCGGATCGGCAAACGCTCAGTCGCCGAGGAACTCCAGCACCATGCGGTTGAACTTGGCCGCGTGCTCCCACTGCGCCCAGTGGCCGCAGCGGTTGAAGATGTGCAGCTCGGCGTTCGGCATCCCCCAGAGCAGGCGCAGGCCGACGTCCATCGGCACGAAGCGGTCGTCGCGGCCCCAGATCACCAGGGTGGGAGCGGTCACCTCGCCCAGCCGATGCCCGACGTCGGGGAACTGCTTCGGGTTGGCCGCCGCGCTCTTGACGAAGTTGTCCAGGTGATCGCGCCGCGCCATCATGTTGTCGAGGCGAGCCTGGTACAGCTCCTCGGTCAGGCTGCTGCTGTCGAACACGAACACGGCCATCATCCGCTTGAGGTTGTCGATGGTCGGATCGCGGTACAGCGCCTGGATGAGCTTGATGCCTTCGGTCGGCATCGGCACGAACTGGCTGGGGCCGCCGGTGCCGCCGCCCATCAGCACGAGCTTGCCCACGCGTTGAGGGTTCGCCAGCGCAAAGGCCACCGCACTGTGACCGCCCATCGAGTTGCCGATGAGGTGCACGCGATCCAGGCCCAGGGCGTCGAGCAGGCCCCTGAGTGCACGGGCATTGAGGTCCGAGCGCGAGCCGGTGCAGACGATGGGATCGCTCTTGCTCCAGCCGGGGCAGTCCATCAGGATCACGCGGTAGCCGGCCTGCACCAGCGGCTCGATGTTGCGGTTGAAGTTGGCCCAGCCGCTGGCGCCGGGGCCGGAGCCGTGCAGCATCACGACCGTCTCGGCGCCTTCGCCCAGGTCGTTGTAGTGCAGCTGCAGGTTCAGGTCGCCCTCGGTGATGCGCACGAAGCGGCTGGAGGCGGCTTCGCTCAGGGCGATCGGGGCGTTCGTCGGCGTGTTCATGGGAGGCATCCTTTCCGTGGGTTCGTGAAATCGGGAGCGACGGCTTGGGCCGAGGCTTGGATCGTGGCGGTGGCCCCGGCAGCCGGTGGGGCCGCAGCCGCTGAACGGGGTTCGAAACGGCGTTCGTTCATGGTGCGTGTGCGGCAGCGCCGAATGCCCTGCGCACCCACATCATCGCCAGAAACGAGCCGGCCGAAGCCAGGGCCATGACGCTGGCCATCGGTCCACCGGTGCCGTCGTGCAGGTGGTTGACCAGGGCGCTGGCCAGCATGCCCAGGCCGAACTGACCGGAGACGAACAGCGCCGCGGCTGCGCCAGCGCTGCACGGGTGGCGCTCCATCAGCAGACCGATGCAGTTGGCACCCATCAGGCCCACCACCGAGACCACGCCGAACAGGCCCAGGCTCACGCCGAGCGACCCCATCGAGTCCATTGCACTTCCGCTCGGGGACTCGGCCATCACCCCTTGGCGCATCGACAGCCACAGCAACGCGGCAGCGCTCAGCCCCATCACCGCGCCCCAGGTCGCCAACCGCAAGGCGCCGACGCGCCGCACCCAACGGCCGTTGAGCCCACTGGCCAGCAGGATGCCCACGGCATTGCCGCCGAACATCAGGCCGTAGGCCGTGGGTGTCCAGCCGCGCAGCTCGATGAAGTAGAACGGACTGGCAGTGATGTAGGCAAACATGGCCGCGAAGGACAACCCGCCGGCCAGGCACAAGGCCAGCGACGCCGGGTCGCCCAGCAGCCGGACGTAGGCCAGGAAGGCCTGCCCGAGCGAGGCCGCCGAGCGCCGCGACGGCGGGAGCGTTTCCTGCAGTCGCCAGGTCGTCACGACCCAGGCGCCGATCCCCCACAGGGTCAGAAAAACGAAAGGGCCACGCCAGCCCCACAGGTAAAGCGTCGCGCTGCCGATGGCCGGGGCCAGCAGGGGGGCGATCGTCGTCACCATGGACATCATCGACAGCACGGCCACGGCGTCGGGCGCCTCGAACACGTCTCGCACCGCCGCGCGTGCCAGCACGGAGGCCGCGCCGCCGCCCAGGGCCTGGGCCGCCCGGGCCGCCAGCAGGCTGTGGATGTCGGGCGCCATCGCACACGCCGCGCTCGCCAGGGTGAACAGCACGAGCCCGGTCAGCATCACGGGGCGGCGCCCCCAGCGGTCGGACATCGGCCCATACAGCAGCATCCCGCCCGAAAAACCGGCAAGAAACACCGTCACCGAGGTCTGCACGGCCTCGGTCGTCGTGGCCAATCCAGCGGCGATGGCCGGCAAAGCCGGCAGATAGAGGTCGATCGACAGCGGCCCCAGCGCCACCAGCATGCCAAGCAGCGCCACCCACCGCAGCCGGGTGGCGGGGTCGGACACGGCAGGTGAGGCCACCGCCGCCGAGCCGTCGGTCAACGGCCCGTCCCCTGGGGCGCGGTGTACGGACCGACGCCCAGGCCCACCGGCGCCGGGGCACACGCCACCAGGCGCGAGAACAAGGCGGTGAACTCCTCCTGGCGCTCGCTGCTGAGGTCGCGGGCCTTCTTCTTCATCTCGACCTTGAACGCCGCGTCCACCTCTTTCCAGTCCTCTTCGGTCAGGTGCCTGCGCGCCAGCGGGAAGACCGTCTCCTCCTCGGTCACCATGTGACCGCGATAGAAGTCGGCGTAGGTCTCGAAGGCCTGGGCGAACTCGTCCAGGCGGGAAGGGTCGGCCAGCAGGTTGGACATGGCCCGCTCCAGAGCCGCGATGCGCTGGGGCGCGGCGGCGTGCTGCACCGCCAGGGTCTCCAGGGCGCTGGCCCCGGCCGACGTGCGCTTGGGCAGCACGGCGAACAGCAAGTCCTCCTTGGGATGGTGGCTCTGCTCGGCGTAGGCGTCGAGGTAATGGACCATGGCCTGGAACAGGGCCAGGTCGGGCTGCAACCGGCCCGCCTGGACCTCCCGCAGCATGAAGCGCACGGCGTGCAGGATGGCGGCCAGCGACTGGTGTTCGTCGGACAGGATGCGCAGGGCTTCCATGGAATGCTCCTAGATCGTGGACGGCCGTCAGGTCGACAGCAGCTCCTGGTGCTTGCTGGACAGACCGAGGTAGCTCTCGATCACGCGCGGGTCGTTGCGCAGGGCCTCGGCCGGGCCCTGCATCTTGATGCTGCCGTTTTCCAGCACGTAGGCGTGGTCGGCCACCTGCAGCGCGGCGCGGGCGTTCTGCTCGACCAGCAGGATGGACACGCCCCGCTCGCGCAACTGGCCGATGATGCGGAAGATCTCGCGCACGATCAGCGGCGCCAGCCCCAGGCTGGGCTCGTCGAGCATCAGCAGCTTGGGCTTGGCCATCAGCGCGCGGCCCACGGCCAGCATCTGGCGCTCGCCGCCCGACATCGTGCCGGCGGCCTGATGGCGGCGCTCACGCAGGCGCGGGAACAGGGAGTAGACCTCCTCCATCGTCTCCAGGTGGTCGCGGTGCCCGGTGCGGTGGCGCTGGAACGACCCCAGCAGCAGGTTGTCCTCGATGGTCATGGTGCCGAACAGCTCGCGCTTCTCGGGCACGAGGTTCATGCCGCGCACCACCATGCGCTCCACCTCGGGAACGGCTTCCACCGAACCGTCGAAGGCCACCTGCCCCTTGGAGGGCAGCAGGCCCATCACCGCCGACAGCGTCGTCGTCTTGCCCGCGCCGTTGGGGCCGATCACCGTGACGATCTGGCCCTCGCCCACCGACAGGCTCACCCCGCTGACCGCCTCGACCTTGCCGTAGGCGACCGACAGATCCTTCACTTCCAGGACGTTGGCCATCTCACACCCCCCCCAGGTAGGCTTCCAGCACGGCCGGGTCCTTCTGGACCTCCTCGGGCAGGCCCTCGGCGATCTTTTCGCCGAACTCCATCACCACCACGCGGTCGACCAGGTTCATCACGAAATCCATGTCGTGTTCGACGACCAGCACCGCCATGCCCTCGGCGCGCAGACGCTTGAGCAGCTCGGCCAGGGCCTGCTTTTCCTTCAGACGCAGGCCGGCGGCGGGCTCGTCCAGCAGCAGCAGGCAGGGGTCGGAACACAGCGCACGGGCGATCTCCAGGATGCGCTGCTGGCCCAGGGCCAGGCTGCCGGCCTCGGCGTGCATGTAGGCGCCCAGGCCGACGCGCTCGACCTGGATGGCGGCCTCGCGCAGCAGGCGGGCCTCCTCGGCGCGGTCCAGACGCCAGGCTGCGGGCAGTACTCCCCGGTGGCCGCGGCGGTGCGCGCCGATGGCCACGTTCTCCAGCACCGTCATGCGCGGCAGCAGGCGCACGTGCTGGAAGGTGCGGCTCATGCCCAGCCCGGCGATCTCGCGGGAGCTGTGCCCCGCCACCGGCTTGCCGCGAAACAGCACCTCGCCCGAGGTCGGCGTATCCACGCCCGAAAGCTGGTTGAACATCGTGCTCTTGCCCGCGCCGTTGGGGCCGATCAGCGCCAGGATCTCGCCCGCCTTCACGTGCAGGCTCATGTTGTTGTTGGCCACCAGACCGCCGAACTTGCGCGTCACGCCCTTGGCTTCGAGGATGACCTCGCCGTGGGGCGGCTGCGGCTTCTTCGCCAGCGGCTCCGCGTGGGCATCGATGGCCTTGGGCTCGGCGCGCACCGGCACCAGCCGGGCCAGCAGCGGCCACAGGCCTTCGCGGGCGCGGTGCAGCAGCAACACCATCAGCACGCCGAAGACGATGACCTCGTAGTTGCCGGCCGAGCCGAACAGCTTGGGCAGGATCTCCTGCAGCCACTGCTTGAGCACGGTGATGACGCCCGCGCCCACCAGCGCGCCCCACACCTGCCCAGCCCCGCCCACGACGGCCATGAACAGGTATTCGATGCCGATGTGCAGCCCGAACGGCGTCGGGTTCACGAAGCGCTGCAGGTGGGCATAGAGCCAGCCCGCGGCACAGGCGTGCAGTGCGGCGATGACGAAGATCACCATGCGCGATCGCGAGGTGTCCACGCCCATGGCTTCGGCCATGACCATGCCGCCCTTGAGCGCGCGGATGGCCCGCCCCTCGCGCGAATCCAGCAGGTTGCGCGTGGTGAACAGCGCGGCCAGAACGAACACCCACACCAGGTAGTAGTAGTGGCGGTTGTCCAGCAGCTCGAAGCCGAACACGCTCACCGGCGGCACGCCCGACATCCCCGAGTGGCCACCCAGGAACTCCAGGTTGCCGAACAGGAAGTACAGGCTGATGCCCCAGGCCATGGTGCCCAGCGGCAGGTAGTGGCCTGAGAGCTTGAGCGTCACCGACCCCAGCACGATCGCCACCAGCGCCGTGATGACCAGTCCGGCCCCGAGGGCCAGCCAGGGCGAAGCGGCCAGCCACGAGACCGCCGCAGGCAGCGCGGTCGCCGTGGTCAGGAACGCTGTCGTGTAGGCCCCCAGGCCCACGAACGCCGCCTGGCCGAACGAGGTCAGCCCGCCCACCCCGGTCAGCAGCACCAGGCCGATGGACACCAGCGAAGCCAACCCGACGTAGTTGAGCAGCGTGACGTAGAACTCGGGCAGCACCAGCGGCGCCACGACAAGGACCACGAGAAACGCCCCGAGCACCGCCACCGAGGGCAAGCCACCGCGGACGGCCGACACCGGAGTCACCGGCGAAGCAGCGTCCAGCGACGCCGAAGAAGACGAAACAGGCGCGGAGTTCATTCGTCCTCCTCCATGTGATGCGAGTTCAGAGAGCGCCACATCAGGAACGGAATGATGAGCGTGAACACCAGCACGTCCTTGAACGCGCTGGCCCAGAAGGACGAGAAGGACTCCAGCAGACCGACCAGCACCGCGCCGCCGGCCGCCAGCGGATAGCTGGCCAGCCCGCCGATGATGGCCGCCACGAAGCCCTTGAGGCCGATGAGGAAGCCGCTGTCGTAGTAGATCGTCGTGAGCGGCGCCACCAGCACGCCCGAGAGCACGCCGATCAGGGCCGCCAGGAAGAAAGTCTGCCGCCCGGCCAGCGCCGGCGAGATGCCCATCAGGCGCGCGCCGTTGCGGTTGATGGCCGTGGCGCGCAAAGCCTTGCCGCCCAGCGTGCGGTCAAAGTACAGGTACAGACCGACGATCAGCAGCACCGACGCCAGGATCACCACCAGCGTGTGCCCGCCGATGGCCAGCGCCCCCACCTCCAGCTGGGCGTCGCTGAACGGTGCGGTACGCGAGCCTTCAGGGCCGAAGATCAGCAGGCCCAGGCCCACCATGAGCAGGTGCACGGCCACCGAGATGATCAGCAGCACCAGCACCGGCGCATCGGCCACCGGCTGGAAGGCCACGCGGTAGATCATCGGCCCCATGGGCACGACGATGGCCAGCACCACCGCCACCTTGAGCACCGCGGGCAACGCCGCCAGCGGCAGCACCGTCAGCAGACCGGCCAACGCGGCCGGGTAGATCAGGTTCCAGGCCAGCGAACGGCCGATGCGCCGCCGTCCGGCCGACGCACCGAACAGGTCCACGGCGGCGGTCAGCACGCCCGCCCCCAGCAGCAGCCAGACGGTCTTGGGAAACTGGCCGGCTTCCAGCGCGGCCATGGTGAGTGCGCCCCAGGCCAGGAACTCGCCCTGGGGAATGAAGATGATGCGGGTGACGGCAAACACCAGCACGAGCGCCAATGCCAGCAAGGCATAGATGGCGCCGTTGGTGATGCCGTCCTGCCCGAGCAGGGCCACGATCTGGGCATCCATGAAGGAACTCCGGTGGTCGTGCCGGCGGCGGTGCGCCGGCACACGAAAGGACAAGGTGCAAGAAGGGTCCAACGCGATACGGAACGCCCCCCAGCCCGGGGCCGTTCACGTCGGTCGGCCACCCATCAGCCCACGGAGATGCCGCGCTGTCGCGCCATGGTGAGCGCGGTGTCTTCGATCATGTCCTCCTGACCGCCGACCATGCCCTTGCGGCCGAGCTCCACCAGCAGCTCGCGCGCCGGGATGCCGTACTTGGCCCCTGCCCGCTTGGCGAACAGCAGGAAGCTCCCGTACACGCCCGCGTAGCCCAGCGTCAGCGCATCCCGGTCGATGCGGATCGGGAAGTCCATGATCGGCACCACCCGGTCCTCGGCCACGTCCTGGATCTTCCAGACGTCCACGCCGGTGCTCACGCCCATGCGGTCCAGCACCGCCACCAGCACTTCCATCGGCGTGTTGCCCGCCCCGGCCCCCAGGCCTGCTGCCGCGGCGTCAACCCGCGTGGCCCCGCACTCGACGGCGGCAATGCTGTTGGCCACGCCCATCGCCAAGTTGTGGTGCCCGTGGAAGCCCAGCTCCGTCTCGGGCTTGAGCGCCTGTCTGACGGCGTTGAGTCTGGCCTTCACATCCTCCGGCAGCATGTAACCCGCCGAGTCCGTCACGTAGATGCAGTTCGCGCCGTAGCTCTCCATCAGCTTGGCCTGCGTGACCAACCCCTGCGGGCTGTTCATGTGCGCCATCATCAGGAAGCCCACCGTGTCCATGCCCAGGGTTCTGGCCTTGCTGATGTGCTGCTCGGAGACGTCGGCCT
>CAYRBG010000018.1:0-23093 GCA_964422355.1 uncultured Sphaerotilus sp. | reverse complement strand
CTCATGGCTCAATCCTCTCAGAGTGTTGAGCCTCCTCGAAACCCGGGGCGATTCACCTGAGCCGTTCAGTATTGGCGCTGGGTCCGGTAGGCCGCTCTCCTGCCTGGTGCACTCCATGCGCTCTTCCATCGCCTACTGATCGGCCGCCAGCTTCACCTCTGCCGCTGCCATGGCCGTATCAGGTGCTGAAAGCACGTCGCTCAGTGACTTAGCAACCAGGTACCGTGCAGGGTTCTCGCCCACAGCAAGCGCTTTGAAGTGCGCCTTGCCACACTCGATCTTGGCGCTCTCCTTGTTGCGCAGGTCGTCGGTGAACAGGCTGCTCTTGGTCTCGACCACGAAGTACAGGCGCCGGGTGCCGTCCTTGTTCACCAGCACGGCCCAGTCGGGGTTGTAGCTGCCCAGCGGGGTGGGCACCTTGAACCAGCCGGGCAGCTTGGCGTACAGGACCACGTCGTCGTCCTTCTCCAGCGCGTCGGCGAAATCGCGCTCGGTGGCCGAGTCATAGACCACGTGCTCATAGATCGAGCGCTTGGTGTCGCGAAGCATGTTCGTCAGGTAGCCCGTCAACTCTTCTGTCTCGAACAGCTCCTGAGACCAGTACTCATCGAGTCGGCGGTAGACGATTCCTGACCCGTCAGTACCATTTCCTACGAGGGCTATTCGCTTGCAGCGGTTGATGATTTCGGCCGCCTGCTCGATGAACTGCTGCGGGTTGCGCTTGAAGTCGTCCAGGCGCTCGCACTCGGTCAGGATCTTGACCAGGGTGCGCCGCGTCAACTGCGTGCGGTCCTGCAGGTCCGTCAGCAGGTCAGGCAACTCGATGTCCGCTTCGTCCAAAACGACGGTCGCCGCACCCGCCACCTCGGTCGCTTCCACGCCGGCCTTGCCGATGCCGATCTCCGCCTTGCGCCACTGCAGCCTGGCGCGGGCGATGTGCAGGTCACGGGTCAGCGCGGCCGTGCAATCGCGGATGAGCTTGTCGTTGTCGAACTGCACCCGGTACGTGGTCTTGTGCTTGATGCGGTCCCACAGCGCCTTGAAGTCCTCGCTCAGCGTCACCGCCTTGCCGTCGGCGCCCTTGCGCAGCGACACGGTCTCTCGGTCGTCGCGGTTCTTCACCTCGACGCGGCCGGTCACCTTGCGCAGCAGCTCGGCCACCTGGCCCCGGTAGGGCTCGAACGCGTCCGGCAAGGCCAGCTTGCCGTCCTTCAGGGCGACCTTCAGCGAGTCCTGCACCTTGCCCTTGGCGTCGATGTGCCCGGCAGCGCGCAGGTGGTCCCACAGGGCCTTGGACTGGTCCACGCCCAGCGGGGCCACCATGCCGTCGCCTGTGGTGATGGCGATGGTGGCGAACTGGTGCTGCTCGACGATGCCGAAGCGGATGCCCGTGTCAGCCTCGATCTCCTTCTGCAGCTGGTCGGCGAACTCCTGGTACGACTCGGTGGCAATCACCGTCAGCCGGTTCACGTCGTGTCCGTAGACGCGTTGCCCGTCCTGGTTGACGCACAGGCGCAGGCCCCGGCCCAGGGTCTGGCGGCGCTCGCGCTCGCTGCCCATCTCGCGCAGGGCGCAGATCTGGAAGACGTTGGGGTTGTCCCAGCCTTCCTTCAGGGCCGAGTGGGAGAAGATGAACCTCAGCGGCGTGCCAAAGCTGAGCAGCCTCTCCTTCTCCTTCATGATAAGGTTGTAGCCGCGCTCGGCGTCGGCGCGGCTGGTCTCGTTCTTCAGGCCGCCTTCCTTGTTCAGCTCGGGGTCGGCCCAGCGGCCCTTCTTGTCGATGGAGAAGTAGCCGTCGTGCACGGCGGCGGCTTCCTGCGTCAGGTCCACCTCGCCGAACAGGCTCTGGAAGGCCGGCAGCTTGGCCGCGCGCCGGTACTCTTCCTCGAAGATGCGGGCATAGTCGCCCTTCACCGGGTTGCCGTCCTTGTCGTACTGGCGGTAGCGCGCCACCGACTCGATGAAGAACAGGGACAGCACCTTGATGCCCTTGGGCCGCAGCAGCTTCTCCTTCTCCAGGTGCTCCTTGATGGTCCGCCGAATCATCTCGCGCTGCACGGCCAGGGCGTCGACCTCGCCGTGGGCCTGCCCCAGGGCCAGGTAGACCTCGCCGCCGGGGTAGCGCAGCTCCATGAACTCTTCGCCCTTGGCGGTGTTGATCTCGCCCACGCGGAAGTCGGCATACACCGCCCGCTTGGTCAACTGCTCCAGGTCGTCGCCGTCGTTGACGGTCAGCACCTGCGGCTTGGCGCCGGTGGCCGTCTGCACGTGCAGTTCCACCTTGGCCGAGATGCCCTTCTTGTTGCTCACCTCCAGCAGCCGCACGTAGGGCTTGTTGTAGGCGTCCTCGATGGTGGCAGCTGCCACCTCGATCTGCTTGACCAGCTTGCGCTCGTAGGCGTCCACCGCGTCCAGCCGGTACACCATGTGGTGCTTGTTGGCGTGGGTGGCCGAGTAGCGCAGGGTGCACAGCGGGTTCATCGCGTCCAGCGCGGCCTTGCCGGCGCCGCTAAGGCCGCCGTCCACGCTCTGCGGCTCGTCCACGATGACGATGGGCCGCGTGGCGCGGATGAGGTCGATGGGCTTCTCGCCGCCAGTCTTTTCGCTGTCCTTGTAGAGGTTGTTCACCTCCTTCTTGTTGATGGCGCCCACCGTCACCACCATGATCTGGATGGTGGCGCTGGTGGCGAAGTTGCGCACCTGGCCCAGCTTGCTGGAGTCGTACAGGAAGAAGTCCACCGGCACGCCGGCATACATGCTCTTGAAGTGCTCCTCGGTGATCTGCAGCGACTTGTAGACGCCTTCCTTGATGGCCACCGACGGCACCACGATGACGAACTTGGTGAAGCCGTAGCGCTTGTTCAGCTCGAAGATCGTGCGCAGGTAGACGTAGGTCTTGCCGGTGCCGGTCTCCATCTCGACTGTGAAGTCGCCAGAGGCAAGGACACTCGAGATCGGCAAACCGTTCCGAAGCTGAACGTCTTGCAGGTTCTCAAGAATCTGTTCGTCAAGCAGAGTAAGTCGATTGCCGAGCCCAAGATCGCTGTCTGCTACACCTAGCGTCAACTGCTGATCTGGGAGCCGCATCGTTACCGTGAACTCCGTCTGGCAGATTTCCTGTCCGCGGAACAGATCGCACACCGAATCGATGGCCTGCAGTTGGAAGTCGAGATTATTCTCAAAGCGCAGTTTCATTGCTGGCAGTCAAATGCGGTTCATGTCAAAGAAGCTGCAGAATTCAAAACCATCCATATCCGCGGGTCCTAGTCTTGCCCCATGCACCGAGCGCAATGGACTTCGCCACAACCTCCGAAGCGGAATCACCGGGCCTGAGCAATCGAAGTCGAAGCGGAGCGCCTCCTGCCGGACCGGACTCGACCAAGGCGATTCCGTCGCGATGCGCGCGCGCCCAATCAACTCCTGGGACGTCATTTGGGATGTTCAGCCGAAACATGCCGTTGTCACGATAGTAGACGTACTGCATCGGCCTGGTAATGCCGTCGTCGGGACAGAAGACATCTACTTTGCCGCCCCGGGAGGGCTGTTTCGCAACGAGCTGGCTAACAACGCGCCCAGCGTCCTTTGGAAACTCGACCTGGAATCGAAACTCGCCGGTAAAGCTTTGGAGCCCTGCCCACGCACAAACAGCAAACTGATCGTCAATGGCGGCGTAGGTCGGCGGCTTGAGATTTTTCAGATCCTTTGCCGAAACGGGACTTTCCGCTCCATCGGCAACGCCGAGCGTACGCAACTCTGCGGAAGTCCGCTTACGTGCGGTCTCTGCGAATGCTGCTGCATAGGAGCGCAGAGTAGCGTCAGTTGCCATGCGCGCGCTCGTCCACATCGCAGCAAACGCGTCGGAAGCCGAAGGCCCGCAGGGACCACCTTCGTCAAACACACCACACTCGACGCTCTTCTCCAGACCCGCGACGGTGAGGTTGGATGACCCAATGTAGATGCAGTGCGCGGCTTTCACGCCGCCTTCGCGGGTAAAGCTTTGCCCCCCCACAAGCATCTTCGGATGAAAGATGCCGGCCTTTGCTGCCCCCAGCCGCAGTTGCCAGCCAAGACTCTGTGCCAGTGTGAGAGCCATAGGATGCGTTATCTCGTGGTCAGTTCCAGCGATCAATCTGCACCGCACATCGCCTGCTGCAGATATGGCTTTCGCCAGCTTCTCCACACCCTTGATAGACACAAACGCCGACGCAATTCCGATTGCTCGAGGCCGCGCACGAAGTACCATCTCGGAGATCTCGCGCAGTGCGGACTGTGTCGCTAGTCCACTTACCCGAACGGTTGTATTCATTGGTGTCGCACCTTCTTCAAAGCAATCAAACAGAGCGAATTGTCACCAGACCTTGCTGCTCAAGAATCGCCGTCAAATTGAGCTTCGCAACATCGTCGTCAAACGCTGAGTCGACGAACATACAGGTAGGCGAAGTAGCGAGATTTAGGTCATCCCGCCATTGCACGATCGTTTCGGCGATACCTTCAACATCCTTCATTGCTATTGCAGGCTCCAAGCAAGCGAATAGAGCGCCAGCCCCAACGCTGTATACCGTATTCTTGCCGGAGGCTCTGGATTCAATAGGTACGCACAGATCGATTCCAAGCTTCAGAACGATCTCATATAGGAGGTCCAGCTTCGACCGGTCGGCCAGAAGATGCTGCATGTTGGCAATCAAGGAGTCGGCTAGTGATTCTCTTGTTGCTGACCACTGAATTATGTTCGAGCGATCCAGTTTGAAAACTCTGAATCCGACGTCCGTGGAAAGAAGCCCATCCCGATCCTTTGCACGAGCACTAGCTCTTCGAATGCGCTCTTTTGTGATCTCGGCGATGGTCAATTGCCGCCCTAAGCGGCGGCAGAAGTCTGCCGCGACCGCTTGCGCCTTGTCCTGCGGGTCAAGTACTTCGGGCAACTGCACGACGATGAATCGACGTGCACCGCCATCGGCGGCGTTTTGATCCAGGACGGCCTGAGCTGTGGTACCCGAGCCGGCGAAAAAGTCGAGTACAACGGTGTCCTTGCCCGTTGCATGCTCAAGGACCCTGCGGATCAACTGAACGGGCTTTGGATTGTCGAAGATCTTCTCTCCGAGCAGTTCTCGTAGGTCACGAGTACCGTCATCTGTATTGCCCGCATAGCCGTGATCCCAAAAGTTGATTGGGGTAATTTCACGAGCTTCGGACAAAAACATCTTGATTGCAGGAACCGCCTGGCTCCCGTCACTTCCCCAATACAAGCGATTGTCCGCGGCAAGTCGATCGAATTCAGCTCGGGAACGTCGCCATGCGTTCTTCGTCGGGTGCGTCGTCTGTCCAGTATTTGGATTAACTATCGGATAGCACAGGCCAGGGCGCTGCTGTGGCGTAGCCGGGTTTAGCATCGAGGCCCCCTTCCAAGGCCCCCTCGGATCGTTGTCAGGGTTTGTGTAGCGCGCGTCGGCTTCTTTCGTTCGCTCCAAGAGATTGACTGCGAAGAGATCGCTCTTGGAGAAAACTACCAAGTGTTCGACAACAGTTGTAAAGTCAATTGTGTTGTTACTGCGCGTGTAACGCTTCTGCCAGCTGATATTTGCCCTGAAGTTCTCCTCGCCGAACAGTTCGTTCATGACTGTCAGCAAATTCGCCAACTCACCGTCGTCTATGCTGACAAAAATGGCCCCATCTTCGCTTAGGAGGTTCCGAGCAAGACGTAGTCTGGGGTACAACATGTTTAGCCAGTCCGTATGGAAGCGTCCGCTGGACTCGGCGTTACTGCTCATTCTCCGGCCGTCGACAATTTGCCCGGTTAGCTCAAGGTAATTATTAATGTTGTCCTGAAAGCTATCCGGGTAGACGAAGTCCTTGCCTGTGTTGTAAGGCGGATCGATGTAGATCAGCCCGACCTTACCCGCGTAGCTCTTCTGCAGCAGCTTCAGCACTTCGAGGTTGTCGCCCTCGATCATCAAGTTCTTCGTGGTGTCCCAGTCCACGCTCTCGTCCGGGGAGGGGCGTAGCGTGCCGGTGCTGGGCGTCAAGGCCAGTTGTCGCGCGGCACGCTTGCCGTGCCAGTTCAGGCCGTACTTCTCTTCGGCGTCGGTCACCGTCGCGTCGCCCACCAGCGCCTTAAGCACGTCCAAGTTGACCGCCGGGCCGTTTGGTCCCTCGGTCACCAGCTCGGGGAAAAGAGCCTTTAGCTGGGCCACGTTGTCGGCCACCAGGTCGGCGGATTGGGCCTCCGGGCTGGCCGCTTCAATCTTCTGCATCGTCATGTGTTTCCTCCCTGCAAGCGCAGGCCATCAGTCTTTCAGGTGCACGAGTCGCGAGACGAGTTCGTGCATCGCTGTGTAGGGTTGGATGCCATCAAAGGCGTTGGTGAACTCGGCCAGGCGCTGCGCACGTGCTGTGGCGTCGTTCAATCGGGCCTGCGTGGCGTGCCAATGGCCGCCGCCGCCCTTCTCGTAGCCGGGGAGATGGACTTGCAGCCGCTCAAGCGCCTCATGCCGGTGCAGTGGGGCGTGCACGTCTTCGAAGTGCAGCAGCAGCCAAAGCTCGAAGCACGACACCGAGGCCACGGCCTCCACTGGCACCGACACCCCGTTGTCATTGCGAAGCTTGCCGCTCAGCGCTGCAGCCTGGGCAAGTGCGGCGTGGTAGCTCTGGTGCTCGTCGCGGTCGAAGACCAAGATGACCCGGTCAAACGCCCGGGGGTGGAGGCCACGGTCCCGGTCGCCGTTCTTGAAAACGGTCAGAGCGTACGCCAGTACCTGCAGCGGTTCGGTCCCGAACTGGCTGTGAAGCACCTGAACATGCGCCGTCGCCAGCCGGTAGGCACGCTGAATCTCACACAGATACTGCGGTTCGGTCTTCTCGCCTTCGCAGACGATCAGCAGCCGCTCATAGGGCTGCCGCACGGCTGCACGCCGCTTCAGGTCTCGCGCGGCCTGCCGGTGTTTGGGCTGGTTGTCCTTCCCCATCGCTTCAATGCACCCCAGCCTTGGCTGGCGCAGGCCAATCGCTGAAGAAGGGCACGGCGCCGTAGCGGCCGGCCAGGTAGCCGCGCTCCCAGGCCTCTTGCTTGCGTGGGCTGAAGTCGGTCAGCGGGTACAGGCGAGTGGCTTGGTCGGCATCCTTTTCGGTAAACCAGATCTGGTCGCGCCGGAAGAGGGTGTGGTCCAGCAGCGAGGTGTCATGGGTGCTGAAGATCAGCTGCGCGCCGTTTGGATTGAGCTCGGGCGTCTGGAACATGGTGACTAGACGCCGCACCAGCAGGGTGTGCAAGCTGCTGTCCAGTTCATCCACCACCAGCACGCGTCCATCACGCAGGCAATCCAGTACCGGCGCGATCAGGCCATACAGGCGCTGCGTGCCTTCGGACTCGTCATGCAACTCGAATTTGGCGGAGCCCTTGGGTGTGCTGTGTTCGAACACGGGCATCAAGAACTCACGCTCCTCCTGGCTGGCTTGTAGGCCGCTGGCGCTCATCACCCACTGGGCCTGCATGCCCTTGCGGGGGACGGCCTGAACGTCGGCGATGGAGATGTCGGCGGCGGACAGGAACTCGCGGATCGATGCCCGTCCTTGCTCCGTCGCCAGCAGCGCCGTGGTGAAGTCAGGCAGCACAGTGGCACCGGCCGGCAGGAACGTGATGTTGCGGACGATCCAGTTGAACACCGGGCTGAGCTGTTCACTGTTGAGCTGGGCAGCCATGGACAAGAACAGAGCATTAGGGCGCGTGCTCTCCTGCCACAGCTTCCGAGGACCGGTCAGGTAGGTGCTGAATTCGTAGTCGTCACCTTCGCCATCGATGTGTTGCCGGCTGAAGAGCTGAGTGGGCTTGCTGCTTCGATAGACAAGCAGCGACTCGCTGACGATGCGCTGTGGGGTCATCGCGAACGCGTACTGGTGCCTCACGCCTGACAGCAGGAAGGTGATCTCGAACTCGGTGGGCTGTTGGGCCGTGGCCGGGTCCAGTTTGAAGGGCGGCACGCTGTAGGTCTGGCCCGGCTGGATGACTGTGGCCGATTCGGCCACCACGGCACGCATGTAATCCAACGCGCGCAGCAGGCTGGACTTGCCACTGGCGTTGGGCCCGTAGACCACCACGGTGCGCAAGGCATGGGGTGCTGACTTCAGCCCGGTGGATGCCAGGTGCGTTGCAGCCAGTTCCCTGTCGCCGGACGCGATCAGGTTCAAGGCCTGCTCGTCGCGGATTGAACGGTAGTTCCGAACCCGGAATTCAAGCAACATGCCCCATCTCCTTATCAACAACATCTTCATTCTTGCAGAAAATGTTCATGACAAGCATAAATATTGAGTGACCGATTGTGGAAGTTCCCCCTAACAACACAGCGGTGTGAACCCTGAGTCCGCGTCTTCGCGGTGCGCTCAAAGCTGCGCACGGGCCGCTCTCAGGTGAGCATCCAGTCGTTGCAGTTCCAGATTCAAGTCCACCTGCTTGGCGATCTGCCGCTCCTTGGCGGCTTGGCTGCGCAGGCGCGCCGCTTCTTGCTCCAGACGTTGGCAGGTGCGCAGCGCTTCGCGCTGGGCGGCGGCTGCGGTGGGACCACTCGGCAGACGGAAGTTGCCGGTCAGGCGTGCGGCTTCTGCAGCGGTGAGGCAGTCCATCCAGCTCTGGTACAGAGCCATCAGGTCTTGATGCGGCTGGCGGTCCAGGGCCATCGCCTCCAGCAACGGGCCCGCCACGGATGCAGTGCCGGTGTTGGGGCCAAGCAGTTCGGAGCGAACCAACTCCCCGTCGAGCACCACCTTGCCCGCCTCGTTCTGCGAAGCGCGCTTGTGGGCCAAGCTGAGGGCGAGCTGCGCCGGGGACCGTGGCCGCCCGTCATCGGGAGTTGCTGCGGCACTCGGAATCAGAGTCTGGATCAACAGCACCGGGTACGGCACGGCCCGGTGCACCAGCTCGGCAAGCCGAAGCCACTGCGATGCCTTGCCATGCGTGGCCCGCACCTGCACGCTCAGCACGGCCACTTCCAGGACCTCGCGCCCGTCGACACGGTGCTCCGGGATGGCCACCGTGCCGGGCTTCAGCGCGGCGATCCACTGCAGCTCCTCGATGCCGTCGGTCAGCAGGCGGCGGTCCGAAGCCGTCGGCGCACCGTGCTCAGCCAGCATCTTTTTGGGCACCCGCTGGTCCACCCGTGCGCGGTCCGGCAAGGCCAGCGCTCTGACCACGTCGTCGACAGAGATCAGAAGCGTGGCCTTCATGGCATCAGCGCAGCTCCGAAAGCCTTAACGGTGTCTTCGCTGTCTCGGCCCGGAACAGTCTTGCCGGTGGCGGCTTCAATGAGCGCAAGCAATGCGCCTGCGCGCAGCCGAATGAAGGCATCAAAGTCGTCTGTGCGAAGCGCAGACACGGGGATGACATGCGAGGCCAGGAACTCGTCCAGGCTGTGGGGCGGCACCTGCTTGGCTTTCTGGATCCGGCCCAGGTAGACGCTGGGGGCATCACCGCTGATGAAACGGTTGGTGCCGGCGGCCAGCGGTGCCTTGTTGATCACGCTGTTCCACTTGTCCTTGGGCAGCTTCTGCTTCTCGCACCACGCACGCGGAAAGATGTGGTGGATGTCGATGGCGTTGTTGAAGTAGGTGTTCAGGTCGATGGGCGTGCCGCTGACGAAGTCGCGCCCGCCATGCTTCATCAGCAGGGCGGCCAGTCCCTTGTAGGCCGCCGCCAGGCGGCTTTGCAGCGACAGCAGACGGGTGGGCGCGAAGTTGGCGTCGCGCACCGTGCGCGGTTCGGTGCCGCCATCTACCCAAGCCACCACGTCTTGCATGTCCATCGCGAAGCGTGTCTCGTTGGCGCCGCCGTACAGCTCGCCCAGCACGCCGCTCCAGTACCAACGCAACAGGCTCTGCTTGATGCCGTGCAAGGTTGTCCGTTCGCCCAGGTGGGCGCAGATTGCGGCCAGCGGGATCAGCTGCGTGGCATAGGGCAGGCTGCGCTCGTCGAAGATCTTCTCCTCGGCCAGCAGCTCGGCCGCGCGCTTGAAGCCCTGTTCCAGGGCCGCCTCCAGCGCCTTGAAGTCGGCCAGATCCAGCTTCAGCACGTCGGCACGCTTGCAGCTCACCGCTGTCTTCTGAGCCAGGTGCCGCCGGTAGCTGGCCAGCAGCGTGATGGCAGTCAGGAAGCTCGTGCCGTCCACGGCCGCTAGCACGTCGTGCTTGGCGGTCAGCCGTTCGCGCCGGGCGTCCCAGTCATCGCGCAGGTTGAACTCGTCCGCTGCAAAAGTGGCGGTCATCAGCTCGAACACGGTCAGCGTGACGCCGCCGGTGTTGACCTTCTCGAAGACCTGGCACACCGCTTCACGCGGCGTGTCCTGGGTCAGCTCGATGGCTGGCACCTTGAACTGCTGGAAGCGCAGCCAGATCTCGTTGCGGAACTTCTGCATGAACTGCATGGCTTCCGCGCCGAATTGGTGGTGGGCACTGAAGCCGCTCTCCCAGGTCATGAACCCCTGGATGTCGAACAGCAGCGCCACCGGGAACAAGCGCTGGGCGTACTGCAGTTCAGGCGTGCTCACGTCAAGGTCGACCTTGCGGCCGAAGTCCGAGGTGACCTGCAGCGACTCGGGGACCGAGATGACGGCCTCCTCACGGTCGGCGTCCGGATCCAGGCACTTGGCCATGTCCAGGAAGTAGAGCCGGCGGATGTCGGCACCCTTCTCGGTGCGCGTGGGCACGGGCTGGCCGCTGCGCAATGACAGGTACATCGAGGTCAGGCGCTGTTGGCCGTCCAGCACCAGGGTCTTCGGCTTGGGCGCGGGCTGCAGTTGCACGCCGGCGAACAGTCGGGGCTTGAACGGCACGCCACCGGCCTCCAGGAACATCACGGCGCCGATGGGGTACGACAGGGACAGGCTCGCGATCAGCGACCGGATGTGGTTGTCATCCCAGACCCAGCCACGCTGGAAGTCGGGCAGCTGAATCTGGCCGGCAGCGATGCCGTCGAGAACGTCCTTCAGTGCGGGTTCTGCGGTGCGGAAGCTCATGGTGTCAGCCTTGCCATCACGACTGTTCGGACTGGGCGGTGTCCCAGGTCGCACCGAAGTGCTTGCGCAGAGGTTCCAGCGCGAGCGGCAAGGCAGCGCTGCAGGTCACGCCCAGGTACTGGGCGGCGCGAGTGGCCCCGACATAGAGGAACTTGTCGAACAGCTCCGGACGGGCAGTGGCCAGTTGGTCGATGCCCACGAAGAAGACGGCCTCGAACTCCAGGCCCTTGATGTGCTGAACATCGAAGACCCGGACGTTGCTCTCCTGCCCGACGGCCTGGCCTTCGCGGCAAGCGACCACCTGAATGTTCTGGTTGGCGAGTGCTTGGTTCAGCGCATTGGCTACCGGTTCGACCTCGGCTTCGGAGTTGACGAAGATCGCCGTGGACGGGAGTCGCCCGTCGAGGAATCGGTCGATCCACTGGATCCTCGCGGCCAGCCAGCCCACGGCGTCTTCAAGGGATGCGTACTCCAGAAGCACCGGTGATTCGCCCTCGTTGTTGACCTCGGCGGGCAGGGTGGCCTCTTGTTCGGAGCCGCCGACGCACGCGATGATGTCTCGCGCCAGCTCGTTGAGCTGGCGGCTCTGGCGGTAGGAGACGGTGACGCGCCGGATGTCAAAGTCCGCGAAGACCCACTGCAGCTCATCGGCGGATCGCGACCCCCAGGTGGTCAGCCGCTGGTTGAAGTCGCCGCAGGCGAAGAACGACCGCAAGCGTGGGTGTGCCAGTGCCGCCATGCAGGCCAGCTGGATCGGCGAGAAGTCGGTGGCCTCATCGACGACGACCTGGCTGCGCAGGGTGCCCAGCACGGGCTTCAGCGACGCCCAGGCCGGGCTGTCGATGTCACGCATCACTGTGGGCCGCTGCAGCAGTTCTCCAGCCGACCGGAGGATCGCCAGCAGGACGAGATCCAGCTCAAGCGGGTTCAGCTCACGGACCTCGAAGCCCGCCTTCGCATACCACCGGCCCTCGTCCTGGCGGACCTTCCGGAAGGCGCGGTAGCGCTTCTGGATGCCATCCACATAGCGCTTGACCGGGTTCACGAATCGCCGGGCATGGGCCTGGAGCAGCAGGCTTGTACCGAGGGCGGTCAGCTCGACGGGCGCCAGCGTGCGTTCGCCCAACCACTCAATGACCTTGCCGTTGCGGGTGGTCTTGTTGGTGGATCGCTTGGCTGCGGCATTGCGGGCCTGCGTGCGGACCGCTTGCATGTAGGCGTTGATGGCGGCCCCAGGGCCGACCTTGGGTGCCGCCGCGTCCTCGTCGTCCTCGGCGTCCTGGTCATCGTCGGCATCGGTGTCAGCAGCCTGCTGCAGGCTCTCGATGAACTTCGCCAGCTCGCCGACCAAGCCCCGGTTGCGGGCGAGTTGGGCGTTCAGCGCGGCTTTGATGGTCGCGTCGGTCTCGTCCTTGAGGCGCGCCACGAATGCCTGAATGGCGGGCAGTTCCCCCGCCAACGCCGTGAATGTGGCCGGCCACGCGCCATCCTCTTTGAGGGGAGCTTGCAGGCGCTTGCCCAGTTGCTGCGCCGTCGTCAGCCCCGCGCCTGCCAGCGCCTGCGCGCTCTCCATCAGCTCGGCCCGGTATGCGGCGCCTTGCCAGGCTTGAAAGTCCTCGAACCACGCGATCGGCTGGGTCACGGCCGTCGGCTGCAGGCTGTTCACCTCCTTGAGCACGAAGGTGCCGCCGCCGGTGGCAGTCCGCAGGACGCCGAAGGTCTGCCTGGCCAGGTCGCGACGGTGGTCAGCCCAGGTGCGGATGTTCTGGTCCGGTGCTGGGATACCTTCACGGGCAAAGGCCTCCTTCAGGTACTGCTTCAACAGCTCCGTCGGTGTGAACATCAGCCAGCTCTTCCCGTGCGGCACCTGCTGACTCTGGGCAAGTTCCTCGGTGATGCGCTGCTCGTCTTCGTCCAGAAACTGGGCATCGAGCTTCTGACCCAGGCGCCGAATCAGCGTTGTCGTCTTGCCGGTGCCGGGGGGGCCTAGCAACAGGACCCGGCGATTGAGCGGCAGGCGGAAGATCTCGTCCTGGAACTGGTCCAGCACCGGCTGGTCGCGCAGACCCATCTTGGTGATGACGCTGCGCTTCATGCCCTCGATAACGTTCTGACTGGCCTCGGCGCTCGCCAGCAACTGGGCGACCAGGTCCTCGACGGGTTCGGCCAGCTCTGGGTGTCGCTCCAGCAGCTTGCGCAGCGACTCGATGGTGACCGTCGGCGCATCTTCGGACTGAACGACCGTGTAGGCGTCCCAAGATCCAGCCAGGGGCGACGGGCGCAGCTGCGCTCGCTCGACGACGATCAACGCCTTGCCATCGGGGCGGACGTACTCCTCGCCGACCGGCAAGGACGCCAGGCGCCCAACCGGCGCGCGATAGCTGACCAAGCCTAGGTTGGCGAGGCCCTGCTCGGCGCGACAGAAGTAGTAGGCGGTGCGGTGCCCGTCGTCATCTTCAGCGATGACACGGGCGATGGCCGGCTCGCTGGCCAGCTTGCGATACGCGGTCTCGTTGGCCTGGTTGACTTCGTCGAGCGCTCGCGCGGCGCGATCCGAGTTCAGCGTGTTCCCGCCGGTGGCGAGCGCGTCTATGCCAAGACGGCGCGGGTTGGCCAGCCACTGGCGGGCTGTGCTTGCCACCGTGTCGAGTTTGTCGACGACATCCTTTGCCAGCGGCTCAAGGCGTTGGCTGTGCTCCATGCTCATGCGTTGCTCCCTTTGTGTTTTGGGTGGGCAGTACCACCATGAATGCCAGCACCTCGAAGTCACCGGCCCCGGCGAACTCGCCCTTCATGGCGTGCGTGCCGCCGGGCGAGAACAAGCTGGCGACGGCGCGCTCTTCGGCCTTGCCAACCACCGAAGCGACGGCTGAGGCCAGCAGCTTCTGGGCGTGCCGCATGTCTTCGCCGTGGCGGGTCAGTTTGTCGTGGCGGCTGCTGGCGCCCAGGTCGGGCAGTTCGCGGCCCAGCGCCAGGCGCTTGAGGCGGTCGAGGATGCGCTTGGCCTGTGGGTAGGCCAGCACCGTGGTGCCGTCGTCGCCCACATGGGCCAGGTAGATCGGCGCCAGTGGGTAGTCGCCAGATCCGGCGCCGGCCGGGGCCTTGCTTGCGCCAGCGCCCTCGGCCCGCAGGCAGAAAATGATGCCGGGCTCGATGTCGGCGTCGATGCTGCTCGTGACGGCGTGCGCGCCCAGCGGCATACCCTCCAGCACCGCCGGATGGTCGCGAAGGAACTGCGCCAGATCGATGCGGAAGTCGGTCAGCGTCAGGTCGGTGATTGAGACCCCGCTGCTCAGGTCTTCCATGTCGATGACGGAGTCCTGCAGCTTCAAGAGCTGCTTGCGGCGGTACTCCAGGTCGTTCATCGGGTCGCCGGACTGTTGCTCGATGAGGTTCTCCTCACCGGTGGCTGACACGTCCAGCAGCACCATGCGCCCGCTGACGCGCTGCTCCAGGTTGATGTACTCGTCGAGCGCGATGTTCGGCCAGAAGTTGACCAGCTGGATGCTGCGGTTGGGCGAGCCGATGCGGTCGATCCGGCCGAAGCGCTGGATGATGCGGACCGGGTTCCAGTGGATGTCGTAATTGATGAGCCAGTCGCAGTCCTGCAGGTTCTGACCTTCAGAGATGCAGTCGGTCGCAATCAGCAGGTCAATCTCGCCTTCACCGGCCATGTCGGTCGGACGTTCCTTGGCGCGGGGCGCGAAGGCCGACAGTACGCTGCTCATGCTCTTGCGCAGGCCCGGCAGCGTGGTCTGGATGCCGGCGCTGCCGGTGACTAGGGCGGCGTCGATGCCCAGCGTGGCCTTGGCCCAGGGCGCCAGGTTGGCGTAGAGGTACTGGGCGGTGTCCGAGAACGCCGTGAAGACGATGATCTTGCGGTTGCCGTCGTTGATGGGGTGGCGGCACTTGTCCTCGACCATCTCGCGCAGCTTGGCCAGCTTGGCGTCGCGTGCAGCGTCCACCTGCTGGGCAGCGGTCAGCAGCGTGTCCAGGCGGTTGCGGTCCTCCACCAGATCCTGACGCCACCGGATGAGGTCCACGTCGCCCAGCAGCACCTTCACCTTGCGGCCGACCAGCAGCGCCTCGAAGGCGGGGTCGTCGATGTCCACGTCGGCGATGTCCAGCTCTTCGATGCCGTCGCCGTTGGAGGCCTGGTTGACATGCTGGTCGATCTGCGCGAGCACTGCCTCCACGTCTCGGAGTTGCCGCTGCAGCGTCAGCGCGAACGACGACACCGCGCTCTCCATGCGCTTGAGCACGTTCACCCGCAGCAGGTGGATGAGGCTTTCCTCGCGGTCGGCCTGGCGGAAGAAGCTCTCGCCGCCTCTGATCTCGGTGCTGTACTTGGCGTCGTAGGCGGCCTGCCTGTGCGGCAGCACGTAGCGCAGCGGCGCGTAGGCGGCCAGGTTCAGGCGCCGGATCTCCAGGTTGATGTCCTTGATGGCGCGGAACTGGCCCGCCCGGTCCACGTCGGCCTTGATGTTGATAGGCGGCCGGCGGTCCGGGAAGCGGCCGGTCTCCTGCGTGCCGTAGTACTTCTGGATGTGCCGGCGCGACCGTGCAATGGTCAGGTGGTCCAGTAGCGTGAAGTAGTCGAAGCCCAGCATCTCGACCAGGCGGCTGGGGGTGCGTTCGGCCTCTTCCAGGCCGAGCCAGCGGTTGAACTGGATCTGCGCCTTGCGTGTGGTCTGCTGGATGCTGTCGATGCCGTAGTCGGCCAGCGCGGTGTCGTCGCCTTCGGTGGCGAAGGCGATCTGATTGCGCAGGTCAGTCAGCCGGTTGTTCACCGGCGTGGCCGACAGCATCAGCACCCGGGTCTTGACCCCTTCCCGGATGATCTTGCGCATCAGCCGGTCGTAGCGCGTCTCAGTGCCTTGCCGGGGCGACTTCTTATTGCGGAAGTTGTGGCTCTCGTCGATGACGACCAGGTCGTAATTGCCCCAGTTCACATGGGATAGGTCGATGTCACCCGAGTGGCCGCCGTCACGCGACAGGTCGGTGTGGTTCAACACGTCGTAGTTGAACCGGTCCACCGCCAGGATGTTGCGCTTGTCGTTGGCCTTGTAGAGGGTCCAGTTGTCTCGCAGGCGCTTGGGGGCCAGGACCAGCACGCGGTCGTTGCGCAGCTCGTGGTACTTGATGACGGCCAGGGCCTCGAAGGTCTTACCGAGGCCCACGCTGTCCGCGATGATGCAGCCGCCAAAGCGCGCCAGCTTGTCGATGGCGCCGACCACGCCATCCCGCTGAAACTTGAAGAGCTTCTTCCAGACCACCGTGTTGCGGATGCCGGTGGCCGACTTGACGATGCGCTCTTCGTCCAGCGCATCCTCCCGCCCGCCAAATAAGTGGTTCAGCATCAGCGCGTAGATCGCGAACGGCGCCCGGTGCTCGCCGATGGGCTTGAGCTGGTCGAGCAAGGCCTGGCGCGCGGCGTCGGCCGACTCAGTGGCCGACGGCAGCGTCTTCCATTGCTGATCGAACCACTGGGCCAGCATGGAGGCCTCTGCGGCGCTCTCCGAAGCTTGCGTCAAGCTCAAAGGGTTGCCGGGCGTCAGCCCCAGTCCCTCCGTGCTCATGGCCACCGAGCCCATGATGACTTGCTCGGGCGTGCCCTGCGCGTTGCGCAGCACGGCCGTACCTTGCGGGATCCGGCCGGGCGCACGCCGCACCTCCACCTGACCCTGAAGCCAAGCGGCGCACTGATTGGCAAGCCACCGAGTCTGCAGCCGGTTTCGAGCTGCACGGTCACCCTCACTGCCCTGCAACTCCAGGTCTTGGCCTTCGCTCGGCAAGATGAGCTGTGTGCCGTTCACGCGAGCCAGGACATCGCGCAGCTCGGCGTAGGCATGCAGCGAGAAGGTCGGCGTCATGAACGCCAGCGACTGGCCCGGCTTGAGGTGGGGGCGCAGCAGGTCGATGGCGCGGTCAGCGCCGCAGTTGTAAATGATTTTCATACTGTCCCCCCAAAGGCCAGTCTTCGACCATTGGGACAGTCCCATTCGGTCCAGGATCGACTGGCCCATCTGTTGCGTCAACTACCCGCGCCCACCAGCTGACCCGACTTCCACTGATTGACTTGCAGGTCACAAGGCGTCCGCCTGGGGTCCGTTCTCCAAGAGACCCTGAACGCTCAAATTTACGCGAGGGAGTCCAAGTGCAGCTCCTCCATTTCTGTGAGGTGAGCATCTCGTACCCACTGCATGTTGCAGGATTCACGCATTTCGTGTTCACACCCTGTGTCGGGGGTATCGCTTTGACGGCAGGGGGATCTTGGAAAAATGCGCAGCCTACAGACTGGCCCCAGCGATAGAGCAGACGACATGGAGCCGACCGGCGAATTCAAGCCGCAGTCGTCGGCAGAATTGGTCCTTCCAGATCACGATTACCAGCGAAGCAGGATGGGCCTGGCCAGTGCGCTGATCGTGTGCGACAGTCGGTTTCATGTCCCTCCGGGACTGACGAGAACTCACGAGCGTTGCACGGAACGTTGCACGTCACGAATAGATTTCAATGTAATCAATTATTTTCAAGTACTTGGGATTACTTATGAAGCTTTACATCGGCAACAAGAACTACTCCTCCTGGTCCATGCGCCCCTGGGTGCTGATGAAGCACTTCGGCATCCCGTTCGACGAGGTGATGGTGCGTTTCGACAGCTTTGACCCGGGATCGGCCTTCAAGACCTCGATCGCGTCCGTCTCGCCGACCGGCAAGGTGCCGGTGCTGGTGGCCGACGATGGCCTGGTGGTGTGGGACACCCTGGCGATTGCCGAGTACCTCGCCGAACAGTACCCGGAGAAGGGCCTGTGGCCGCGCAACGCCTCGCACCGGGCCCGCGCGCGCAGCGCCTGCGCCGAGATGCACGCGGGCTTCACGGCCTTGCGCAGCCACTGTCCGCAGAACATCGAGGCCCACCTGCCCGAGGTCGGCGCCCGCGTGTTGACCGACCATCCGGCCGTCCAAGCCGACCTTGACCGACTGATCGCCCTGTGGACCGGCCTGCTGGAACTCAGCCGCGGCCCCTTCCTGTTCGGCCGGTTCTCGATCGCCGATGCCTACTTCGCACCCGTGGTCGGTCGGCTGCGCACCTACGCCCTGCCCGTGCCCCCCCGCGTGGCGGAGTACATGGATGCGGTCTGGGCCTCGCCCGGCGTGTCCGCCTGGGTGGCCGAAGCCCTCAAGGAACAGGACTTCCTGGCCTTCGAAGAGCCCTATCGGGCCTCGCACTGACCGCTTGTGCGCCCGAACAGCACCATGGAACGAAGCACCCGCCAGCGCAGCGCCATCCGCGATGCGATCCGCGCCGCACAGCGCCCGCTGACACCGCAGGAGGTGCTGGACGCCGCCAAATCGTCCGTGCCGGCTTTGGGCCTGGCCACCGTCTACCGCAACCTCAAGCTGCTGGTCGATGAGGGTGAAGTGCACACCGTCAACCTGCCCGGCGACAGCCCGCGCTACCAGAGTGCGCGGCACGAACACCACCACCATTTCCGTTGCACGGCCTGCCAGCGCGTGTTTGTCGTGCACGGTTGTCCGGGCGATCTGAGCCGCCTCGCGCCACCAGGCTTCCGCCTGGAGCACCACGACATCACCTTGTACGGTCTGTGCGAGGAGTGCCTGAGGCCGGCCCCATAACCCGGCCTTGTCAACCCCACAAACCAACCGAGGGGCCGAGCCATCGACAAGACGCCGATCGACGACCGCTCTGGTAAGGTTGCGCCTCCCATGAACATCATCATCCTCGACGACTATCAGGATGTGGTGCGCAAGCTCGACTGCGCGCACCTCCTGGAGCCCCACACCCCCAAGGTCTTCACCAACACCGTCAAGGGCATCGGCCAGTTGGCGGTGCGGTTGAAGGACGCCGACATCCTCGTGCTGATCCGCGAGCGCACCCACCTGCCGCGCCTGCTGCTCGAAAAGCTGCCGCGCCTGAAGCTCATCTCGCAGACGGGCCGCATCGGCCCGCACGTCGATGTCGAAGCCTGCACCAAGCTGGGCATTGCCGTGGCCGAAGGGTCTGGCTCGCCCATCGCGCCGGCCGAGCTGACCTGGGCCCTCATCATGGCCGCCATGCGTCGCCTGCCGCAGTACATCGGCAACCTCAAGCATGGCGCGTGGCAGCAGTCCGGGCTCAAGGCCGGATCGATGCCGACCAACTTCGGCCTGGGCTGCATCCTGCAGGGCAAGACGCTGGGCGTGTGGGGCTACGGCCGCATCGGCCAGATCGTCGCGGGGTACGGCAAAGCCTTCGGCATGACGGTGCAGGTCTGGGGCAGCGAGGCTTCGCGAGAGCGCGCCGTGGCCGACGGACACCTGGCCGCGCCGTCCCGCGAGGCCTTCTTCGAGACCTCGGACGTGCTGACCCTGCACCTGCGCCTCACCGACGAGACGCGCGGCCGCATCGGCCTGGACGACCTCTCGCGCATGAAGCCCACGGCCCTGTTCGTCAACACCTCGCGTGCCGAGCTGGTGGACGAGAACGCGCTGGTCGCCGCCCTCAACCGCGGACGCCCCGGCCTGGCTGCGGTGGACGTGTTCGAGAGCGAACCCATTCTGCAGGGGCACCCCCTGCTGCGCCTGGAAAACGCCGTGTGCACGCCGCACATCGGCTTCGTGGAGCAGGACTCGTACGAGCGCTACTTCACGACCGCCTTCCAGAACGTGGCCAACTACCTGGCAGGCAACCCGACGGCCATCGTCAACCCGGCGGCACTGAAGATGCACCGGGCTTGAACCCGGTCAGACGCAGGGTGAGGCGGCTCGCCGCCCCATCCCAAGTTCCGACCTTTGTTGGCCCGGCCGATCCGGGCGCCGGTTCTGTCAGGTCGCCGTTCCCTTGCGGCGCTGCCGCAGGGCTTCGTACAGGCACACGGCGGACGCCACCGACACGTTCAGGCTCTCGACCGCGCCCTGCATCGGGATGCTCACCAGCTCGTCGCAGGTCTTGCGCGTGAGCTGGCGCATGCCCGGCCCTTCCGCGCCCAGCACCAAGGCCACCGGGCCCGTCAGATCGACGTCGTAGATGGTCTTGTCGGCATCCTCGCTGGTACCGATCACCCAGATGTCGCGTTCCTTGAGCTCGCCCAAGGTGCGGGCCAGGTTGGTCACCATGAAGTACGGCACCGTCTCGGCCGCGCCGCTCGCGACCTTGGCCACCGTGGCGTTCACGCCCACCGAGTGATCTTTGGGCGCAATCACGGCCTGGGCCCCGGATCCGTCGGCCACCCGCAGGCAGGCACCGAGGTTGTGCGGATCGGTCACACCGTCGAGCACCAGCAGCAGCGGCGGACCTTCCACTTCGTCCAACAGATCGTCGAGCGAATGGACCTTGTCGACCGCCTTCACGCGGGCCACGACGCCCTGGTGCTTGGGGCTGCCGGCCAGGCGGTTCAAACGATCGTCATCGCTTTCGATGACCTTGAGCCCCAGCCCTTGAGCGCGCTCCAGGAACTGACGCATGCGCGCATCGCGGCGTGTGGCGTCGACGTGGATCTCTTGAACGGACTCCGGCGCCGTCTTCAGACGCACCGTGACCGCATGGAAACCGAACAGCAGGGTTTTGGCAGACATAGCCGCGCATGGTAGCGCGGGGCGACCCGTCAGCCCGGTTCGGCCACCGGCGCCAGCTCCTCGCAACGCCCCGCATCGATGCGCACCACCCGGTTGCACCGCCGGGCAATGGCCGGATCGTGCGTCACCAGAATCAGCGTCGTGCCCTGCTCGCGATTGAGCTCGAACATCAGGTTCATGACCGCCTCGCCGGTGGCGTGGTCGAGGCTGCCGGTGGGCTCGTCGGCCAGCAGCAGCGCGGGCTGCACGACAAATGCACGCGCCAGGGCCACGCGCTGCTGCTCGCCCCCGGACAGCAGGCGGGGACGGTGGTGCAGCCGGGCCCCCAGGCCCACACGCTCCAGCATGCGCTGCGCCTTGCCCTTGGCATCGGGGTCACCGCGCAGTTCGAGGGCGATCATCACGTTTTCCAGGGCATCGAGGTGCGGCAGCAACTGGAAGCTCTGGAACACGAAGCCGATGTGGGCCCCGCGCAAGGCGGCGCGGGCGTCTTCGTCGCGGTCGAACAGGTCCTGCCCCTGCAGCCGCACCGTGCCCGAGCTGGGAACATCCAGCCCCGCCAGCAGTCCGAGCAGCGTGCTCTTGCCCGACCCCGATGCGCCGACGATGGCCAGCGTCTCGCGCGGCCCCACCGCCAGACTCACCTCGTGCAGTATCGTCAGCGTCCCGGACGCATCCTGAACCTGTTTGGAAACCCGATCGGCCTCAAGAATGAACGGAACCATGGTGTCTCTCAAATCCCCTGCCTTTTGGACGCGCCGCCACTGTATCGCGCTGGCCGCGGGCACGGCCGTGTGGGGGCTCGTCGGCACGGCACCCGCCACGGCGGCCTCCGCTTCGCCCCCCCGCACCCTGCTCGTCCTCGGAGACAGCCTGTCGGCCGAGTACGGCCTGGTGCGCGGCACCGGCTGGGTAGCCCTGCTGGAGCAGCGCCTGGCCAGCACACCAGACCTGAAGGACGTGCGCATCGTCAACGCAAGCGTCAGCGGCGAGACCACCTCGGGCGGCCGCTCGCGCCTGCCGGCCCTGCTGGACAAGCACCGCCCCACACACGTCATCATCGAACTCGGCGCCAATGATGCCCTGCGCGGCCTGCCGCTGGACACCACGCGGGTCAACCTGAGCGCCATGGCCCAGGCCGCCCAGCAAGCCCACGCCAAAACCCTGCTGATCGGCATGCAGGTGCCGCCCAACTACGGCAGCGCCTACACGCGGGACTTCGCCGCGGTGTTCCAGCACGTGGCCCGGCAGGAGAAGACGGCCCTCGTGCCCTTCCTGCTCGCCGGCGTGGCGGACGCATCGGACGCCCGACGCCTGTTTCAGCCGGACGGACTGCATCCGACCGCGCAGGCCCATCCTCGCATTCTGGAGAACGTCTGGCCGGTTGCGCAGCCTTGGCTGGCGGCCTCGGTACGGCAGCGGTGATCACTCCAGACCGGGTTGGTTCGGAGAGCCAAAGCCCCGCCAAAATGTCCACCGCGGCCCGGTTGCGCGCCAGCCAATCCCGCTCCGGCAGCATGATGGCCTAGCTGCCCCCGTCCCCCCGCGCAAGACTGGCACAACGGCGGAGAGCCGGTGGCGGCCGGCGATGTCACTGACGCGGCCGCACCTTCTCGCTGGATATCCGCATCACCGCAGCGGCACAAACACCGATGCAGAAAAAGCCGCCTGGATCGCCGCCGCCTGGGAAATCCTGAGCCGCGCCCTGCCCGGCACCACCGAATGGGCCAGCTGCGTGTGTGTGATCGAGCCGCCGGCCACGGATTGGGGCTATGGTGGGAGAACGCAGGCCGACCGGAAGGCCACCAGACTCCGACCACTCGCCCCATGACCCCTCTTGAACTTCAACAGTACCTCCACGAGCACATCCCCCTGTCGCATGCAATGGGGGTGTCCGTGATGTCGGTCGACACGGATTCGGTAACCCTGCACGCCCCGCTGGCGCCCAACATCAACCACTTCGACACCGTTTTCGGCGGCAGTGCCTCGGCCGTGGCGATCCTGGCAGCTTGGTCACTGCTGCACGTTCGGCTGCGCGCCGAGGGGTTTCAGGCCCGTCTGGTCATCCAGCGCAACACGATGGCGTACGAACACCCCATCCATGGCGACTTCACCGCACGTGCCACCCTCGTCTCACCGGAACGGTGGACGACCTTCACGCGGATGCTGTCCCGCAAAGGCAAAGCACGGGCGGAAGTGACGTCCGTGCTGGAATTTGATGGCCAGATCGTGGGTCGACTCACCGGTGAATTCGTGGCGATGTGAGCCCAACGCACCACCGTCGCTTGGAGCGAGGCCGAGCACTGCCTCATCGGCCACGAAGAACATCTGCCGCGCCTGCCGGTTCAGCAGTGGGTGGGGCTGTGCAAGGTGGGCACGCTGGTGGACGTTCCCAGACGCACAAACAAAAAGCCCCAGGTCTTTGATTGACTTGGGGCTTTCGGCTTTTGCCCCTGCCGGGGCCGTAAACTGGTAGGCACAATTGGATTCGAACCAACGACCCCCACCATGTCAAGGTGG
>CAYRBG010000017.1:0-23824 GCA_964422355.1 uncultured Sphaerotilus sp. | reverse complement strand
GGCATCACGCCCTTGACGGTGCCGTAGGTGCCCACGGGCATGAAGATCGGGGTCTCGATGACGCCGTGGTTGAGCGTGAGGCGGCCCCGGCGGGCGTGGCCTTCGGTGGCCAGGAGGTCGAAATGCAGCATGGGAGGATTGTCTCAGGGAGCGCCGCCCGGTCGGTGGGGCGCAAGGGCGGCTCAGGTCGATGAGGTCAGGCGGCGCAGGGCCTCCGACAGCTCCGACGCGCAGGGGCGTTGCGTGGGTATGGGAGCCATGCATCGATGCGCCCACTGGCGCAGCGCCTCGGCAGCTGGGGCGGTCGAGTCGGTGTCGCCGGAAAGGCGCCCCTGCAGTTCCTCGATGAGGATGCCCAGCGCCCGGACCTCCATGGCCTGCAGCGCCGCGCTCATCTCGGGACCGGTGCAGGCGTGGAACGACGCCGCACCGAAGTCTCCGAGCAGCGCCTCGCCGGTGTCCGGCCGCCACAGGATGTTGTGGGCGTAGAGGTCGCCATGCACCACGCCGTGCGCGTGCAGTTGGGCCGCGACCGAGGCCATGCGCTCCACGACCTTCAGGACCGTGTTGAGGTCGGGACGTACCTCGTCAGCGTACACGTCGCGCGAGCACGATTGCAGGCTGGGCGGTCCGGCCAGCGAGTGGAAGGCCGGGTTGATCAGTTCCAGCACCAGGCCACAGGTTTCGGCGTCGCTGTCGCGGGGAGCGTCGGACGGAGGAGCGGTGTCCGCGGTCCGGCCGAGCACCCGGATCAGTCCCGGGTGGGTGCCGGCGGCCAGGCAGGTGGCCATTTCGCTCTCCGGCAGCCCGTCGCTGGTCATGGCGCCCTTGAAGCGTTTGACGGCCACATGCACCGAGGTGTCCGGTGCTGCCTTGGGGTCGGGCGTCCAGCGTGCCCGGTGGATGACGCCGGAGGCGCCTTCGCCCAGGCAGTCCTCGGCTTGGAGGTGGGCGTCCGGGAAGATCGGCTGAGCGGCTTGCCTCAACGCCGCCTGCTCGGCCTCCCGGCTGAAGGGGTTGCCTGACGTGGCCAGCCACGTCAGCGCGGGCAGCTGGGCGAGCCATGGCGGCAGACGCTCGAAGCGGTTGGCGGACAGGCGCAGCAGCTCCAGATGGTGGGCGTCGGCCAGCGTGTCCGGCAGCGCGCTCAGGCGGTTGCCGGCCAGCATCAGCTTCTGCAGGCGGGGGCGTCGGCCGAGCTCGTCGGGCAGGGCTTGTATGCGGTTGTCGGTGAGGATGAGCCAGCGCAGCCGGGCCGGCAGGGCCTCGGCGGGCACCCGCTCGATTCGGCAAGACTTGAAGCCCACCACCTCCAGCGCCGGGCATCGGCCCAGCACGGCCGGCAGCTCGGTGAAGGGGTTCTGTGAGGCGAAGATCACCCGCAGGCGGGGCAGATCCGCCAGCGCGTCCGGCAGGGTCGTGAGGGCGTTGCCGCTGAGGTCCAGGATCTCCAGCGAATCAGCGGCTTCGAAAACATCGGGGGGGAGGGCGGTCAGGCCTCGGTGGGCGAGGTTCAGACGCAGGCCGGACGAGCTCATGGAGGCAACACAGCGACGACGGGCCTCCATTGTCGTGGCGTGGAGCCCCCCAGGGGCGAGCGGTGACCGTTTGGGGCACGGGTTTTGGGGTGGCTCGCCGATCGGGCCTTCAAGCCTTTTTCAAGCCCATTTCCAGACTTCGGACAGCCCGGCTTCGTATCGTCGCCGGCATGATGCTGCGTCAGTTCAATCGCGTCCGCCCCTGGGTGGTGTCCGGGCTCGTGGGGGGAGGTCTGGTCATGGGTGTTCCTGCCCTGGCTTGGTCTCCGACCGTGCCGAGTGCTGCTTCCGTGGCCGAGGGGGCTGTGCCTCCGGTGTCGTTCAGCACCCTGACCTTGGCGCAGGCCGAGGCCCTGCTCCGAGAACGCAACCGCGACCTGACCCTGGCGCGTCATGCCGTGCGTGCCGCGCAGGCGGGGCTGGCCCAGGCCGATGTGCGTCCCAACCCCACCTTGTCTTGGACCGGACAGCATCTGCGCGCCCGTCGTCCCGGCGTGACCGGGCAACTGGATCAGGTCGTGACGTATTCCGATACCTGGGAGCGGGGCGGAAAACGATCGCTGCGGGTGGCCCAGGCCGAGGCCGCGTTGGGTGGCCGTCAGGCGGACGAGGCCGATGCGCTGCGTCAGGCGTTGTTGGCCGTGCGGGTGGCCTGGACCGATCTGCTGCTGGCCGAGCGGCGCCAGAAGTTGGCGCAGTCCACCGTCGAGGTGCTTGACCGTTCGCTGGCCGCGGCCAAGCGCCGCGTGCAGGCTGGTGATCTGGCGGGCGCGGATGCGGCGCGCTTGCGGGTCGAGGTGGAGCGGGCCCATGTGGACCTGACGACCGCTCAAGCCGAACGCCAGCGGGCCCGCATTGCACTGGGGAGCCTGTTGGCGGTGGAGGGGCAGGCTTTGAGCTTGGCCACGGATGGCCGGTGGCCCGCGGTGGCCGCCGCCCCCGCCGATGCGTCGTTGGACGCCCAGGTGGACGCCCGCCCGGACGTGCTCAGCGCGCTGCGCGCCGTGGAGGCGGCCGACAGGGCGGTGGAGCTGTCCAGGGCGCAGCGGCGACGCGATCTGACCTGGTCGGTGCTGGCCGAGCGGGACCGAGGCAGCGACACCGGCGGCACGACGGTCGGTCTTGGCGTGGCGGTGCCCCTGCTGTGGGGCAACGATTACCGCGGCGACCTCCGCAAGGCCGAGGCCGACTCGGACGCGGCGCGGGTGCGGCTGGATCAGGTGCGGGCGGCTGCCCACAGCGACATCCTGCGCGCAGGGGCCGACTTGAACGCGGCCTTGGCGAAGTGGGACCGGTATGAGGGCGGGCTCGTCCAATCCGCCCAACGCACGGCCGAGGCCGCCGAATATGCCTACAGCCGGGGCGCGATGGGTTTGATGGACGTGCTGGATGCCCGGCGCACCCTGCACGCGGTGCAGGTGGAGGCGCTGGAGGCCCGAGCGGCCGTGGTGCGTGCCTGGGCCGCCAGCGAGGCCGCCGCGGCGGCGGGGCCGTCCCCTTGACCGAATCGCCACGAGCGCGGACGTCGTGACCGACGCGTCTGGACCGAACACAACCTTTGACTGTCCCTCATGACCCCAAGCCGATCTTTCCGCCCCTCCACCTCCCGCCGCTGGGTGCCCGTGGCCGTTGTCGCACTGGCGCTGGCGGGCGGTGGGACCTGGTGGTTGACCCGCGGCAAGAAAGCCGAGATCGAGCCGATCCGCGAGGTGGCCGCGCCCACCCTGGTGCGTCCCGGCACCGTGCGCTACCCGGACCAGGCCCCGCAGTTGTCCATGCTGAAGACCGAGGTGGTGAAGGCCGGCGCGGTGCCGCTGGCCGAGCCTCTGGCTGCGCGACTCGTGTACGACGAGGACGTGACAGCCCGCCTGTCCGCGTCTTTCGTCGGACGCATCGTGGCGCTCAAGGCGTCGCCGGGCGATGCCGTGAAGGCCGGGCAGGTGCTGGCCGAGCTGGATTCACCGGACTTCGGCACCGCCAGCGCCGATCTGCGCAAGGCCGATGCCGACCTGGAGCAAAAACGCCAGGCGCTGGAGCGCGCCCACGACCTCTACCGGGCCGAAGTGATCGCCCGCAAGGACTTCGAGCTGGCCCAGGCCGACCACGCCCAGGCCCGGGCCGAGGCCGACCGCGCCCGTCTGCGCCTGCGCAACCTGATGCCGCGCGGCGGCTCGGTCCACGGTGAGCGCCTGCCCCTGACCAGTCCCGTGAACGGCGTCGTGACCGAACGCAACGCCACCCCAGCCATGGAAGTGAACCCGTCGCTGCCCGCGCCGCTGTTTGTGGTCACCGATCCGCGAAGGCTGTGGGTGCAGATCGACCTTCCGGAGCACCTGCTGGCCCAGGTTCAGGTGGGCGGTTCGGTCGACGTGCAGGTCGAGGCCTGGCCGGGCGCGCATTTCCCGGCCCGGGTGATCCAGGTGGGGCTGGTGGTGGACCCGGCGACGCGGCGCATCCCGGTGCGGGCGCAGGTGGACAACGCGGGCCTGAAGCTGCGACCGGAGATGTTTGCCCGCGCCGTCCTGACCCGCGGTGCGGCCGGGGTGGGCGGCACGGCCTTTGAGGTGCCCAACACCGCCTTGGTCAACGAGGGCCTGTACACGGCGGTGTTTGTCGAAACTGCGCCGCACGAGTTCTCCAAGCGGCGCGTCGAGGTGGCCGTGCGGGGGACCAGCACCAGCTTCATCGGCAGCGGCCTGCAGCCGCAGGAGCGCATCGTCAGCCAGGGGGCCTTGCTGCTGGCGGCCGAGATGCAGAACTCCGGGGAGGGCGGCCAATGATCGGCCGCCTGATCGGTTTTGCCATCGGCCAGCGCATGTTCGTGCTGGTGATGACGGCGGCCCTCATCATCGCCGGGGTCTTGGCGTTGCGGGAGTTGCCCATCGAGGCCTTCCCGGACGTGCAGGACGTGCAGGTCCAGGTCATCACCCAGTACCCGGGTCAGGCGCCCGAGGAGATGGAGCGCAGCATCACCCAGCCCATCGAGCGGGAGATGGCCGGGGTGCCGGGGCTGACGAACATCCGCTCGATCTCGATGACCGGGCTGTCGGTCGTCACCATGACCTTTGCCGAGCGCACGGACGACTACTTTGCCCGCCAGCAGGTGATGGAAAAGCTCACGGGCGTGAACCTGCCGCCCAATGTCCAGCCGAGCCTGGCTCCCTTGACCACCGCGGTCGGCGAGGTCTACCGCTACATCGTCGACGCGCCGCGCCTGCCGCAGTACGAAGTGCGGGCGCTGCAGGACTGGGTGATCCGCCCGGCGCTGCGCATGACGCCCGGCGTGGCCGACGTCAACAGCTTCGGCGGCACGATCAAGGAGTACCAGGTCGAGGTGCGTCCGGACGCCCTGGTGCGCTACCAGGTCACGCTCGATCAGGTCAATCAGGCGCTGGAGAGTGGGGCCGGCAACGCCGGCGGTGGGGTCGTGCGCCGGGGCGACGAGTCCATCGTCGTGCGCAGCGTGGGCCTGTTCCACACCGTGGACGACATCCGCCAGGTGGTGGTCGCAGCCCGACAAGGGCGCAGCATCACGGTGGGCGATCTGGCCGAGGTGCGCATCGGCGAGCGGCCCAAGTACGGCATCGTGGCCGTGGACGACAAGGACTCGGTGGTCGAGGGCGTGGTCACGATGATCAAGGGCGGCAACCCGGCCAAGATCAACGAGGCGCTCAAGGCGCGCATCGAGCGCCTGCAGCCCACCTTGCCGCCCGGCGTGCGCATCACGCCCATCTACGACCGCACCGAGCTGGTCTCGCACACCGTGCACACGGTGATCGAAAACCTGTCGGTGGGCGCGCTGCTGGTGGTGACGGTGCTGGTGCTGTTCCTGCGCAGCACGCGGGCGGCGGCCGTGGTGGCCTTCATGATCCCGCTGGCTCTGCTGTTCGCCTTCATTCTGATGCACGCCAAGAACGTGTCGGCCAACCTGATCTCCTTGGGGGCGGTCGACTTCGGCATCATCATCGACAGCGCGGTGGTGCTGGTCGAGGCGCTGATGGTGCGGCTGGCGGCCAAGCACATCCCCGATGCGCCGGGGGCCGGCCTTCGGCGCAATTCGGTGCTGCAGCGCACGGCGACCGATCTGGCCCACCCCATCCTGTTTTCCAAGGCCATCATCATCCTGGCCTTCGTGCCCATCTTCACCTTCCAGCGGGTGGAGGGAAAGATCTTCACGCCGGTGGCGCTGACGCTGTCCTTCGCGCTGCTGGGGGCGCTGATCCTGACGCTGACGCTGGTGCCGGCGCTGTTGTCTTACGCGCTGCAGTACCGCAACATGGCCGAAAAGCACATCGGCTGGCTGGAGAAGCTGCAGCGGCGCTACCGCCTGCTGCTCGGGCGCACGCTGCGCTGGAAGGGTCGGCTGATCGTGCCGTCGCTGGCGCTGCTGGTGGCCTCGCTCGCGCTGGCGCCGCAACTGGGCAGCGAGTTCCTGCCCAAGCTGGACGAGGGCAACATCTGGCTGACCATCGCCCTGCCCAAGTCGGCGGCGCTGGACACCACCAAGCAGGTCGAGCGCGAGGTGCGCGAGATCATCCGAAAGTACCCCGAGGTCAAGCGCATCATCACCCAGGCCGGTCGTCCCGACGACGGCACGGACGCCAAGGGCCCCAACAGCCTGGAAATCCTGGTGGACCTCCAGCCGCGCGGCGAATGGCGCTTCGCCGACAAGGAGGCGCTGGTGGCCGACATGTCGGCGCGCATCCATGTGCTGCCGGGCATCCAGACCAACTTCTCGCAGGTCATCCAGGACAACGTCGAGGAGGCCATGTCGGGGGCCAAGGGTGAGATCGTCGTCAAGATCACCGGCAACGACATGGCCCTGCTGGACCAACTGGGGCGGCAAGTGGCCGAGGTGGTGCGCGGCGTGCGCGGTGCGGTGGATGTGGACGCCATCCGCATCGGCGGCCAGACCGAGCTGTCCATCCGGCCCGACCGTGCCCGCATGGCGCGCTACGGCATCTCGATCAACGACGTGAACACCGTCATCAACCAGGCCCTGGCCGGTGCGGGCGTCAACTCGGTGTACGAGGCGGACAAGCGCTTCGACGTGGTGGTGCGCGTGGCGCAGGACCGTCGCACCGCGGTGGACGACATCGCGCGGTTGCCGGTGAGCCTGCCGGACACGCAGGCCGGCAATGGCCCGTCGTCGATCGCGCTGGGGGACCTGGCCGACATCGACGTGCGCGAGGGCGCTTCGCGCATCCAGCGCGAGGTGGGTGCGCGCACCATGATCGTCAAGGCCAACCTGCGCGACCGCGACCAGGGCAGCTTCGTCGAAGAGGCGCAGAAGAAGGTCGCCGATCAGGTCAAGCTGCCCGAGGGCTACCACCTGAAATGGGGCGGCCAGTTCGAGAACAGCCAGCGCGCGGCCAAGCGCCTTCAGCTCATCATTCCGATCACGGCCTTGCTGATCTTCTGCCTGCTGTTCTGGGCCTTCCGCTCGGTCAAGCTGGCGGCGCTGACGCTGGGCATGGTGCCGTTCACGATGGTGGGCGGCCTGGCCGCCCTGGCCCTGGCCGGGCTGCACCTGTCGGTGTCGGCGGCGGTGGGCTTCATCGCCGTGGCCGGCATCGCGGTGCAGAATTGCGTGATCATGGTCGAGGAAGTGCTGGAGCGGGTGCGCGACGGGTCCACGGTGCGCTCGGCGGTCATCGAGGGTGCCACGCTGCGGCTGCGCCCCATCCTGATGACGGCGCTGATGGCCGGTCTGGGCCTGCTGCCTGCGGCGCTGTCGCACGGCATCGGCAGCGAGACGCAGCGGCCCTTTGCCTGCGTGATCGTCGGTGGCATCGTCACCGGCACGATCTTCACCCTGCTGCTGTTGCCGTTGGTGCTGTGGGCCTACGGCAGCCTGTCGGAGCCCGACAACCCGCCGTCGGATTTGGATCCGGCCCAGGCCCCACTCCCAACCGAGGCTTGATTTCCCATGCGCATCTTGATGGTGGAAGACGACGAGGCCCTGTCCACCGCGGTCTCTGCCGCTTTGCGGGGCCACGGACACGAGGTGGTGACGGCCGCCAGCGGCGAGGATGCCCTGGATCGCCATGCCGAAGGCGCGTTCGAGCTCGTCCTGCTGGACCTCGGCCTGCCGGGCATGGATGGCCTGCAGGTGTTGACCCGGCTCCGTCAGTCCGATCGCCGCCTGCCGGTGATCTGCACGACGGCGCGAGATTCGGTCGATGACCGCATCCGCGGCCTGGACGGTGGGGCCGACGACTACCTCGTCAAACCCTTTGCGGTCGATGAGTTGATGGCGCGCGTGCGGGTGGTGGCCCGGCGTTCGCGGCTGGCGCACGACACCCGTCTGGAACACGGGCCGCTGGTGCTCGACTGCGAGGCCAAGCGGGCCTGGCTGGACGGCCAGCCGCTGGACCTCACGGTCAAGGAGTGGCTGACGCTGGAAACCCTGCTGCGCCGCGTGGAGCGGGTGGTGAGCAAGCAGCAGCTGCACGAAGCCCTGGGCGGACACGCGGAAGAGGTGGGCTACAACGCGGCCGAGGTCTACGTGTCCCGCCTGCGCGGCAAGCTGGAGCCGGCGGGCATCCAGATCCGCACGGTGCGGGGGTTCGGCTACCTGGTGGAGGAATTCCGCACCCCCGGGGCCTCGTCGGGCAGGGCATGAGCTCGGCCCGCACCAGTGTCCGTCGTCGCCTGTGGCGCTGGATGTCCGTGGGTGCGGTGGCGGTGCTGATGCTGTCCATGGCGGCGGCGGCTGTCGTGGCGCAGCGCATGGCGCACACCGCTTACGACCAGGCCCTGTATGCGGTGGCCGCGGACATCGGCTCGGCCTTGAGTGGCCAGGGCGAGAAGTGGGGGCTGGCACTGTCCACCCAGTCCGAGCGGTTCGTCCGCAATGACGAGGTCGACGCGCTGTTTTTTTGTGTGCGTGACGCCGACGGGCGGGTGGTGGCCGGCGACCAGGACCTGCCGATGCAGCGCATGACGGTTCGGGAGCATCCGCTGTCCCGTCGGCTCCATTTCCGGTCCAGGGACGTCCAGGCCCTGTCCATCGCCGTCGAGCGCGACGGCCGATCGTTTTCCGTCACCGTGGCGGAAACCACCCACAAGCGATCGCGTCTGTTCCAGAGCGTGGCGGCGGGCCTGCTGTTGCCCTCGGCCCTGCTGCTCGCCTTCAGCAGCCTGGTGGTGTGGTGGGCGGTGCGCCAGGGGCTCAAGCCCCTGACGGTGCTGGAGCGAGAGATTGCCCAGCGCAGCCCGCGCGACCTCTCGGCCATTGACGACCGGCACATCCCCGAAGAGGCCGCGGACTTGGGCAATGCGCTCAACCGCCTGCTGGGACAGGTGCGCGAGGCGGGAGACCGGCAGCGGCGCTTTGTGGCCGACGCCGCCCACCAGTTGCGCACGCCGCTGGCCGGCATTCAGGTCGAGACGGAGATGCTGCGGCATGTGGATCGGGGTGGAGGTGGAGCGGCCGAACGCGAAGCGCACCTGACCCGGCTGTCCAGCGCGGTCAACCGCATGGTGCGCCTGACCAGCCAATTGCTGGCTCTGGCGCGCTCGGAGCCGGCGCAGGGAGAGCCGCCGCGGACATCGAGTGTCGATCTTGCTCAGCTGGCTCAGCGGGGGGCGGACGATTGGGTCCACGACGCCTTGCGCCGGGGCATTGATCTGGGGTTCGACCTTCAACCCGCTCGGGTCAAGGGTGACGCAGGGCCGCTGCAGGAGATGCTCACCTGTCTGGTGGACAACGCACTCAAGTACACCCCGACCTTGGGCGAGGTGACGGTGGTCACCGGGTGCGACGAGGCCGGCCCCTACGTTCGCGTGTGTGACAACGGACCGGGCGTGCCGGTGGACGAACGCGAGCGCATCTTCGAGCGTTTCCACCGGGGGCGGGCCACGGCGGGCGTCGATGGGGTGGGGCTGGGCCTGTCCATCGTCAAGGAGGTGGCACAGGCCCACGGCGCCACCGTCACGGTGTCGGATACCGCCGGCGGCGGCAGCGTGTTTGCGGTGCGTTTTCCGGGCTGACGGCTCAGAAGTCGTACCAGCCCAGGCCCAAGGCGAAGCCGGAGGCGCGGGTCTCGGCGGTGCGGCGCTGCAGCGCCACATCCAAGGCCAACTTCTGGTGGGCGTCCAGCCAGTGCCGCACGCCCATCTGGGTGAAGGCCACCGATCCGTCGCGGGCCCATTCGCCGAACAGGGTGGTGTGGGGTCTTCTCAGGTCGGTCTGCGCGGCCACGGACCGGGTCCACACGCGCCGCTCACCCTGGGGGCGGATCATTCCTGCGTTGAGGTGCACATAAGTGCCCGGTGGCCCCCACTGAAACGAGACGGGCAGCTTGATCGTCACGGCACGGCGTGCGGCTTCAAGCCCATCGTCGTCTCCGTTGCCGTGGGATGTGGAGGCCGCGAGCGACACCCCCCAGCCCCAGCGGTCATCGCCGATGAGCTTGAACAGGTGCTTGAACTCCAGCTCCACCTCGTGGTCGCGCAGACCGCCTCGGGTCCAGGCCTTGCCGGCTTCGAGCTGCATGGATGTGCGGCCGGAAAAGGCGTACTCGGCTTCGGCGGCCAGCACGCGGGTCGACCCCAGGCGCTGCACCCAGGTCTCGGCGGACCAGCCGCCTTCTTCATCCTCGGGCACGGCGGTGCGTGCGGACTCGAAAGGGCGGTCGTTGGCCAGGGCGCTCCCCGGCCCCAGAGCGGTCTGAGCCAAGGCTGCCGCTGCCATGCAGCGCAAGGCCCCGGACACGAATTTCTGCGGCAACACCTTCATCCCACACTCCAGGCCTGCGAATCGCTGCGATTGTCGATGGGAGAGCGGGGTACCGGGTCCGCCCGGCAGGCCGGAGGGTGTGCCTATTTCAGCGTTCCATCCCCGCGCAGCACCTGCACGAGCTTGGCCACGCGCTTGACGCCCTCGGTGACGTGCCGGCAGCTCAGTGTGGCCCCGCTGATGTTGGCGATGTCGTTGCCCACCTCGATCGGATCGCTGGCCTTCTTGCCGACGAACTGCTTGCGCCACGCGGGCAGGCGCACCTCGCCGCCGTGGCTCTCGCGGTAGGACAGGATCTCCACCTGCCGCACCGCTCCGTCGGCGTTCACGCCCACCGCATAGCTGATCAGCTCGAACTTGCCGATGACCTCGTCCAGGATCACCCAGCCCAGGACGGAGGCGTCCAGGGCCTTGGCCACCCGGATGGGCCAGACCCCGTTGCGGGGCTTCACGCCTGCGCTCTCCAGGGCCTTGGTCTGCGCTGGCGTGAGGGTGACGTCGGCCTTGTCGAACGCGACGGCCTGCGGAAACAGGATGCGGGCCGCCTGATCGGCGTTCATGTAGTCGGCCGCATAGACCCCGATCGGGGTGGCCGCCAGTGCAGCCAGGAGGGAGGGCGGCGCGCGCATCAGAACGCCCAGCCCAGGCCCAGGTTCAGGCGGTCCAGGTTGCGGTTGGACTTGAATTTCTGATAGTCCGCCTTCAGCACGACGGACGGCGTCAGGTTGAAGTTGGCCCCTACCGTGTAAACCCGCTCGGCCGAGGTGGCGGACGGGGTGATGCCGGTACCGAGGTCGGCGTAGTTCTTGGCGCTGTTGAAGCGTTCCCAGCGGAAGAAAGGCGCCAGCGAGCGGTTGCCGCTGGACCAGAGCTTGTAGGCGGCCTGGGCGTACATGCCGTCAAAGCCGGACGGAATCAGCGAGGTGTTGCCCACCAGCGTCTGGTTGAGGGCCGCGGTACCGGTGATGCTGCCGCGCGTGTACAGCGCCGACAGGTCCCAGGCCCCGGGCGTCCAGCGGGCGTGCAGGTCCCACAGGGTGACGCGGGCCTTGGTCGATGTCTGGTCGTGGGTGGCTCCCCCGGTGAACACGCCACCACCCACCAGCAGGCCAGGGATGCCGCGCCAGTTCAGGGTGCCGAACACCGACAGGTCGCGGGCGTTGGCTTGCGCCATTTCCTGGTGGATCGAGGCCAGCGGGGCTTCGGTGCCCTCGGTGCTGGTGGCGTCCCACTTGTTGAGGTTGAACCCGGTGGCGATGCCGGTCTGTAGCGTCAGTCCGTTGTCGAAGTTGCCGATGAACTGAACACCCCCTTCGCGCCAGGTGGTGGGGATGATCCGGGTTTCGACGAAGTTGCGCTCCACGCCGTAATAGGCGGTGGGCTCGTGGTTTTCGTTCATCAGGCCCAGCGGCACCAGGAACAGGCCGGCGCGGGCCGCCCACTCGTTGCTGAGCTGGTGCTCGATGTAGGCCTGCTCCACGGCCACCTCACCGGCGTCGTCGGCCGAGGTCACGGCGTGTTCGACCTCGATTTCGGTCACGAGCTTGGTCTTTTCGTCAAAGCGGTGCTGGAAGCCGAACACCAGACGTCGCAGATCGGCCTGGGCATCCTTGGTGGAACGGGGGCGGTTGTAGTTGATTTCGCCGTAGCTGGTCAGCACGGTGGTGGGTTCGGCCGATGCACGGACCGGGGCCGCAGCGACGGGGGCCGGGGCGGGAGGCGGTGCGGTTGCGGCTGCTTCGGCCTGCTTCTGCTTGACGGCGTCCAGCTCGGCCTTGACGTTGGCCAGTTCGGTGGCGAGCTGTTCGAGTCGGCGCTGCAGGGTGCCCGGCGTGGTGGCCGCAGGCGCTGTCGGTGCGGTCTGGGCCAGTGTGGCGGAGTGCAGACCGGCCAGAGCCAGCAGCGTGGCCAAAGGGGCGAGGCGCAGGACGGAGAGAGGGCGTGCCATGGTGGATGCTCTGAAGTTGAATAGCGGAGGAAGCCGGTCAGGGGGGCGGTTTGCGAGGGCCGAAGGGCCGCTCACTTCGTCCATCCGTCGGTGAGGGTCTGCAGGAAGGCGACGAGGTCGTCGATTTCGGTGTCGGTCAAAGCCGGGGCGTCGCCCACCGCGCGGTTGTAGGGGGCCTCGGTGGTGTTGACGTTGGCCTTGTAGGCGTCGGGCAGATCGTTGAACTTGTCGACCGTGCCGTCGGCCTTGAGGGGGTAGAACTTCTCTGGGTTGGTGTCGCGCTGGACGTAGAAGGTGACGACGTCCTTCAGCGTCTTGAACTTGCCGTTGTGGAAGTAGGACTGCCTCAGGGCCACGTTGCGCAGCGACGGCACCTTGAACAGGCCGCACAGGTCGGTGCGGGCGGTCAGGTCGCCGGTGCTGCGGGCGCACAGGCCCAGGTCGTGGTACGTCGAGTCGGTGTTGGCCGCCAGCTCGGTGTTGCGGGGAACGCCCAGCGCGTCATACGTGAAGTCGGTGAACAGCGGGTGCGAGCCGTCGCTGCCCTTGGCCGAGGGGTGGCAGGCGGCGCAGTTGCCTTTGGTCGGGGCGTTGAACAGGGCCAGGCCGCGCATTTCCTGCTCGGTCAGCGTGGTGCTGCCCCGCAGGAAGGCGTCGTACTTGGCGGTGTAGGGGCGGAAGTCGGCGTCTTCGAGCTGATAGCGCTGCAGGGCCAGCTTGACACGCTCGTAGGCGTCGTCGGTGCGGTCGAAGATGTCGTCACCGAACACCTTCCTGAACTCGGCGGCATAGCTGGCCTGGGCGATCTTGGCGATCACCGCGGCTTTGCTGGGCATGGCCATTTCCACCGGGTTGAGGAAAGGTCCTCCTGCTTGGTCGGCCAGCGACGAGGCCCTGCCGTCCCAGAAGAAGCCGCCGGTCGGCGTGCCCTCGGCATCGAAGAAAAACGAGGTGTTGGTGGCCAGGTAGCGGATGGAGGGCGAATTGCGTCCCCCCTGCAGCGTCAGGTCGGCACCGCCGAGCTGGGCGGCCAGGTTGTTGTCCTGCCCGTGGCCGGATCCGCTGACGTGGCAAGACGCACACGCCTGCTTGCCGGAGGCCGACAGCGAGGTGTCGTTGAAGATCTTCTCGCCCAGGGCCGCCTGGGCGGACATGGCGCTTTGCGACGAAGTGGAGGACGGGTCGGCGCCCCCGCCACCTCCGCCGCATCCGGTCAGCCACAGCAAGGTCGAGGCGCCGAGAATCCCGAGAAGCAGGCGTGTGCGTAGCGAGGTCATAAGGGGAAAACACTTGGTTTACAGTTGCGGCAAGGATGACTGCAATGAGAACGATTCGCATCAATGTTGTTGAATGTAAACGTGGATCGTTCGCATTAATGACTTTTTGAGGCAAAGCAAACCGATGGGCGGCGAAATGTGGCGGTCAGATGCGGAGCAGGGGTCAAGGGCCTTCACCGGTCCACCGGGTCTGGTGCCGACCTTGCGCAGGATGCACCCCGGGCTGGGGACCTTCGTGGAGGTGGGAGCGTCGGGTGCTCAGGCCGAATCGGCGGTGGAGGCCGCCTTCCGGCAGATCGAACGGGCGCAGCGCTTGTGGAGCTTTCATGACCCCGACAGCGACCTCTCTTGCCTGAACGCCGCACCGGGGCGCTGGGTGCCGGTGCAGCGGGAGACGATCCGCCTGCTGCGTCTTTGCCGGGTGCTGATGCGGGTGACGCGAGGCGCGTTCAACCCGACGGTGGCGGAGACCTTGATCCGCCAGGGGGCTTTGCCCGATCACGGGTGGGGCCTTGGGCTGGGGGCCGGCGACGTGGACGACATCGAGTGCGCCGGCAAGGTGGCCCGATGGCGCCGTCCGGTCCGGGTCACGCTGGACGGTGTGGCCAAGGGATACGCCGTGGATCTGGCGGTGGGCGCCCTGCGCAGGGCGGGCGTTTCGGCCGGCTGGGTCAATGCGGGTGGGGATCTGCGGGCGTTTGGTGACGTGCACGTTCCGGTGCAGCGCCGCGAGGCGGAAGGTCGGTTCGTCACGATCGGCATGCTCAACAATGCGGCCCTGGCAACGTCTTGGGTTCCAGGCCCCATGAATGCAGAAGACGAGCGGGACCGGTTTCCCGCCCGCATCGTGGATGCCCAAGGGCGGCTGGGTGCGGCCGGCACCTGGACCGTGCTGGCTCGGTCGGCTTGGCGTGCCGACGCATTGACCAAGGTGGCGGCGGTGCTGCCTGCCCCTGAGGTGCCTGCGCTGCTGGCGCGCTGTGGAGCGCAACTGTGGAAGAACGTATGAATGGATATCCGCGTGGCCTTGGCCCGGTGTTGTGGAGCACGTTGAGTGCGGTGGCCTTCAGCGGCTTGGGTCTGTTGCCGACCACTGCGCGTGTGCGCTGGGAATGGGTGTGGCCCTGGGGCCTGAGCGGCGAGGCGCGGGTGGGGGTGGTGGCCCTGCACGTGGCCGGTGCCCTGCTGATGGTCGGCCTGATCGGTGCGCTGTGGGCCGTTCACATGCGGTCCGGCTGGCGCCGGCGGAGAAACCAGGTCAGCGGGGCCCTGCTGCTGGCGTTGTGGGCGGCGATGGTGTTTTCCGCGCCGGTGATCCTGTATGCCGGGTCAGAGGCTTGGTCTAACGCTGGGGCGAACGTGCATGTGGCGACGGGGCTGGTGTTGCCGGTTGTCCTGGCGGTCCATGCCATGTTCCGCCGACGCAGACACCGGGGGCGCTGACCCCCAGAGGCGGGCGGGTCAGACTTTGGCGCACGGATCGTCCTCGGCGCTCCGCTGAGTCGCCGGCAGAACCCACCCGACATCGAAAGTGCCGGCAGGGGGCATTGCTGTGGCGTCCAACAGGCCAACGCTCAGCACCTTTGCTCGTGGCTGCATGGCCTGCAGCCAGTGGGCCACGCCATGATCTCGTCGCACATGCCCGTTGCCGGCAACCAGCACCACCGGGGTGGGGCGCTCGGCGAGGGCCTCCACCAGTGTCCACGCCATGGTGGCATCGCGCAGCGACTGGGCGCGGATCAGGCCAGGCAGGCGCTCGCGAGGCAGCTTGCCGCAGTGTCCCTGCACGAGTTCGTCTTCGAGTGACCGGCGTTGGGCCTCCGACAGCGGGGCCGCGTCCAGTGCCTTGCTGACGGCGGAAGGAGTTTCTGCGGGCCAGCTGAAGTCGGGAGCGTCCTTGGCTGCGCTTCTGACCCACTCCCGAGGTGCGTTGCCGCCGCGAAGTTCCACCCCGGTCTCGATCAGCGGGCGGAACAGGGGTTCGTGCAGAGGCCATTCCCACCCCCTCGCTTCAAAGCCGGCGGCTTCGAGTCTTGCCGGCAAGGAGGCGCCGCTGCCGACCCGGCGGCCTGCCGTCAGATGCTCGGCCACGACGGTCCCGGGCTTCAGTGTCGCCAGGAGGCCGCCTCGCGCTCGATGGTGGGACGTCTGATCGTGTTGCTCGCCAAGCAGCACGATGTCGAACTGCCGAAGGCGTGTGAGCCACTGCTGAGGGGGGATGTCCTGCCCCGTGCTCAGATCCACCCATCGGCCTTCCAGAGGGAGGCTGGCCGTCGGCGCATGCCTGCACCCGATGAGCGAGGTCAGACCCGCAAGGCCGCACAGACCGATGAAGTTTCGCCGTTGCAGAAGCCCTCCTGGCCGGGGCGAAGCTGCGTCGGTGAGGCGGCGGAGCGGGGCGGGCATGGCTTGGTGGTGTGGAGGGCAAAACGAGTGACAGAAGCCCGTGGGATTCTGAACCAGTTCCCTGCTTGCATTGGGACCAAAATGCCATCATCATGAATGAGAATGAATATCAATAATTTATTCTGTGGAACACATCGACAAGATGCGTCGCCTGGGTCTCAAGGTCACGCTGCCGCGCACCAAGGTGCTGGATCTTCTGGGGCGATCGGAGCTTCACCTGGGGGCCGATGACATCCATCGGCTCCTGCTTCAGGAGGGCAACGAAGTGGGGTTGGCCACGGTCTACCGGGTCCTGGCGCAGCTGGAGCAGGCCGGCTTGGTGCGCCGCAGCCGGGTGGATGCGACGCGGGCCGTCTTTGAACTGGAGCAGGGGCGCCATCACGATCACCTCGTGTGCGTGCGGTGCGGCGCTGTGACGGACTTTCACGACCCGCAGATGGAGTTGCGGCGCGCTGAGGTGGCCGAGCGCATGGGGTTCGATCTGGTGGAGCATCGGTTGTCGTTGTATGGGGTCTGCCGGGCGTGTCGGGAGAGGTCGGCCACTCAGGCTGGGGAGCTGGAAAAGAGCGACTTGCAAACGAGAATGACTCGCAATATCATCGATACATGATGTCGACTTGCAATGAGCCGGAATTTGCGCCCACGGCGCAGCACGAGTTGGGAACGGAAGGGCGCGCGTCCTGCGCGCCCGCGCTGCGACGCATCTCCAGCCGGTCCGTCCTCGGGGCGGACAAAGAGATCGAAATCGATCACGAGGGCGTGGTCTACCGATTGCGCATCACGGCCTTGGGCAAGTTGATCCTCACCAAGTAGTCGACAGGCAGCTGGTGCGGTGCACCAGCTGCCTGTCGGTCGGCGCCAGCCAGCCTGTGCCGCGGGACACCCTCGTCCCCGTCCGCCAGCCCGTGCGCTCTTTCTGTTCTGAGACGAAGGAGTTGTGGCATGGGAGTCAATGTGTCGATCATTCGCGCCTGTCTTGCGGGGGCTCCGGCCCCGCGTCGTCTGGCGCGCCGGGACCTGGCCGGGGAAATGGGCTTGAGCGAGCGCGAGCTCGTGGCGGCCCATGTGGGCGCGCGGATCGAGGCGGCGCGATGCGGAGCCCTCAGTGCGGTGCGCCTGAAGTCCTCCCTCTTGATGGAGGGGCTGGCCGCCGCCGCCCGTCTCGGTCCGGTGGAAGTCGAGCTGCGCAACGCCGCTGGACGACTGACCCTTTCGGGGGATGCGGCGTTGATCGCCTCACCGCTGGTGGGGGGTGGGGATCGGGGTCTGAGCGGATCTCCAGAGGGGGGTGAGCGGGGTTATGCCGTGTCGTGGTGCGATGGCCAGGGCCTGCAGCGCCGCTTGCAGGTGTTTGATGTCCTGGGTGCGCTGGTGGTGCAGCTGCGCTGGCTGGATGCGGGCCACAGGGCCGCGGCCTGGTCGGAGTGGCTGGAGCTCTGGGCTGATCCCGATCAGCGTCCCGGCGAGCTGTTGAGTGCACCCCACTGGACACAGCGGGGCTCGGATCGTCCGCGTTTGCCGAACCACGACGTACCGGTGTGGTGGGTGGGCCACCGTCTTGCCGAACCGGTGGACGTGGAGGTGCTGGGCGACGTCCTGTCGGCGGCATGTCACCAGGATGTGCGTGTCTCCATGAAGATGCATGCCGGAGGCCTGTGTGCGCAGGTGTCGGATGAGGGGCTGCAGGCCGGATGGGGCGGGGCGGCCTGGAGCTTGTCCGGTGAAGGGTGGCGGATGGCCCTCGACGAGCAGGCGGTGGACGGCCTGTGGTGGGTGCGTCGCCCGACCGCTTGGGGCTTGGTGCACACCTTGGAGGGGTTTGATGCCGATGGCCGTCCCCTATTGACCCTGGGGGCGGCCCAGGAGCGGCCGGGGCCCATGGCCTGTGCCTGGCGGCGCCTGCTGCAGGACCGGGCGGGTCATGGCCACACTGAACACTGAGGGGCCCGCCATGTGTCGCTTGAACGATCGCCCAAGCGCGGCCGAGTTCACCGCCTTGCTACAGCGCGAAACGGAGCCGAACGTGAACGCGTTGGAGGGCATGGCGCTGCAGTGGGCGGCCCGGTCCGCAGGCCAGGCCACACCTGCCGCGAGCCCACAGGCGCAAGACAAGGGATCCTCCCGCCGCCGACGGCTGTGGGAGCTGCCTCGAAATGCCTTTTGTCCCGTGCTGGGCAGTTGCCTGACCATTGAGCGCTTGCGCCAGCTCATCGAAAAGATGCTGCGCGGTCCGGTGCCGGGGGACGACTACGAACTGCACAGCAGCGCTGTGGCCGAGTGCGCTCAGCGTGGGCCCATTGCGGAGCGCCTGCAGCGTGAGCTGGATGAGCGCTATGCCCTGGCCATCCAGCAGGGGCGTCGCCGGCGCCACCGGGACGAGCTGGCGCAGCACTGGTCCGGGGCCAAAGCCGAAGGGGCGGAAGTCGGGGCGGCCCTGTGGGTCACCTTGACCCACCCGCGCTGCGACGAGGCGCTGCAGGAGCAGGTCCTCAAGGACATCCACATGCTTCAGCACCAGATCGGGTCTGGGGTGCGGGTCGACGTGGGGCGCATGCAGGCCCTGGTGAAGGAGAACGGCGTGCTGTCGAGAGCGTTGGCGTCGGTGCAGGAGCGGGTCACCCGCTTGATGGCGGAAAAGTCTGCGCAGATCGAGCGGCAGCAGGCCGAACTGGTGCGTTTGCGCGCCGAAGTGATCGCCCGCGACTCGCTCGTCGACCAACTGCGGGGTGATCTGCGCGATCTTGACGAGCGTGTGCCGACCCTGCGCAGCCGGGTCGAGCTGGGGCGCCGGCTGGAAGATCAACAAAGCCGCATCCACGACCTGGAGCGTCGCCTGCTGCAGACCGAACAGCGGGCGGTCCACTGGGAAGAGCGCTGGCATGCGCAGCAGATGCTGCAGGCGGCCGAAGGGCCGGTGTCGGACGGGGCCGAGGAGGGCCCGGTATTGGGCGATGGGCAGCCTGCCGGTGGGGCGCAGGCGCTGCGGGACAAGGCCATCTTGTGTGTGGGAGGGCGCGCGGCAAGCGTGCCGGTCTACCGGCGTCTGGTCGAAACCTGTGGGGCGCGCTTTTTGCATCACGACGGCGGCGAAGAGGAGGGGACCGGTCCTCTGGAAGCGAGCCTGGCCGCGGCCGATCTGGTGATCTGCCAAGCCGGCTGCATCAGCCACGGTGCGTATTGGCGCGTCAAGGATCACTGCAAACGCACCGGCAAGCGTTGCGTGTTCGTGGACCGGCCCAGCGCGTCCAGCCTGGCGAGGGGCTTGGATGCGTTGGGGGGCGCTTGCGCTCCCACTTGGATGCCGATGCAGGGCCCCCGCTCCCTGAGCGACAAAACGACACAGTGAAGAAGGTGTCTGAAAAAGTTCCATGACATAGTGCAAACACCAATAAGAATCGATATCATTTGTATATGCACAAGCGACCCAGCCGACGCCAGGGAGCAGAGCTTTGAAACCGTTCGCCGAACACCTCCGGGTGGGGCGGGCACCTCTCCAAGTCTCTTCACTGGATTGCAGCGTCATGGCACGTCGTTCTCTACGCAAGGCCGCCCGTCGGGCGGTGGCCTCTTCGGTCTCGTCGACCACCTCGGTTTCTCGCGGGTTCTCGCCCTTGTTGCCTCTTGGGGCGGTGGCGGCCGGTTTCGGCCTGCCTTTGGCCGTTCAGGCGCAGGCGGTTCCGGCTCCGGTCACACCTGCGGCGTCTGCCGTGATCGCACCTGCCGAGTCCTCCAGTTCTGGCGAGGGGATGTCGACCCTGCGCAAGATCACCGTCAAGGGCAAGACAGAGGTGGAGCAGGGCAAGGACAACCTCAAGGTGGAGACCACGCGCGTCGGCAAGGGCAAGCAGGCTGTGCGCGACATCCCCCAGTCCATGACGGTGCTGACCGAGCGGTTGCTGACGGACCGCAACGACACCGACTTCAAGGAAGCCCTGCGCCACACGGCCGGCGTGACCTTTCTCACCGGTGAAACGGGTGAAGAAGACATCCGGCTGCGGGGCTTCTCGCTGAGTCAGGCGGGTGACGTGTACATCGACGGCATGCGCGATGCCTCGATCTACGAGCGCGACAGCTTCAACTACGACCGCCTGGAGATCTTGAAGGGCTCGGCCTCCATGCTGTTCGGCAAAGGTTCCACGGGTGGGGTGGTCAATCAGGTCAACAAGCAGGTCCTGCCTTTTGACCAGCACGAAGTCACAGCCACCCTGGGCACCGGCGGCATGATGCGCTTCACGGGCGACTTCAACATCAAGACCGGCGAATCGGAAGGCCTGCGCCTGAACGTGATGGCGCACGAGGCCTCCAACTACGGCGCCAAGGTCGACAAGAAGGGCCTGGCGGGGGCCTACACCTGGGGCATGGGGCAGGTCGATGAATTCACGGCCGGCTTCTATCACCTGGAATACGACAACCGTCCCAACTACAACCACCCGTGGTTCCTCGTGGACGGCAAGATCGAGCCGAAGCTGCCGGCCAAGAACTACTACGGCCTGGCCAGCGACTACAACCGAGGTTCGGCCACCTACGGCACGCTCACGCACACCCATCGCTTGAGCCCGACGTCCGAGATCCGCACGACGCTGCGGCATGGACGTTACGTGAGGGACCTGTGGGCCAGCGCGATCCGCTTCGGCACGACCAACGGCGCCACCACGACCATCGACAACCTGTCGGATGCCACGCTCATTACCCGCACCCCCAAGGGGCGCAAAGGGACGAGCGACATCACGACCGTGCAGAGCGACTACACCGGGCGCCACCAGGCCTTCGGCAAGGTGCACCAGATCACGGCCGGCGTGGATCTGTCGAAGGAAGAGGCGGAGCGCGCCAACAACTTTGCGGGTACGGCTTCGGGGTTGACGACGACGGTGGGTACACCCAACGACGGTGCCTGGCGTGCGGACACCCGTGGTGAGCCGAACTACAACACTTTTTCGACCCAGCAGATCGGCGTCTATCTGCAAGACATGATGACGCTGACCGACACGGTCAAGCTGGTGGGTGGACTTCGTTTTGACCGGTTCACGGCGGACTACACCACGGTCACCACCACTGCGGCCAACGGCACGGTGACCCCGGGCTACAGCTTCGATCGTTCGGACAATCTGTGGAGCCCGCGCGTGGGGGCCTTGTTCCAGCCCAACGACTGGTCGTCGTACCACGTTTCCTTTGGGACCTCATACAACACGTCGGGCGATACCTACCAGTTCACTCCCGGATCGCCGACGCAGCGCGTGGCCAACACCGGCCCTGAAAAGAGCCGCAACCTCGAAGTGGGGGGCAAGTTCGACCTGTTCGACAAGCGCCTGCTGGTGGCAGGCTCCATTTTCCGCAGCGAGAAGTACAACGAGCGCAACACCGATCCGGATTCGGCTGCGACGCAGGAGCTGCTGTCGGGCAAGCGCCACGCGACAGGCATGGACTTCGACATTGCCGGCCGCATCACGCCGGCCTGGGAGGCGTTCCTGTCGTACACGTGGATTCCTGACGCCAAGATCGATGAGAGCAATGTGGTGGTGCCGGCCAACGGCGGTGGCGCCCAGGCGAAGGGGGATCGCCCCGGCCTGACGCCCAAGCACAGCGCGAGCCTGTGGACCACCTACCGCATTCATCCCAAGCTGCGCGTGGGCTTCGGCGCCAACCACCGGGGTGAACAGAACCCCGAAGGCAGCCGCGCCGTGACCGCCAAGGCCTTCACGACCTACGACGCCATGGCTGAGTTCCAGGCCAACGACAAGGTCAGCTTCAAGGTCAACGTGGCCAACCTGACCGACGAGCTTTACGCCGATGCCCTGTACCGCGGCTTCTATGCCCCGGGTGCGGCGCGCAGCGTCCAGGTCCAGATGAAGGCCCGCTTCTGACGCGACCGGAAAGGACGAAGTCATGCTGCTCCATGTTCCTCAGGTCCTGACGCCCCAGGCGCTGGACCGGGTCCGCACGCTGCTCGCGGACGCCGACTGGATCGACGGCCGTGCCACGGCCGGACCCCAGGCGGCCCACGTGAAGTGCAACGAGCAGCTGGCTTCGTCCAGCGAGCGGGCGGCCCAGTTGGGGGCCCTGGTGCTGCAGGCGCTGGAAGGGCACGCGCTGTTCCTCACGGCGGCCTTGCCCAAGAAGGTGTTCAACCCGCTGTTCAACCGTTATGCCGCTCCCCGGCAGGACGGGCAGACGGGCGGGCACTACGGCAATCACACCGACGGCGCCGTCATGCACAGCCACCGCACCGGCCAGCGGGTGCGCTCGGACGTGAGCTGCACGCTCTTTCTGGCCGACCCCGCCGACTATGACGGTGGAGAACTTGTCATCGAGGACACCTACGGGTCGCAGCGCGTGAAGCTGCCTGCCGGGGACATGGTGCTCTACCCGAGCACCAGCATCCACCGCGTCGAGCCGGTGACGCGCGGCGCCCGCGTGGCCTCCTTCTTCTGGGTCGAGAGCATGGTGCGCAGCGACGAACAGCGCCGCCTGCTCTACGACATGGACCAATCGCTGATGAGCCTGCGCACCCGCGTGGGCGAAACCGATCCGGCCGTGGTTCATCTGGCCGGGACGTATCACAACCTGTTGCGCATGTGGGCGGACACCTGATGACATCTTCCAACGCTCAATGGCCCACGGTTTCCGGCGCAGGCCCGGCCGTCTGGGCGGGCCTGCCCAGCGTCTCGGGCGACGAATTGGGTTCCGGGGCACGAACGGGGGTGGTGCTGGCCATGCTGGGCGCCCACCTCCTGGCGGGCTGGGCGCTGCTGCAGATTCCTGCGGTGCGCCAAGCCGCGGGCGAAGTGGCGCCCCTGATGGTGGACCTCATTGCTCCGGAGCCCCAGGCGCCGACGCCGGCACCGCCGGCGCCCCCCAAGGTCCAGCCGCGCAAGGTGCCGCCGCCTCCGGCTCCGGTGCTGGCTGCGCAGCCCAAGGTGGCCTCGCCGACGCCGCCGGTGTTCACGGCGCCGCCGCCTCCTCCTGAGCCTCCCGCACCGGAGCCGGCTCCGACCCCACCGAGTCCGCCGGCACCACCGGCCCCCCCTGCACCCGCGCCGGCGCCCACACCAGCGGCGCCGCGGCCTGTGGTGCTGACGGACAGCGATTGGGTGCGTGTGCCGGAGGTGGACTACCCCTCGGCTTCGCGACGCCTCCAGGAGGAGGGGATGGTCATCGTCAAGGCCGTGATCGACACCCGGGGTGTGCCCAAGCGGGTGAGCCTGCACCGCAGCTCGAGCTTTTCGCGGCTGGATCAGGCCGCGCTGGCCGCGGCCATGACGGCGCGCGTCAAGCCCCGCACTGAAAACGGTGTGCCCTTCGAGTTCTCGATCCTCATGCCCCTCGAATTCAAGCTGGAGAACTGACGTGCCCGTGCTGCAGGCCTTCTCCAATCTTTCATCGATTTCGACTTTGTCTTCACTGGAGCTTCCATGACTCTCCCCGTCACCCCTGAAACCGTTGTGCAGACCGGCGTCGGCTTCGGTCACTTCATCGCCCAGTCCGATGCGGTGGGCAAGACCCTGCTCGCGGTGCTGGTGCTCATGTCCGTGGTGTCCTGGGCGCTCATTCTCATCAAGGGGGTGGGACAGGTGTTGCGCAAGAAGCGCAGCGATGGCTTTCTGAACTTCTTCTGGAACGCGCGGTCGCTCGACGAGGTGGCGCAGGAGCTGCAGACGCATGGCGTCAAGGACCCGTTCGGTCACCTCACGGCCCACGCCATCCACGCCCAGTCGCACCACGCCAAGTACGGCGCGGCCAAGCTCTCGGAAGCGGGCACCTCGCAGGAGTTCGTCACCCGCACCATCAAGAAGGTGCTCGACGAGGAAACCACCCGTCTGGAAAACGGCCTGACCACCTTGGCGACCGTCGGCGCCACGGCGCCGTTCGTGGGGCTGTTCGGCACCGTCTGGGGCGTGTACCACGCGCTGGTGGC
>CAYRBG010000016.1:0-24107 GCA_964422355.1 uncultured Sphaerotilus sp. | reverse complement strand
CGAACGCCGCCATTCCCAACGGCTCGGGAGTGTCTAGAAAATCCGGGGCGATTCAGTGGAAGCGCAGCGACCCGACCTGAAGCCTGTGGACCGTGCTGCTTTGCAGACAGCGTTTGCCGCTTTTGGCCATCGTCCCCAGTTCTTCATGAATGCGATGGGGGCGGTGCTGAGCCCCCTGGCCAGCCATGGGGGGCGTTTCGAACAGGCTCTGCAGCAAGCGGCCCAGGACCAGCAGGTGCAGGACGAAGCCCAGATGGAGTCCGACTACCTGGGGCTCAAGCCCACCGAGCAGGCGGTGTTGTGGCGCATGCTGGATCAGGGGCCTCGGTTTCGGCCCTATGACGCGGAGGCGCTGCGCTTCTATCGTGACAAGCTGGACCGGCCAGTGAGTGTGCAGCAGGCTCAGAAGGCATTGGAAGCGTTGCGCCAGCGCACACCGGCGTTGGTCTGGAAGTCCGCCCGAGGGGAATATGCGGTGGAGGATGCCGCCATGCATCGCTGGTTCCAGGGGCGTGTCGCTTCAGGACTTTGGCCGCCCACGCCACCCCAGGGGAGTCTGGCCCTGGATGACGATTGAGATTGAGTCATCGACAACACCACGCCCAGGGAGGGCAGGATGAGCGAGAGCATCAACAAGCCGGAACGCGCCACACAAGAGCGTGTGCTGCGGCTTTTTCAGGAGCGCTTGGGTTATCAGCTCCTTGGCGACTGGTCAGAGCGACCTGGCAATCATTGCATCGAGGAAGAGCGGCTGACGGCTTTCTTGACCCGCAGCGGCTATAGCCCCGCACACATCAGCGCTGCACTGCACAAGCTGCGCTCAGAGGCCATGATCCACGGCCGCACGCTGTATGCCGCCAACCAGGCGGTCTACCAACTGTTGCGTTACGGCGTGTCGGTGAAGGTGGCGGCTGGTGAGGTGAATGAAACTGTTCACCTGGTGAACTGGGACCACCCCACCGAAAACGACTTCGCCATCGCCGAGGAAGTGACCCTCAAGGGCGGGCACGAGCGCCGACCCGACATCGTGCTTTACCTGAACGGCATGGCCGTGGCGGTGCTGGAGTTGAAGAGCAGCCGTGTGGGGCTGGGTGAAGGCATACGCCAGTGCTTGTCCAACCAGCAGCCGGCGTTCAACGACTGGTTTTTCAGCACCGTTCAGTTGGTGATGGCCGGAAACGACTCCGAGGGCCTGCGCTACGGGACCATCGAGACCCAGGAAAAATACTTCCTGACCTGGAAGGAAGACGAGGCCGACAACGTTGATTACAAGCTCGATAAGTACCTGGCCAAGCTGTGCAGCAAGGCCAGGTTGCTGGAGCTGATCCACGACTTCGTTCTGTTTGACGGCGGGGTGAAGAAGCTGCCCCGTGTGCATCAGTACTTCGGCATCAAGGCTGCGCAAACCCACGTGCAGCAGCGGCGAGGCGGCATCATCTGGCACACCCAAGGTGCGGGCAAGAGCATCCTGATGGTGCTGTTGGCGCGCTGGATCTTGGAGAACAAGCCTGCTGCCCGAGTGGCCATCGTTACCGACCGCGACGAGTTGGATAAACAGATTGAGCGTGTGTTCAGGGATGCGGGCGAAACCATTCATCGCAGCCAGAGTGGTCGCGACCTGATGGCCCAGTTGGCCCAACCCAACCCCCGGTTGCTGTGTTCACTGGTACACAAGTTTGGCCGCCGAGACGTGGACGATTTCGAGGCCTTCCTGCGCGATCTGGCTGCGCGGCCAAGCACAACGCAGGGCGAGATCTACGTGTTCGTGGATGAGTGCCATCGCACCCAGGGTGGCAAGTTGCACCGCTTGATGAAAGCCATGATGCCCAATGCGGTGTTCATCGGCTTCACCGGGACCCCGTTGCTGAAGTCGGATGCACAGACCAGTCTGGAGGTGTTTGGCGGCTACATCCACACCTACAAGTTCGCCGAGGCGGTGGAAGACGGCGTGGTGCTGGACCTGATCTATGAGGCGCGAGACATCGACCAGAAGCTGGGAAGTACCGACCAAATTGACCGGTGGTTCGAGGCCAAGACGCGGGGGTTGAACGACTGGCAGAGGGACGAGCTCAAGAAGCAGTGGGGCACGATGCAGAACGTGCTCAGCTCTCGTTCCCGCATGGATCGGGTGGTTGCTGACATCGTTTTTGACTTTGCGGTGAAGCCCCGAATTTCCGAAGAGCGTGGCAACGCGATCCTGGTGGCTTCCAGCATCTACGAAGCCTGCAAGTACTTCGTGTTGTTCGGCAAGACGGTGTTCAAGGGCCGCTGCGCTGTGGTTACGTCCTATAACCCTCAGGCTTCAGATGTCAGCAAGGAGGAGACTGGGGCCAACACCGAGAGCGACAAGCAGTTCATCTACAACACCTACACCGATCTGCTGAAGGATGTGGTGGCCGAGCCAGGCAAGACCAAGACCGAGACCTACGAGCAGCAGGTGAAGGACCGATTCATCAAGGCGCCTGCACAGATGAAGCTGCTGATCGTGGTGGACAAGCTGCTGACGGGCTTTGATGCGCCGCCCTGCACCTACCTGTACATCGACAAGTCCATGCAGGACCACGGCCTGTTTCAGGCTATCTGTCGCACCAATCGTCTCGACGGTGATGACAAGGAGTTCGGCTACATCGTTGATTACAAAGACTTGTTCAAAAAGGTGGAGAAGGCCATTGCGGTCTACACCGCCGAGCTGGATCGCAGCGCAGCGGGAGCTGACCCGGAAGTCCTGTTGAAGGATCGATTGGACACGGGGAGGGCGCGCCTGAACGATGCGATGGAAGCCTTGGCATTGCTGTGCGAGCCGGTGGAACCGCCTAAGGGCGATCTGGAGCACATTCACTACTTCTGCGGCAACACCGAGATTGCTGACGATCTCAAGCTGCGCGAGCCGCACCGCGTGGCGCTGTACAAAGCCGTGGTGGCGTTGGTTCGCGGCTATGCCAACCTGGCTGACGAGCTTCAGGCGGCTGGATACACGTCAGAGCAGATAGAGCGCCTGAAGGCGGTGCAAAAGCACTATCTGAACTTGAGAGAGATCATCCGAAAGGCGGCTGGAGAAACCCTGGATCTGAAGCCCTATGAGGCGGACATGCGCCACCTCATCGACACGTACATCGAGGCCCAGGCTCCGCGCACGATCTCGCCCTTTGAAGGAATTGGCCTGCTCGATTTGATCGTCAAGACGGGCATCGCCGAAGCGATTGCAGAAGGCTTGGGCGAACTGAAGGGCAACAAGGAGGCCGTCGCGGAGACGATCGAGAACAATGTCCGAAGCAAGATCTTGAAGGACCAGCTGACTGATCCAGCTTACTTCGCAAAGATGTCCGCACTTCTCGAAGAGATCATCCGTTTGCGCAAGGAGCGGGCGATCGAGTACGAGGATTACCTCGCTCGCATCGCCGACTTGGCAAAGAAGGTGGTTTCAGGTCAGTCCGATGAAAGGCCGCCACAACTGCAAACGTCTGCGCAACTGGCTCTGTACAACAACCTGAAGGACTCCCTCGCATCCGACGCCGTGCAGGAGCCCGAGGTGGTCTACGGCACCGCGAATAAAGCCCTAGATACCGCCTTGAGGTTGGATTCGGCCATCAAGGCCAAGCGACCAGATGGTTGGAGGGGTGTTGTCGCAAAAGAGCAGATGGTCAAGATGGCCATGTACGAAGTGCTGAAGGACATCAACGAAGTGAATCGCCTGTTCCCCGTCGTCTATGCCCAGAAGGAATACTGACCGGATGCAGGACACGCTGGATCTGGGTGAGATGCACGCGGAGGTGACCCGCAAGGCGATCAAGCACGTGCATCTGAGTGTCATGCCGCCAGGAGGCCATGTGCGGGTCACGGCACCCGAGCGCATGCCGCTCGAAACGATCCGACTGTTCCTTGTCTCCAAGTTGAGCTGGATTCGATCTCAGCAGCGGAAGTTACAAGCCCAACAGCGCGAGACGCCCAGAGAGTATTTGAACAAGGAGAGCCACTTTCTTTGGGGCAAACGCTATCTGCTGGAGGTCGCCTATGTGGATGGGGCTCCTGAGGTCGGTCTGGGTCCCCGGACACTGTACCTGCGCATGCGCACAGGGAGTGATCGTGCGAAATGCGAGGAGGTTCTGGATGCGTGGTACCGGCAGCAGGTCAAAGACGCGGTGCCAGCGCTTCTGACCAAGTGGGAGGGTCTGCTGGGTGTGAAAGTGCAACGCGTCTTCGTTCAACGGATGAAGACAAAGTGGGGGAGTTGCACTCCAACGGCGGGATACATCCGGCTCAACACTGACCTGGCGAAAAAGCCGCCCGAGTGTTTGGAGTACATCGTGGTGCACGAGTTGGTGCACCTTCTTGAGCCGACTCACAACGGCCGGTTCCAGGCGCTGATGGACGCCTTTTTGCCCCACTGGAGGCTGCTGCAGAAGCGGCTGAACGATCTGCCGGTTCGGCATGAGACCTGGGTCTTCTGACTGTTCCAGGTCTCAGTCAGTCGGCACACACATGCATGCACCACTGCGCCATGAGCTCTTTTCGTTTCTCGTACAGGTCTGTTCTGCGGTAGGCCGCCTCGACCTTGTTGGAGATGGTGTGCGCGAGGGCTTGTTCACAGACTTCGTTCGGGAAGTGGGTCTGCTCTGCCGCCCAATCCCGGAACGTTGAGCGAAAGCCGTGAGGGGTGATGGCCAGTTCCATGCGGCGCACGACTTGCAGGAATGCCATGTTCGACAGCGGCTTGCCCTGAGAACGGCCAGGAAAGACGAAATCGCCATCGTCCCGCAGGTGCTCGATGTCTCGCAAGATCTCCAGGCTGCGGCGGGTCAGGGGGACTCGATGTTCTTTGCCTGCCTTCATGCGCTCGGCCGGAATCGTCCAGCATGCCCGCTCCAGATCAATTTCGCCCCAGCGAGCGCCCTGGACCTCATTGGTTCGGGTCGCAGTCAGGATCAGAAACTCGAACCCGAGCTTGGCTGCGTCGCTGCTGCGGCTGGCTCGAAGGGCTCTGACAAACGAGCTGACTTGTTCGTAGGGCAGGGCCTTGTGGTGTTCATCTCCATCCGTCTGCTTCGGCAGTCCTCGATCTACGCCGTCCACGGGGTTCTCCCCATCTCTGAAGCCGGATGCCTTCGCCCAGTCAAAGATCGTGTGGAGGCGTTGTTTGACGCGCCGAGCCGTTTCGGGCTTTTCCAGCCAGATGGGCTGAAGAACCGCCAGGATGTCTGGCGTGCCGATCTCGTCAAGCTTGCGATTGCCCAGCACGGGAATCGCATAGGCGTTGATCGTGTTGATCCACTGCGCTCCGTGTTTTGCGTTTTTCCATGATGAAGCCATCGATGTATGCACCGACTTCGCCGCTGCCTCGAAGGAGGGGACGACCTTGCGCAATACCCGACGCTCGGCCACTGGGTCTTTGCCGCCCCGAATTTGGGCTCGGAGTTCTTGGGCCTTATCCCTGGCTTCTTTCAGCCCGACGGAGTGGGCGCCTCCCAGCCCAATGTCTTTTCGCTTGCCTTGCACCATGACACGCATGACCCAGCGTCTTGCGCCAGAGGGATCCACCATGAGGTACAGCCCGTCGCCGTCGGCATAGCGACCAGGTTCGTTCAGTCCCCGGATCTGTAGTGCCGTGAGTCGCTTGTGTGGGTGCTGGCCCTTGGGTTTCATGGCGGTGAGACGGATGGTGTGTCCCACATTTTATCCCACATTTAAATCGGGCTTGAATCGGATTCGGGTGTATTCGATTGGACAGGATGTTCTTTTAAGCTATTGATTCACAATGATTTTTTGTCCATCTTTGAAACGGATTGGACACGGTAACGGAGGACGCTCTCTCCGCCAGATGCAAGCCCAAGTGATTGATTCGCTTGGGCTTTTTTCTTGGCCCGAATACACACCCATCAAACCACCCATCAACCGGAAAATGAGCCATCTTGTCGGTTTCGAGTGGGGGGGGCTATGGTCGCCGGGACAATCTCGGGGCAGGAGCAACCCGGCGGTGAACTCGCAGCACGCCCGGTAGCGCGCAGGCCAGCGCCAGCATCAGTTCATCGTCGCTGGCGCTGGGCATCGGACTCGACGCAAGGTCTGGCAACAGGATGCCGGCCGTCAGGTCGCAACGGCCCCACCTGCACTGCTCTCGACAAGTACCCCGTCTTCCAGTTCTTCGGCTTGGGCTTGGACACGGGCCTTGAACGGCGTCATGGCCGTGGCGCGGCCGGTCGTGCGGTCAACAGCGCACCAGACCTGCGGGCAGGGCAGACCCCTCACCCCACGCCACGTTAACCCCGCCGAATCGGCGAGCCGTCCACATGGCCACAGCCAGGGCACCGGTTGGCGTCAGGTACATGACGGCCCCGCCCCCGGTGGCGTCCTTGCCGTTCACGGCGGCCGTTCTGGCGGCGGCCTCGCGGCCATGAGCCCGGACCATCGCTGTGAAGGCCTTCCCCGCCAGGGGAGCAAACCCGACTGGAGCGCCAGCCCACATGGCATGCGCCGGTGCTGCGGTTTCCGGCGGCAGCTCGTCAGCAGAACCCGGTCGGCGGTAGTGAGCCACGGTAGGGCGGCCCTGAGTGCATGGCAGTCGCAAGACTCAGCCACTCCCATCCGGCGGTCTGAATGGTCCCCAGTGCGGCGTGGCCGGATTTTCGCGCGCAGTAACTCTATGCAGCGCAACGCCATCCGGGGACTTTTGCGACTGCCCCACGCTCGGCTTTTGTGGCAGTCCCTCGCGAATCGAACCACATTCGCACACCCGAGGCACGCCGATGTTGCGACGCCCTGTGGTCTTGGCACACAATGAGCACGCCCGATAGACGGTGCCTGGGCCACAACCTAGGTGTAGCCGGTCGGGCCTCTGGCGTCAGTGGCGTGGCTGTAACCACGTTGAGCGGTCTGAGTGCAGGCGGCTCCCTTCTGGGGGCCGTTTGCTTTTCTTGACCGCACACATGTCTGCCGCCGAATCTGTCGCGCACGCGTGCGCGCCGCGAGCTGGTCGCTTTACCTCGCAGGTGCCCTTGCACGGTGCCAAAGTCTGCACCAATCAACGGGGGGTGTTTTCGCGTTTTCGCTGGGCGTGGCGCGCGCGGATTGCTCCTCCAGCCCGCTCAATTTGCTCCACCAGCACCACTTCAGGTGGCTTTTGCTGCCGGTGCGTTCACACGCCGGGCACTTTCGACCCTACGCCACCGCCCGTTCCCGAATCTGCGTCAGCACCCCAACGAGGTGAGTCAACTTGTCCGAGGGAAACACGCCCACCGGACCCTTAGCATTCACATCGGTGAAGGGTGATTCGAACAGCCGTGCAGGTTCCATCACGCCGGTCTGAGTGAGTTCCTGGACCACGAGGTTGATGAACTCAATCTGGTTCGGGGTGGCCGTGGTTCCGTTGATGAACTCGCTGAAGGCCTGCATGGCGGCTTCATGGTCCAGCCCGACCAGCGAGCGCACGAACAGGCCCAGCCCTTGGCATTGCGTCTTGGCCTCGGTGATGAGTGCCGGTGTGCCCCCAGCATCCAGCAGCATCTTCTCCAACTCATCCAAGTCCGTCGCGGTCAGCGCCTGGTTGCGCCGGAGTCGTTGCAACGACAGATGCGATTCGCGGGACTTCAGGAAGACGCGGGCCTTCTCCTTGAACTTGTTCATGTTCAAGCCCGCCGTCACCTGCGGCAGGTCGATGACCGAAGCCTCGCCCAGTTCATCCTGGAAATCCGTGTAGACGATTTTCTTCTGCCCCTTGGGAATCAGCTTGATGAGCGCCCGCAACCGCCTGCGCACCGTCTCCAGCATGGGCACGGTCACGCCTTCCCACCACTCGTCGCTGGCGAGCGCCTGAATCAACACCGCCTCGGCCTTGATGGCCGGGATGGCCATCTGGCCTTCCAGCTCGATGGCGATGCGCTGGATGCGCTCGCGCAATGACCCAAAGTCGGGTTTGGCTTGCAGGATGGCCAACTGGGTCCGCAACACCAGCATGTCGAAGCGTTTGGCCTCTTCGTCGTCATCGGTCACGGCCGAAGGCAGGTCGGCCAGCCGGGTGTTCAGCTCCTCGACCTCATCGGGGCCGAGCCGGGCCCACGCCTCGGGCCTGGCGAACTTCTCCACATAGCGCCGCTGCGGCCGCACCACGAAGTTGTCCACGTTCATCGCCAGCACCTTCTCATGCAGCATCTGGGCAATGTCGGTGCGCAACTGGCCTTCGGTGAGGTTGTCGCCGTAGGGCGGCGGGTCCTCCTCGTGCGCGCCATTGGCCTGTTCATGGGCCTGTTGGAGCTTCTTGTCGAGTTCCAGCACCACCTGCAGTCGCGCCTTGAACAGCCGGGTGGACAGCGCTTCGGTCGTCGAGCCCTCGGTGAAGTCCGGGTTCTGGCTGAAGAATTCGAGGTTGCCGCAGAAGTCGAAGAGGTAGAAGTCCTGCTTGTCTTCGCCGGGCCCGAACAGGTCCTTGCACAGGCGAGTGCCACGCCCCACCATCTGCCAGAACTTGGTCTTCGAGCGGACCATCTTGAAGAACACCAAGTTGACCACTTCCGGCACGTCGATGCCGGTATCCAGCATGTCCACCGACACCGCGATGTGCGGCATCTTGTCCTTCTTGCTGAAGTCGTCGATGAGGGTCTGGGCGTATTCGGTCTTGTAGGTCACCACGCGCGCGAAGTGGCCGGCGTACTGCTTGTAGTTGTCGTTGAAGCGCTCAGCAATGAAGTCGGCATGGGCGTTGTTCTTCGCGAAGATGATGGTCTTGCCCAGCCGGTCCCCGCCGGCCACCCTGTGGCCCTTGGTCATCAAGAGTTCGAGCACCTTGTCAACGGTGTCGGTGTTGAACAACCACTGGTTCAGTTCGGCCGGGTCCACCTCGCTGGGCACCGTGCCTTCTTCGTTCCAGTCCAGCGCATCCCACTGTTCCTTCTCGTCGTCGGTCAGGTCCTTGTACTTGATGCCCTCGCGCTGGAACTTCAGCGGCACCGAAATAGGCACCGGCTTGACCAGGTGCTTGTCGGCAATGGCCTGCTCCAGCGTGTAGGCGTCGGTCGGCACGCCGGATTCGAGGTCGAACAGGCCGTAGGTGTTCTTGTCGATGTCGTCCTTGGGTGTGGCCGTCAGGCCCACCAGCAGGCTGTCGAAGTAGTCGAAGATGGCGCGGTACTTCTGGTACACCGAGCGGTGCGCCTCGTCGATGACGATGAGGTCGAAGTGGCCCACGCCAAAGCGCCGCTGTCCATCCTGCGCCTCGTCGATGAGGCCCATCATCGTCGGGTAGGTGGACACGAACACCCGGCCCTCGGTGTGCTTCTCGGTGACCAGGTTGACCGGGGCCGCATCGGGCAAGAAAGTCTTGAAGGCGTTGACGGCCTGGTTGACCAGCGCCACCCGGTCCGCCAGGAACAGCACGCGCTTGACCCAGTTGCTGCGCATCAGCGCATCGACCAGCGCGATGACCGTGCGCGTCTTGCCGCTGCCGGTGGCCATCACCAGCAGAGACTTGCGCTGGTGGTCCACCTCGAACGTCTCCCCCACGCGGCGCACCGCGCGGGTCTGGTAGTAGCGCTCGATGATGCTGGGGTTGATGACGGCTTCCGCCAGCTTCTTTCGGCTGCTGCGGCGCTGAATCAGCAGCTCCAGCTCGTCCTTCTTGTAGAAGCCCTGCACGGCACGAGGAGGGTGCGAGAGGTCGTTCCACATCCAGTGCTCGTAGCCGTTCGAATAGAAGATCACGGGCCGCTGCCCGTACTGCTGCTCCAGGCAATCGGCATAGAGCTTGGCCTGTTGCTGGCCCACCTTGGGGCTGCGCGTGGTGCGCTTGGCCTCCACCAGCATCAGCGGCTTGCCGTCGTCGCCCCAGAACACGTAGTCCACATAGCCCTTGCCCTCGTTGTTGGGCATGCCGCTGACTTCAATTTCAAAGTTCCTGGCCGGGTCGAGGGCCCAGCCCGCCTCGCGCAGCAAGAGGTCGATGTAGGCCTGGCGGGTCTCGGCTTCGGAGTAGTCGTGGGTGTCGGGCTCAGCCGCGTTGGCTTGCTTGGCCGCCGCCACCTCGGCACGCAATTGCTGCAGTTCCGCATCCAGCGCGGCCTTTTCGTTGCGCAGCGTGGCCAGTGCCTCGTTGCGTTGCTCCAGCTCCTGCGACAACTTCTGAAGTTGCGGTTGGGTCAGGGCCGGTGCTGCAGCCACCTTGGGGCAATGGGCTGCGGAGAAGGTCAGGCCAGGGTCGGGCCGTGCAGCGCGGCCGTAGTGGCGGGCCAGCCAGAAGCAGAAGTGAAACAGCTCCCGGGTGGCCGAGAGCGCATCGGTGTCCAGCACCTTCTTCTGGCTGTGCACCGCCATATTGCCCAGGTCTTTGATGAGCCTGGCTTTGGTGAACAGCGCTTCGCCCACCTGCTGGCGAAAGCTGGGTTCGAAGATGAAGGCGCTCAGGTTGTCCTGGTACGGAACCTTGAACGCCTTGTCGTGCGCGTAGAGCCACGCCACCCCCAGCTCCAGGCCCCGGCGGGCGTAGAAGCAGGCCGTGCGCGGGTCGTGGTGCACCGCCTGTTCGGCTCGGTGGGCCGCCTCATGGAGGAAGCCCCATTCGGCTTGCAGAAACGCGAAGTTGCTCATTGTTTTCCTTCCCCTGATGCCTCTGCAGCCCCGTGCCGTTGCCGCTCTGCGCTATTCGTATCGTTCGTACTCGTGCGCCTCACTCCCCAGCAACCGCAGCAAGCGGGGGTGGACGAAGAGCTTCTCCTTGCCCAACGTCTTTTCTTCCAGCACACCCAGCTCGGCCAGGGCGTGCAGGTAGCGTGATGCGGCCTGCCGCTGGGCGATGCCTCGGTCCACCAGATTGGCGATTCGGCAGTATGGCTGCTCGAAAATCACATCCACCAGTTCACGGCTGTACAGCTTGGGCAAGTGTTCACGCACATGCTGGGCCGTGTGGTCGGCCAGTTGCTTGATGGCCAGAATCTTGGCCGTGGTCCACTGGGCGGTGTCTTCCACGCCCTGCAGCATGAACAACACCCAGGGCTCCCACGCGCCGGATTGCGTCACCTCTCGCAGCAAGCGGTAGTAATCGGCCTTGCGGCGCAGGATGGCGCGGCTCAGGTAGAGGATGGGCAGGTCGAGCAGGCCTTCCTGCACCAGGAACAGCAGGTTCAGCACCCGGCCGGTTCGGCCATTGCCGTCCACGAAGGGGTGGATGGCTTCGAACTGGTAATGCGCTGCGGCCATGCGCACCAGCGGGTCGATGTCTTCGGCGTTGTGGAGGAAGGCTTCCCAGTTGGCCAGCAGTTCCCGCAGCAGCGTCTCGCCTTGTGGCGGGGTGTAGACCACCTCACCGGTGCGTTCATTGACCAGTTGGGTGCCCGGCGTGCGGCGCACGTCCAGGTCCACTGCCTTGATTTGCCGGCACACCTCCACCGCAGTGGCCGTGGACAAGGGGCGCTGGGTCAGCGAAGCCGCACCCCAGTACAGCGCCCCCCGGTAACGCAGCGCTTCCTTGGTGGCAGGGTCCGCCTGCTGTTCAGCAGCGTCTGCGTACTGGAACAGCCGGTCAGCGGTGGTGACGATGTTCTCGATTTCCGAACTGTCCCGCGCTTCCAGCATCGGCAGGGTGTTCACCAGCATGGCCGGGTTGGGCATCAAGGCGGCGGCTTGATTCATCGCTGCCAGCGCCGCCCGTGCCGGTATGCAGGCCTTCAATACTGCGCGCGTTTCCAGTTCCACCGTGGGTGGCAGGGGCGGCAAGGCGTTGTAGGGCTGCTCGGGCACCCAGATCATGATGACGTTTTCATGTTTTGACGACACGTCTTCATCTTATGTCGTCGCCAGCGACATGTCACGCAGACGTGGTGTCATTTTTCGATTTTGGCGACACGACCGAGTGCCGCCTCATTTACGGCGCAACGCCACCCTGAGTCAGAACCCTGTCCACCGCCTCGGCAATGAGTGGGGCCACCTGTCGCAGCCCATCCAGCGTCAACCCGCCGCTTTTGTACATGTCGTACCAAGATTGGCGCCAGCGAATGATGCGCTCGCCATCGCGCAGCTTCAGGCGCTTCAGGGTGAATTCCGCCTTGGGCCGTATCGCAGCAGGCACCGCATCGGTGGCCTGCATCTGCAGCGACGGCAGCAAGATCTCGAACCAACCGGGCTGCACCTCGAACGGGTCCAGCACGGTGTCGTCGGCGGTCTTCTTGGATGAATTCAGGGTGCCCGAGGCAAAGCGATAGTTGCCCCACTCGTAGGCCAGGTTCGGGTGGTTCTTGTAGCTCAGGTAGTGGTCAACGGTGCCACCCGTGGGGTCGAGCATCGCGGCATAGCCGCACAAGCCTTTGAACCCTTTGCTCAAGTCAGGTGTGAACTCGCTCCAGTAGGCGGGTGGGCGCTTGGTCGAGCCAGGGTTGTCCACCAGCCATTGCTGGCCTGGCGTACGCGCCTTCTTGTCAAACTGGGCCGGTTTGCGGGTCTTGCCAACCGGAATCATGCGCGCCCCTTGCCCGCACCCTTGATGGCCTGGGTGCTCACCAACCAGCGCGGCCAGAACGGGTCGCCGGCGGGCAAAAGCCGCTGTAGCTCGCGGTGAATGTCGGCCTTCGTCTTCAGTCCCTTGTGCAGGGTTGGCTCGCCCCGCATCAAGGCCTCAGCCGCCTCGATGGCCTGCTCGGCTTCCACCGAGCGTGCCTGTTCCAGGCCAAAGGTTTCCGATACCAACCAATTCGTGGCGTCGCCCTGCGTGGCCCAGCCGCCCTGCTCGGCCACCACTTGGCCGTCCTGCAACGAGAGATGAATCAAGTCATCGCGCTCGACGTCGAACATGGGCTCCAGCGATGCGGTGACCAGCGGCGAATGCGTAGCCACCAGCATTTGGGGCTCATGCCCACTGCGGCCCTGCAACTTGCTGATGGCCGCCAGCAGGCTGGGCAGCACCGTGCGCTGCCAGCGCGGGTGCAGGTGGGTTTCAGGTTCGTCAAACAAGATGACCACCCGGTTCTCGGGCTGTTTGCCCAGCAGCTTGGCCGCTGTGCGGTGCTCGTGCCAAGCCCACACCAAAAAGTAGGCCAGCGCCAACATGCGGCGCACACCGGCGGACGCCAGCGCCACAGGGATGGACTGCGAGCCCACCAGCAGCGTTGGCCGGTCACGCCCCTCACCGATGTACAGGCGCTGCGGCGGCCCCACGCGCAAGCGCTCGTTGGGCGGCGACACGGCCTGCAACACCGCCTCCAGCGCCTCGAATTGCGGCTTGCGGCCTTCCTGCCAGTTGATCCAGTCGCGCTCCAGGCCCTCGCACACCCGTCGCCCGCCCATGTCCAGACCGTTCCACACATCGGCCGCGCCGAAGTGGTAGGCCGCCGGGCGGTCGGGGTCGGTGCGCCAGTAGTTGCGCGCCGGGTCCCAAACCGAGAAGCCACCGTCGATGCGGATGTAGATGACGATGCCCGGCATGGTCGGGCGACTCGCCGGCAGCGGCCAAGACGCGTCAGCGCGGCGGTAGGTCGACGTAACTGGCGTGGCCGTCCGAGTCTTGCCTTTCACCAGGTACTCAATCGTGGCTTTCCTGCTGCTGGGCGCGGGCAGCGCCACCGGTCCAGCCCAGGTGCGCGTCAAGGCCCACCAAGCCAAGTCCAGCAAAAAGCTCTTGCCCAAGCCGTTGTCACCCGCAATCAGGTTGATGCGCTCGGCCCAATCAACCTTCAGTGCAGGCGCCAGCCCCACCTGGCTGAGTTTCAAATATTTCAACATGACCCATGGCCTCCAGTCTGCCGATTGTGCCGCTGCATTCAGAGCTCGCCACAGAATGCACGGTGTTGGAGTGACGAGAAAAGCCTGCCCAACTCAGACTGGGCCTCAGCAAGTGGTGCCCGCATGTTTTCAACCTTGGTTATGCGACTGGCAAACAGTTCTTGAACATGAATCGGCGGCACAGGGATAGTCATCTGCCTAAGGTGCGTCGGGCCGAAGTGTTTGATAACAGCGCCAGAGGCCAATGCAGTTGCCTGTCGTAAAAACCATGAGGACGCCAAAAAATGTCGCAGGTAGGTTGGATCTATATCCCGATTTTTGGGGCGAAATCGAATAATGCCAGTATAGAAAATTGCCCCGGAAGCAGCCTTGCCAACTACCGCTGGATTGCCGAAGGTTGCACTTGTTAAAACGAGTATGTCGCCCTCACTCAGCGCAAAGTGCGCCCACTTGCGAGCAAACATTTTTGGGTCAACGAAGTTGCATCCCTTGAGCGAAACTTCACCGACTCCAATTCCAGCAAGTCGCACTAACGGCACACCGCTTTCTCGGAAGTCCTTGGCAAGTATGCCTGGGCCTTCTTGAAACTCCGTAGCCTCTGGCAAGGACTTAAGGGGCCACACCTTCGAATTAGTCACCGGATCCCCAAACATCTCCACAAAAATCGCCTGCGCCAGCCGGTCGAGTTGGGCCAAGGCCTCGCGGCGCAGGGTGCGCAGGGCGTCGGCTTTGTCGAGGATGGCGGCGATGCGGCGTTGTTCGGGGAGGGGCGGGAGGGGACTCTCGGCGTCGAGAACAATTCGGTCAGAGACGGCAGGATAGCTGGCGCCCGTGGCCTGCGCCACCATGCGCGACACGAAGGGCGCCGACTTGACCCAGTGAAAAACGTAGCTTGGTTCAAGGACCTCACGGTTGGCCCGAATCACGCAGAAGCCGGTCGATGCTGTCGCGCCATCCAACTCCGGCGAAACCATGGCTACACCGTTCAAATTCGGACGAACGGTGGAAACGAGGACATCGCCAGACCGAACAAGCTGACGGGCACGGCTCGGCGCCTCAACACATGCGACAGTACGTGCACCGGTTATCGCCTTCTGATCTTGATCGACGGCGCTCAGGTCGATGTATTCAAAGTCTTCGTCATTTCCGGGCCTCAGCGGATTCCATGTAGAAACCGATGAAACGAGGCTTCGCAGCGGGACGTTGGGTACTGCCGTCACTTCAGCATTCCTTCCAACTCCACCATCCCCGTCTGAATCTCCGCCTCCAAGACCTTCAGCTTTGCCAGGATAGCAAGCGGCGATTCATGCTCGACCGCCTCGTGCACCACTTCTTTGTAGCGGTTGAGGCTCAGGTCGTAGCCCTGCGCCGCAATGTCGACCTTGGGTACGCAGAAGCTTTGCGCGGTACGTGGGCGGTCGCGCTCCCTGCCGTCCCGCTGCGCCCAGCGGGCCAGCGCATCAGGCAAGTTGTTCTTCGCATGCTCGGCCTCGCTCAAGGACTGCACCGGGTTCGCGCCCAGCTTGTCTTCGTCCAGCAGCGGCTGGCGCTTGTCGTCCAGGCTCCAGCCGTCGGCCACCATGTCGTAGAACCACACGTGGTCGGTACCACCGGAATTGGTCTTGGTGAACAGAAGGATGGCGGTGGACACGCCCGCATAGGGCTTGAAGGCGCCGGCCGGGAGGGAAATCACGCCGTCCAGCTTCTGCTCTTCCACCAGCATCTGCCGCAGCGCCTTGTGGGCCTTGCTGGAGCCGAACAGCACGCCGTCGGGCACGATGACGGCGGCGCGGCCACCGGGCTTGAGCAGGCGCAGGAACAGGGCGAGGAAGAGCAGTTCGGTCTTCTTGGTCTTGACGATGGCCAGCAGGTCTTTGGCGGTGTTCTCGTAATCGAGGCTGCCGGCAAAGGGTGGGTTGGCCAGGATGAGGCTGTAGGCCTCTTCGTCGCCCGCGTGGTCTTGGGCCAGCGAGTCCTTGTAGCGGATGTCGGGGTTGTCCACCCCGTGCAGCGCCATGTTCATGCTGCCGATGCGCAGCATGGTGTTGTCGAAGTCGTAGCCGTGGAACATGCCGTGGTGGAAGTGGGCACGGTCCGCCAGGTCGTTCAGAAGCTGGGGGTGCTGCTGGCGCAGGTATTCACCGGCCGCCACCAGAAAGCCGCAGGTGCCGCTGGCGGGGTCACAGATGGTGTCCTTGGGCGTGGGCCGTGTGAGCGCCACCATGAGCTGGATGAGGTGCCGGGGCGTGCGGAACTGGCCGTTCTGACCCGCCGCAGCAATCTTGCCCAGCATGTACTCGTACAGGTCGCCCTTGGTGTCGCGGTCTTCCATGGGCACGTGGTCGAGCATGTCCACCACCTTGGCCAGCAGGCCGGCGGTGGGGATGGTGTAGCGCGCATCCTTCATGTGCTGAGCGTAGGTGGAGCCGTCGCCACCGCCCGTCAGCAGGCCCGAGCGCAGGAAGGGGAAGACGTGTTCGCCCACCACGGTGTGCATCTCGCTGGGCGCGAAGTTCTTGAAGCGCGACCAGCGCAGGTCGTCGTAGGGACGGCCCTTGGCATCCGCCCCTACCGGGAAGATGCGCTTGGTCAAGGGCATGCCCAGCACCAGCGCCCTGGATTCCTCCAGCGTGTGGGCGTCGTCCAGTCGGCGGATGAACAGCAGATAGGTGATTTGTTCCAACACCTCCATGGGGTTGGAGATGCCGCCCGACCAGAATGTGTTCCAGATGGCATCCACTTGGCTGCGCAGTTCACCGGTCAGCATGGTGCGTTCCTCTTGTCAAAGATTGTTGTTGTGGTTCGGATCGGAAGGGGGACCCGAACAGAAAACCCGCAATGCTACGCACGCAGCAGAACTGAGCAAATGATTGTGCGCGCCGTGTGGCGAGACGGTCCCAATGTTCAGGCTACCGCCTGTGAACGCTCACTGGTGATGTAGGTGCAGTTCACTCCGAACGACGCCAACTTGATCACATCATCAGCCTTGGCGTGGAGTCTTTGTGCCGGCCTTCTTGCTTGGCCTGGCCATCCCGAGAACCGCACCACTCGCTTCGAAGCTGGCGTTCAGTGGGCAAATCCTCCCGAGCCGAATTGGGTTCTTGGGTCATCGGTTCTTCAGAGCGTGCGGGTGGGAGGTCTTCCGGGTCATGGGTCCGGAAGGCTTCCAACACCTCCCGCAGGGCCTCATCGATGCAACATCGTGTGGTTCTGAGGATGCGCTCAGGTTCGTTCATGGCGTCCGGCCACCCCTGGCCCGGGCAGACCGGGTAGCAGCCACCACGCGGGTGACGTGTTCCAACACCTCGCCTTTTGGCAGTCCGGCAGGACATCCGATCCTGAATGCGTCACCCAGCACATCACGCATTAGACGGGCAGCGCCCTCGGCACGCATCCAGGTCGTGAAGGCTGTGGCTGCTCGGCTCAGGGCTCGGATTCGTTCGGCTTCGGCTGCGGTCATATTGGCACTCCCGCAGCGACCAGCAGCGCCAGCACCTCGGGCGGTACCACCCAGCCATGCCTGCGAGCCTCCCCGACCATGTGCGCCAGGGCTCGGGCCAGTGGCTCTGCCAAGGCTCTGTCGGCTTCGGTGGGCATGAAGGTCTGAGCGGAATACGCATTCCTGAAGGTCACTGGGTATGAAGGTTGGTTTTTCCCCCGACCTTCATACCCATTCACCTCGGGCCGACCTTCATACCCAACCTTCATACCCAATCCCTGAACCGGTGTTGTCATGATCTCGGCGAAGGTCTTTGACGGCGCCCGGTCCTGTCGAATTCCAAGGGTTTGGCGCATGTGTTTCAACAGGCTCTGCACCACCCTTGGGGCACCGTAGGAACCCGTCGTGATGACCGACCCGACCCACCGACCGCCCAGAATCGGCATCACGATTGCGTGCGCGTGCGGCTGGCGCTGGTCGCGGTGGACAACCACACTCAGAACCGCTTCGGCACCGTAGGTCGTTTCAAGCCACTTCATGAACTCGCGCCAGAATCCGATGCGGTCCCATCCTGTCGGTGGCTTGATCACAATCTCTACGGCTAACAGTGCATCGTGGCGAGCCAGCTTGGCACCTGTCGCGGACGCCATGGTCATCGCCCGTGTGACGCCATCCTCCGGGCTGCGGGCGCCGTGCATCACCGTGTTCAGGTGGCTCAAGGAGTCGTTGATGCCGTGTCGGTGTCGGTGTTCGTCGTTGCCCGACCTGAGGTTGTGGCACAAGCACACCCGCAGCACGTCGGCGTGGTCAATGGCCCTGTTCACGGTGCGTGTGTTCAGGGACTTGAGTCCGACCCGCAGGCCAGGCGCCCACTCGTCAGGATGTGTCACCGGGGGGGTGTCGGCGACTTCCATGTCGGAACCTCCATGAGCGGCTTCGGGGAGTGCCTCCGGAGGTTTCGGAATTCCGCAGTCCTGCAGAACTTCAAGGTCCGTCGTGCTGGCGCTGGCGTCCGTTAGGGTCCGCAGGGCCTGCGGAGCCTCCATTGCCGGTGCTGCGCGCGGACGTCGTGGCCTTCCGCGAAATAGCCCTGCTTGAAGGGCCTGCATCGTTGTCTCGATCCCACTCACGATTCGCCTTCCGCCATCGGCCCGTACAAGCGCATGAGGTCGCCGTACCCGCGCCACGCCAGCACCGCGATGCGACTGGCTGGGTCACGCAGGGTGTACCAACCCCGCCACCTCGGTAGGCCGTGTCGGTCGTCGCGTTGGCGGCGCTCCATGTCGATGGAAAGTCCGGTCTTCCGCAAGCGACGAATCAGGTCGGGCGTGCTGGGGGCGTCGGTCAGGGTCTGCAACTCGTCCCGCGATACGCCCTCGGGTCTTGCCATCAGGACGGCAAGGCCAATGGCCTCCGGCACTCCACCGACTCCTACAAAGGTGATTCGGCGTTGTTCCGGCACCGGGAGTTCGGCGGGATCGAACAGCAGCGGGGTGCCTCCGATCATGCGGCCACCTCGTGATCACGCAATGCACCAACGTTCCAGGCAGTCACGCCGGGACTGAGTTTCACCGGCTCGGGGAGTCGGCCAGACTTCACCCAGCGCCATACGGTGGCGGTCGAAACGCTGTACAGCGCCGCCACGGCGCCGATGCGGACGTAGGCCGAGCGGGGCAGGCGGTCGTACTCCTGCACAGCGGGCGGAGTGGGCAGGGCCGGGACGATGTTGGCTTTCTGGGTCATGTTTGCAACCTCTTGAGGCAAGTTGCCGCGATTTGCGGTTGCCCCAATGTCGTCGCCGTCCGTCGCCTGACTGTGCGTTACTGGCCAGTTGCGCACAACTATTTCTTCGGTCGCCATCCTCCTGCGCCGAACTCCCGACTCAGTAGCTTGCGAATGGTGTCCTCCGTGGTGCCCCTTGCCCCCGACCACTCTTCCGACTCGGCAAGTTTTATGGCGATGCGAGTTGCGGCCCCGCTCATGGAAAAGCCACGGTCGCGGTAGCTGTCTGCCATCCCCAAGATGGTCTGCTGGAGTGATTTGGCCCGTTTGTCCTTCGCCGACCTTGCAGGCCTCGAAGCATCATCCCGAGTCTGGGCCAGCGCCTCGCACCGCCCCGCCGTACGTTCGGCGTCGGCTACCGCGTCATCCAGCCCCAGTGCCCAGCCATCCCGACCTTCAGCGTGCATCGCCTCCAACCGTCGAATCGCAAGACCCACGCCTGCGGCTAGCGAAGCGAGTTCCTGGTTCGCCGTCTCAGGCAAGTGCCCGTCGACCCATTGGGCGTACTCGTAAATGTTTTCGAGCGCGGCTTTGGGGACGCTGGTCAGCCTCATCACCTCGGGGGCCAATGCCGCCTCGAACCAGACCCTCAGGCCAACCAACTCTGCGTCAGGCGAAGGCCAACGACGGGGAAATCCCGGCACAGACCGGCGCGGCAAGACAGTCCCCTTCATCACCCGGCCTTGCGCAATTCGATCACTGCGACAGGCAGCGTCGGACGTTCAAGGAACGCGGTCCAGTCATCCATGAGGCGACGACGCTTGTCGAACAGCGAGCCCCGCTGGTACGCTGCTTCAGCCTTGTCCTTCAACTGGTGCGCCAGGGCGTGCTCGATGACCTCCCGTGGATGGGCGGTGCGTTCTCCGGCCCAGTCACGAAATGTGGAGCGGAAGCCGTGGGCGGTCACAGGCACTTCCATGCGGCGCAGTACGGCCGTGAGGGTCATGTCGCTGAGGGGTTGACCCTTGGTGCCGGGAAACACCACGTCGGTGCCGGCCATCTTGGGCAGGGCCCTCAACAGCGCCAGCGCAGCATCCGACAGCGGCACGCGGTGTTCTTTGCCGGCCTTCATCCTCTCAGCCGGAATAGTCCAGGTCTTGGCGTCCGTGTCGATTTCCGCCCACGTCGCGCCCCGCACCTCGCCGGAGCGGCAGGCGGTCATGATGGTGAACTCCAGAGCGCGGGCTCCCATGCCTTCCTGCCGGCGTAGCTCGGCCAGGAAGGCGCCCACCTCGTCGATGGGTAGTGCGGTGTGATGCTCCACCTTCGACACCTTCTTGGGCTGAGGCAACAGCTTGTCCAGATGCCCCCGCCAGCGCGCCGGGTTTTCGCCTGAGCGGTACTTGCGGGCAGTGGCCCAATCGAGAACGGATTCAATCCGCCCGCGCAGGCGGGAAGCTGTCTCGGTCTTGGTCTGCCACAAGGGCTCCAGCACGGTCAGGATGTGCGACAGCGCGACGTCCCGCACCAGCAGCGAGCCCATCACTGGGTTTGCGTAGGTCTTGAGGGTATTCCCCCACTGCTGGGCGTGCTTGTCGTTCTTCCAGCCCGCCTTGTTCGCTTCAATGTACTTCGCGGCGCACTGATCGAAGGTCAGGGCGGCGGCCCGGGAGGCTGCATGAACACTGCGGGCGGCCCGGGCCTCTTCGATGGGGTCGATTCCGGCCTTCACCTTTTCGCGGGCGGCACGAGCGAGTTCTCGTGCCTGAGCAAGAGTCACCGCCGGGTACCCCCCAAGGCCCATGTCGCGGCGCTTGCCGGCCACCATGGCACGCAAGACCCATGTCCGGGCACCCGTGGGCAGAACCTGCAAATACAGGCCGGGAATGACTCCCACGGCGTGCATTCCCGGCTTCGTCAGGCGCTGCACTTCCAACGGTTTCAGTTCGACTGCGGCCCTCGGCATGGCCCATACCCTTCTTCAACACCCATCATCACACCCATCAAACAGGGTGCAATCAGATGCGACAGGATGCTACACGATGCGACTAATCTCCGCCGAACTTCAGAGAGTGGATGATGGGTTTTGAGGCAGGGTGACATTCCCTGCTTTTGGCCTCTGGCGGACGCTCTCTCCGCCACAGCAAAACCCAAGTCGTTGACCGGCTTGGGTTTTTTGTTTGGGTCGTCGAAAGCGCGTGTCAGATTTTTTCTGACACGATTTTTCGCTTTTGGGCGACTTTCCGATCAGGGGCCATGTTCCTAAAGTTCAAGCATCGAATCAATCGATGCAGGAACGGAGGACAGACATGGAAAAGCAATGCACCGCAGCCAACCCCTTTGTGCTGATGATGGACCCGGAATCGGTTCTGCTGGCCGTCGAGCGATCGGAGCGTTTGCAATCGCTCAAGCGCCAAGTGTGTCGGCCCCTGGATCGTTCGTCGTTGCCCGGGGCCGCATCAGCGGCAGACGTGTTGACTGACGGCGGGGAAGAGGCCGAGGCGGATGCTTGAAGACTCTGAGAATTCCTGCTCCCGATTGGGTGGGGTGGAACAGTCAGGTAGCGTGTGCAGTGGCATCCGATCGTCGGCGGATCCTCAAGCGGCGCGATGCACGTGGGGCAGATCGATGGACGAGGCCTCGCGCGGTGGTGCTGCACGCGATTCTTCATCGGCCGGTGAGTCGGCAGAGGGGCTGTCGACATTCGCTTCGGCTGCGGCCTGTGCCGCTGAGGCTTGACGGCGCTGCTGCCGGGCTCGCCACCAACCGATGCCCTTGAGGGCGGACTGGCCAAGCACGCCGGGGTGGAACAGCGATACGTCCTGAATCGCCACCAGATGCGGCTTCCACAGATGGGCCCAAGGCGGGTTGGTCACGAAGCTGAGTCGGTCCACGGCCGGGTCGTCGCACACGGTTTCCAGGGTGCGCTGCATGATGAGGTTGCCGGGCGCGATGCTGGCGAAGTCGGCGTTGTATCCGATTTTCAGCAGATTGAGCTGGCGTGCACTGAGCAGTCCGAACTGGCCGGCGATGGTCTGGCCGTTCAGCATCAGAAGATTGATGCGACAGGCTCCTCGCGAGGAAAAGCGCCGCGTCAGGGCACGATAAAAGGCCACCAACTTCGGGTCGTGGGCGATGTCGGTGCCGGCCTGGGTTTTCCACCCACTGCCTTCGACACGCAGGAACTCCTGCAGGGCCCATTCCAGTCGTTCCGGGCAGGTCACGGCATGGTATTCGACCGTACCCATGCCTTCGGCGCGCCGAGCCAGCCGACGAATGTTCTGCTTGAACGACTTGGACACCCGCGCCAGGCACTGATCAATCCCTGCGGAGCAGTCCATCCATGTGGTTTGGCCCTTGGGTGCGGTCAGGCTGATCGACTGCAGGTTCGCGGCGTCCAGCGCGCGGTGAAGGTTGGAGCCCTCGTGTACAGAGTGTGATTGAAGACGCAGCCAGTGTTGTGGCGCGTCGGTCAGCATCAACTTGAAAAACGCCTCGCGTGCCTCTGCGTCGTGGCTGGCCACGCAAAGCTCACTGAGGTGCATGTGAGGGCCGTTGATCAGCGTATAGATCTGCGGCATTGGCCAAGCATGGCGGCGGTGGAGCTCGACAGGCAGGATGGCCCGGAGTCTGCCGTTCTTGCGGGCGCACAGGAATCGGACGCGATGGGCATCGGGGGCGAGTGCTTCCAGATACGACGCAATCCAGTCCGGGTGCTGCAGGTAGGTCGAGGCATCGTCGGCTTCAACCATCGACAGCCACTCCCTGCGAATCTCGTCAAAGCCCGCTTGCCCCGCGAGGGACGTCAGATCCCATTCATTTTTCATGCTTCTGTTCTCGACTTCCATGTCCGGAGCTGCGGCGGGCTCATGCCGTGCCCACTGCAATCTCGTTCCGCCCGGTCATTATTGGTGAGGTGACTCCCCCCGTGACACCCTGGACACAGGGGTGCTGTCGGTCCAGCTTGTCAACTTTGCCCAAGCGGGGCGAGCATACAGATACTTCAGCGGGGTGTGCCGAGTGGCACGAAACAGCACCACCGACCCTGCGATGCAAAGTATCCACGCCAAGGTGGCCATCGTCGGTTTGTGTGCATCGAGGACGTCTAAGCGCTCTGCGGCCCAAAGGAAGGTCTGCAGCAGCAAATAGAACCCGAGGTAGACGGCAATGGAGTTCTTGCCGAGTCGGCTTAGCCAAGAGAACCAGGGACGCTTGCTCAGCAGGCTGGAAAGCATGACCAAGGCACTGATGCCGAGGAAGCCAAGCAGCAGGAGAACGGCATGATTTTCTCCTCCAGCCAACTTGATCATGATGGCGTTGAACATGGCCCAGATCACGATGATCCACCAGGATTGACGGGGATGAGCTTGTGCCCAGTCTGCGAGCAGAAAGAACCTTTCTGAATAGGCGTACCCGCAGTAGAAAAAAACGAAATACGTGCAAAACCAGTCTGCGGCAGGTATTCCCGTTCTCGGTGAGATCAGCATGAGCGCGACTGCAATCACGGTCACCACAACTTTGGGAATGGCCTGCAGCAGGCGTGCAATCACGAAGAACGTTGACAAGGCCAACAGGAACCACAACATGGCTGGCGGGCGATAAAAGCCTTGGATCAGCTCACCCAGGGCATCGGACGGCGTCGGTGGCCAGTCGTCCTTCAACATCCACATGCCGGGGATGATGATCAAGGTCCAGAGCACCAGGAAGTAGAGGTAGTGCGCGACCTTGGTGTCCAGGTAGTGCGGCCAGGGTCGAGTGATCACCCGCGAGAGAAAGAGTCCGGAAATGAGGAAAAAGTCGGGCATGCGGAACGGCTTCGCGAAGGTCACGAAGTAACCGATCCAACCGGTTTGTCCAACCCCCACCGACTTGTTTACCCACAGGGCGACCACGGCGATGATGCAGAAGCCCTTGGCGAAGTCGACCCAGTCATAGCGTGAGGGGCTGGACGAGGTTTGACGGGTCAGTGGTGGCATCTCGAACCTGGCAAAAGGAGGTAAAAATTTGTCACGAAAGCGTTGCGCCGGAGCTTACACAGGAATGCCGAACCTGCCCACGAGTCCGACCCACGTCGATCGGGTGTCTGTCGGTGTCCAATTTGCAGATTCGTGCGACTGTTGACACGGTTGGCGTCTTCTTTCGGCCCTACACTCCGCGCTTTTCGTTCATCCCCTACTCTGTTTGTCTGGAGCCGTCGCGATGCAGCGCTTCCATTTCCCCATCGTCATCATCGACGAGGACTACCGCTCCGAGA
>CAYRBG010000015.1:0-24175 GCA_964422355.1 uncultured Sphaerotilus sp. | reverse complement strand
GTGAGAACCCGGCGCAGTACCTGTGGGTGCACAAGCGCTTCAAGACCCGTCCCGAGGGCCAGCCCAGCCTTTACTGAACCGAGCGGCGCTCAAGCCCTGCGTCCGTCCCGGCCTTGGGCATGCGCCCACCTGACGAAATCAGGCCCACCCGCGATAATTCGAAGATGAATCTGCGTTTCACCAAGATGCACGGTCTGGGCAACGACTTTGTCGTGCTCGACGCCACCCGCGAGCCCCTGGCGTTGAACGAGGCCCAACTGCGCTTTCTCGGTGACCGTCGCTTCGGCGTCGGTGCAGACCAGATCCTGGTGGTCGAGCGCAGCGACACCCCCGGCGTCGACTTCCGCTACCGCATCTTCAACGGCGGCACCGGCGAAGAAGTCGAGCACTGCGGCAACGGCGCTCGCTGCTTCATGCGCTATGTGCGCGATACGGGCCTCACCGACCGCGACGTGGTGCAGGTCGAAACCGTCAACAACCGCATCGAGCTGCGCATGCAGGCCGATGGCCGGGTCACGGTCGACATGAACCGGCCGATGTTCGAGCCCGAGCGCCTGCCTTTCGACCCCAAGGGCCTGGTGGCCCGCGCCGTGAACGGCTTCGAGCTGTGGCCGCTGGAGGATGCGGATCACCGCTGTGAGGTTGCCGTGGTGTCCATGGGCAACCCGCATGCGGTGCAGCGCGTGGACGACGTGGACACGGCGCCCGTCGCCTCCCTCGGCCCATGGGTCGAGGCCCACCCCCGTTTCGCGCGACACGTCAACGCCGGGTTCATGCAGGTCATTTCGCGCTCACGCATCCGCCTGCGCGTGTTCGAGCGTGGCGCCGGTGAAACCTTGGCCTGCGGCACCGGTGCATGTGCCGCCGTGGTCGCCGGCATCCGGCTGGGCTGGCTGGACCGCCGCGTGGATGTCGAGACCCGAGGCGGCGAGCTCACCATCGACTGGGCCGGTGGCGACGGCCCCGTGCTCATGACCGGCCCCGCCGTGCGCGTGTTTGAAGGCACGCTGAACCTGCCCGACGCCTGAGCCCGCGCAGCGCCCCCGACGACACATCACCACCGACATGAGCAGCAGCAACATCCAGGGCATCACCGAAGACGACATCGCCGACTACCTGGCGCAGACCCCCGGCTTCTTCGAACGGCATGCCGAACTCCTGGCCAGCGTCGAGCTGGCCAACCCACACGGCACACGCGCAGTCTCGCTGCAGCAGCGCCAGATGGAGATGCTGCGTGAGCGCATCCGAGGCCTGGAGCGCCGCATCATGGACATGATCCGCCACGGCCAGGAAAACGCCGCGCTGATGGACCGGCTGCACCACTGGAGCCGCAACCTGATGCTGTGCGGCCAGGACCGAGATCTGCCGGACCTGATGGTGCTGGACCTGCAGGAGCAGTTCCTGATTCCGGCCGCTGCCGTGCGCCTGTGGGACGTGGCCCCCCTCCATGCCCAAGAGCCCTTCGCGGCGCCGGTGAGCGCCGACATCCGCGACTTCGTGAGCGGACTGAGCACCCCCTACTGTGGCGCCACCAGCCCGATGTTCGAGCCGCAGCAGTGGCTGGCCGACAGCGAGACCATCGCGTCCCTGGCCATGGTGCCTCTGCGGCGCGAGGACAGCGCCCCGGCCTTCGGCCTGCTCGTGTTCGGCTCACCCGACCCCACCCGTTACACCGCGGACATGGGCACCGAGTTCCTCTCGCGCGTGGGCGAGATCGCCAGCGCGGCGCTGTCGCGCCTGCTGCCGGCGGCCGACTGAACCTGCGCCCTCCCCCCGCATCGAACCCGACCATGGACACCGATGCGTTGATCGAAGGCTTTCTCGAACACCTGCGTGTTCAGCGTCGGCTGTCCGAGCGGACGCTCACGCTGTATGCCCAGGCCCTGCGGCGCTTGACGGAACTCGCTGAAGGACATCCTCTTCCCGAGTTGCCCGCGGCGGCCATCCGCCGCAGCGTGGCCGCTCTGCATGCTCAGGGGCTCGGGCCGCGCAGTCTGGCCTTGCATCTGTCCGCATGGCGGGGCCTCTACCGCTGGTTGGGCCGCGAAGGACTGGTGCCGGTCAACCCCGTCACCGGCATTCGCCCCCCCAAGGCCGCCCGGCCCCTGCCCAAGGCCTTGCCCGTCGATCAGGCCATGGCCTTGGCCGACGCAGAAATCCCCACATCGGACCCGGTGCTGGCGCTGCGCGATCAAGCCATCGTCGAGCTGCTGTACGGCTGCGGGTTGCGCATCAGCGAACTCGTGGGGCTGGACATTCAAGCCCACCCTCAAGCCAAAGGCTGGCTGGACGCCTCCGACGCGCTGCTGCATGTGCTCGGCAAGGGCAGCAAGCGCCGGTCTGTCCCCGTCGGACACCAGGCGCTTGCCGCCGTGCAGGCTTGGGTTTCGGTCCGCACCCCATGGGCCGCCTCGGGCGAAACCGCGCTGTTCATCAACCGCAAGGGCACCCGACTGTCGGACGGACAGGTGCGCCGCCGATTGGCCGACCGCGCTCTGCAGGCCGGCTTGCCCACCCGCGTGCATCCGCACATGCTGCGCCACAGCTACGCCTCGCACCTGCTGCAATCCAGCGGCGACCTGCGCGGTGTTCAGGAACTGCTGGGCCACGCCCAGATCGGCACCACCCAGATCTACACCCGACTGGACTTCCAGCACCTGGCGCAGGTGTACGACGCCGCACACCCGCGAGCCAAGCGCAAACCGGGCTGATCAGCGCTCACGCGGCACGGCCGCACTTCTGATCCAACGTTTCTGCAGCATTTCGGGCCGTTCTTGGCGTGAAGACTTGCGTTCTTCACACAACGACCCCTGATTCACTGGGGTTGACCACCCTCATGTGAAGTCGCGTAAATCTGTGTTGCGCAGGCTGGGAATGCCGTTTTCCCTGTTTCAGGGAAACAAAATGTAAGTATGATGCACAAAATGAACAATTCGCGCGGCCAGGCATCAGCAACCACTCAGATGGGTGGAGCGCTTGAACCCCCGCGCCGCCAGAGCAGAGGGCACGCATGACGCTACGCTGGAATCCCACATTGCTGAACCGCGCCATCGCGCCGGGCATCGCCGATTTTGTGGCCGGCGACATTCCGGACCTCGGCTACCTGCAACCGATGGCCTCCGGTTGGCTGGCCACCGAAGTGCTGTTTGCGCTGTACGAAAAGCACTTCACCGGGCAGTCCCGCCAGTACGCCATCTCGATGATGCACCGCGCCCACGCCTGCTTTGCGACCTATCAGCAGGCCCGCGAGTCCACCCTGGCCTATCTGAAGCTGAGCTCCCTGCACAATCCCTGCACGGCGCAGTACTACACCGCGGTGTCACAGTGGGAGAACTGTCTGTTCTCGCGGCAGATGTACGTGGACGCCCACACCAAGCTGCAGAACGGCCAGCGCCCGTTCCCGCAAGACAACCAGCTGCCGGCGTTTCGCGTCCACGCCATGGCTCAGGCGATCCACACCTGGAGCCTGCCCACGCGCCGCCTGCATCCGACCGACCAGGAGTCGGTGCCGCTGTGGCTGTCCAACGCCGGTCTGCACACGCGGGACTACTCGATCAACTACCGCGAACTCGCACGCCTCATCGAGGAAACCTGCGTGACCGCGGACATGATGCGCGACCCTCAGCAGTACTTCGCCGCCGCGTGAGCGCTGATGAGGGGCAGGGCGGGGGCACCGACTGTGCCTGCGCCCGGCGAAAATCGCCCTCATGAAAGTCATCCGTCTGCGTGAAGGCAAGGAGCGCTCGCTCCTGCGCAAGCACCCCTGGGTGTTCCAGGGCAGCATCGAAAAAGGCAAGGCCGATCCGGGTGAAACCGTGCGGGTCGAAAGCGCCTCGGGCCAGTTTCTCGCCTGGGCCTCGTTCAGCCCCACCTCCATGATCCGGGTGCGCGCCTGGAGCTTTGACGAAGCCGAGCGCATCGACGCCGACTTCTTCTCCCGACGGATTCAGGCTGCCGTGGCCATGCGCGAACGGCTGGCCATCCAGAGCAACGGCGTGCGCCTGTTCCACGGCGAGGCCGATGGTCTGCCCGGGCTGATCGTCGACCGCTACGAGGACATCCTCAGCGTGCAGTTCCTCAGCGCCGGCACCGAGCGCTGGAAGGACGTGATCGCCGACGCCCTGCTGGCCGCCACCGGCTGCACGCGCCTGTACGAGCGCAGCGACTCCGGCGTGCGTCAGCTCGAAGGGCTGGAGCCGGCCAAGGGCTGGCTGCGCGGCGAGGGCTCCACCGTCGTCACCCTGCGCGAGCATGCCATCCAGCTCACCGTGGACGTCGAAGAGGGCCACAAGACCGGCTACTACCTCGACCAGCGCGAAAACCGTGCCCTCTTCGCCCGACTGGTGCGCCAGTTCGGCTGCCGGTCGGTGCTCAACTGCTACAGCTACACCGGGGGCTTCAGCGTCTCCGCGCTGGCCGGCGGCGCCACCGAGGTCATCAGCGTGGACTCGTCCGGACCGGCCCTGGCCCGCGCCAACGCCCATGTCGAACTCAACGGTTTCGACCCGGCCCGCCACACGGCGCTCGACGCTGACGTCAACGGCACCCTGCGCCAGATGCTCAAGGACGGCCGCCAGTTCGACGCCATCGTGCTGGATCCGCCCAAGTTCGCCCCCAGCGCCGCGCACGCCGAGCGCGCCAGCCGCGCCTACAAGGACATCAACCGCCTCGGCCTGAAGCTGCTCAAGCCCGGCGGCCTGCTGCTGACGTTCTCGTGCTCAGGCGGCATCGGCGCCGAGCTGTTCCACAAGATCGTGGCCGGCGCCGGGCTGGACGCAGGGGTGGACGGTTACCTGCTGCAACGGCTGGAGGCCTCCAGCGATCACCCGACCACACTGTGCTTCCCGGAGGGCGAGTACCTCAAGGGGCTGGTCATCCTCAAGCGTTGAACGCACGCACAGCGAGTTCCCGCACCGAAACGGCCTTGATCCAGGTCTGCCCTCCGGGCCGACCCCGGTGCGGCTTGGGCCCGGCGGGCGTACATTGGGGTGGCCCCCTCACCCGCACCCACCGGCAAGGTCGGGCGAGGGCCGTTCACAAGGAGTTCGACCATGCTGATCCTGATTCCCGTCGACGGCTCTGATGCGGCGCTGGACGCCGTGCAGCACGTGCTTGACCTGCGCCGGCAGGGCCTGGACGTGTCCTGCGTGCTGGCCAATGTGCAGGACGCGCCGCACCTGTACGAGGTCGTCATGACCCCGGACATGGACACGCTGGCCAGCGCCAGCCACGAAGCAGCCGAGTACGCCATGGCCGAGGCCGAGGCCCACCTCAAGATTGCCGAGATCCCGTTCGAGAGCGAGATCGGCCTGGGGGATGCCGGGCCGCAGTTGGTGGAGATCGCCCAGAAGCGCGGCTGCGACGCCATCGTCATGGGCAGCCAAGGCACGGGCCTGCTGGGCACACCGCGCCTGGGATCGGTGTGCCAGTGGGTGCTGACGCACGCCACCGTGCCGGTGACCGTGGTGCGCCACGACCTCATCGAACAGGCCTTTGACCAGGCCGAAGACGCCGCGGAGAGCTCCGGCCGACTGCACCGATAGACTCCGCGTTCATGAGTGAACGCTACGGTCTGGATGTTCCCCCGCACGAGCGCCGACCGGTGCCTTGGTACGCCCCGGTCGGCCTGCGCACGATCGCGCAGCAGCAGCTGTGGTCCACCAACCTGCTGCGCAATCTGGACCGACGCGAGACCTTCGAGGGACGGCTGGAGCTGATCGACCTGCGCCACCTCGCCACCGAAGCCGAGCCCGACTTCTGGTTCGACTTCGTGGCCGACACCGGCGACGGCGGCAACCCCACCTACACCGTCGCCCGGGGTGTGCTCAGCGCAGAACTGGCGGCCGAAGGCGCCGAGCAGCCCCTGCCCGAAGGCCGGCTGCTGATCCTCGGCGGCGATCTCGCCTACCCGGGGGCCAGCCCTGAGCTGTACCAGTCGCGGCTGGTCGAGATGTTCGAACTCGCGCGCGACCCTCGCAGCCGCTACCGCGACGTGCCGCGCGGCGTCTCGCACGACGCCCCCATCGAGCCTCAGCACAAGCTGGTGGCCGCCATCCCGCAGAACCACGACTGGTTCGACAGCGCCTCGACCTTCTGCCGTTATTTCGTCAACAGCGAAAAGGCCGGCCTCGTCGGAGCCCGGGCGCCGCAGAGCCGCACCTACTTCGCGATGGCGCTGCCGCACGACTGGTATGTGCTGGGCTTCGACTGGGCCCTCACGGGCGACCTGGACCGGCTGCAGTACGAGTCCTTCGCACAGTTGATCGAGTCCGGCGCGCTGCCTCCAGGCGGGCACGTGATCCTGATCTATCCGGAGCCGTACTGGACCCGCCCGTTCGCGAGCCAGGCGCGCACCGCCTACCCGCTGCGCTATCAGCGTCTGGAGCATCTGCTGGCCCAGCACGGCCTGCACGTGCGCATGCGCCTGGCGGGCGACCTACACCACTACAGCCGCGAGCACCTGGACTGCGCGCCCCCCGGCCCCTACGGCACCGAGCTCGTCACCTGCGGCAACGGCGGTGCCTTTGGTCACGCCACGCACTGCCGCGAGGTGCTGGACCCCAAGGTGCTGCAGTGGACCAGCGACCCCGGCGCCGCCCAGGCCGAGCTGCGCGGCCATGTGACGGTGGGACGCATGCCCGACATCGAATCCGCCGACGCCGCCGGCCTGTGCTTTCGGCCGACCCAAGGCGAGCGCGATGGCCGGGGCCACGGACGCTGCTACCCCGACATCGCCACCAGCCGACGTCAGGCCTGGGGCAACGTGTTGGCCCTGCTGCGGCCCCGCGGCGAGGCGTGGCACCGCTCCAACCTGACCTTTGCGCTGCTGCTCGGCGTGCTGCTGGGCGTGGCCGGGCTGACGCCCACGGCGCCCAGCGACGGCCGCTGGCTGATCGAAGTGCTGGCCAATCCGTGGTCGGTCGCGGCGCACGGCGGGCTGGTGACCACAGCCCTGTTCCTCACCACCGACAACGATCCGGTCCGCGCCTCCTGGGGCGACCGGATCTGGGGGGGGCTGCTGGCCCTGATGCTGATGGGCTTGGCCTGGCTGCTGCGGGAGCAGGTGGCCTTTCCGCTGCTGGAGCGGATCTGGCCGGACACGTCCGGTCTGGCCTCCAGTGCGGGCCCCGCCTCGACGGGCACATCCTCCTGGTCCTGGGCGCGCACAAACGAGGACTGGCACGCGCGGCCCTGGGCGCTCATCGGGCTGGAATTGGGCCTGGTCACCGCGGGCGTCGTGCTGGCCAGCCTCGTGGGTGCGCTGACCGTCGGCACCTTCCTGGCCGTGTTCAGCCGCTGGACGGGGCGTGCGCCCACCAACGTCTCCAGCGCCCTCTCGCTCGACGGGCACAAGGGTTTTCTGCGCTTCAGGGTCACTGCGCAGGGCATCGAGGCCCACATGCTGGGCACCGACACCGTGCCGCAGCGCTGGCGGCCGCAGGCCGGCGCCACGCCCTTCACGCGCCCCTATTGGGAACCGGCACCGGGTGCCGGTGTGGCCCGCTGGCGGGTGGTGGATCGGTTCTGGATGAAGCGGTAAAGCATCAAAGCGCACCGCGCCCCTCGCCCTGCTCCTCGTGCGTCCGTCCATCGCGGATGTGATACAGGCGCTTGAAGGTCGGGATGATCTTCTCGTCGTGCGTGACGACGATGATGGCCGTGTGGTGCTCGACGGCCATCTGGTTGAGCAGCCGCATCACCCCCAGCGCCCGTTCGCTGTCCAACGGGGCCGTGGGCTCGTCGGCCAGGATCACGGGCGGCCGGTTGGCCAGGGCACGGGCAATGGACACCCGCTGCTGTTCGCCGCCGGACAGCTCAGAAGGCCGGGCCCGGGCGCGGTGGTCCACCTCCAGCGCCTTCAGCAGTTCCATGGCCCGAGCCCGCGCCTCGGCATTGGGCCGCCCCGCCAGCATGGGCAGCAGGGCCACGTTGTCGGTGACGTCCAGGAAGGGGATCAGGTACGGCGCCTGGAAGACAAAGCCGATGCGGTCGCGCCGCAGGGCCCGCAGGTCGGGCAGGGTCCAGCGGCCGTCGTAGATGGTCTGACCGCCCAGCACCATCCTCCCACCGGAAGGCTCGGTCACGGCGCCCAGACACTTGAGCAGCGTGCTCTTGCCGGACCCTGAGGGTCCGATGAGCCCGACCACTTCCCCCGGCGCCACGGTCATGTGCACGTCCTTGAGGGCATCGACGGCCGTGTCGCCCTCGCCATAGCGTTTGCGCAGGCCTTCGATGCGGATGCCGAGTTCGCTCATGGCCGCTCCCTCATCCACCGATCGCCGTGGCCGGATCAACCTTCAGCGCCACGCGGATCGCCAAGGTGCTGGCCAGCGCGCAGATCACCATCACCACCACCAGCCCGCGCACGGCATCCCCCGGCTCCAGCAGCACGTACTTCGGGAACACCGGCGCCCAGAACGTCGCCGCCACCTTGCCGACGAAAAATCCGATCAGCCCCAGGCCCAGGGCCTGCTGCAGGATCATCCCGGCGATCGTGCGGTTGCGTGTGCCGATGAGCTTGAGCACAGCGATCTCACGGATCTTGCCCAGCGTCATCGTGTAGATGATGAAGGCCACGATGGCCGCACTCACCACCGCCAGGATCACCAGGAACATGCCGATCTGCCGCGCCGACGTGGCGATGAGCTTGGACACCAGGATCTCTTCCATCTGGGCCTGGGTGTAGGCCTCCAGGTGCTTCCAGCGGCGGATGGGCCGGGCCACCTCCTCGGGGTCCATGCCGGGCTGCACCTGCACCAGCACGGCGTTGACGTTGTGGTTGCTGGACTGCGCGGCCTGCACCGCTTCCAGCAGTCCCGGCACCCCCGGTCGGTTGAGCGCGGGGTTGGCCGCGGTGCGGGCGCGTTCGTTCACGATGGCGTCGTTGTCCTTGAGGAACTGGGCCTCCTGCGCATCCTTCAGGGGCACGAACACCATCGGGTCGCCCCCGGAAGACACGGTGCGTCGGGTCAGCCCGACGACGGTGTGGTCGTGCCGGCGGATGCGGATGCGGTCACCGAGGCGAAAGCCGGTCTTCACATCGGCCAGGGCCTCGTAGTGGTCGCGGGTCATGTGCCGGCCGGCGACCAGATGGGTCGGTTCACCGGGTTGATCGGGCTCCACACCCACCACCATGGCCCGGACATCCTCACGCACACCCGCCCCTTCCGCCGGGCGCACCTGCATCGTCAGGTAGGTCACGTTGGCGGCCCGGCTCACCCCCGGCAGCCCCCGCACGGCGCGCACCACGTCGTCGCGCAGGCTGGACGACTCGGCGTAGGGCCCCTGCGTGTCCTGCTGCACCACCCACAGGTCGGCGCCGCTGTTGTGCAGCAGCGCCCGGGCGTCATCGACCATGCCGCGGTACACCCCGGCCATGGTCAGCGTGACGCCGATGAGCAGCCCCAGGCCCATGCCGGTCAGCACGAACTTGCCCCAGGAGTGCAGGATGTCCCGCCCGGCCAGGCTGATCACGGCCGAGCCTCCACCAGTGCATCGACCACCCGCACGCGCGAGCCCGCGCGCAGGGCCTTCTCGCTGTAGACCACGACCGAATCGCCCTTGGACAGGCCTTCGCGCACCTGAACCCGGCCATCGAGCGACCGCGCGCCCGGCGTGACCGGCACGAAGCGGAGATCGCCTTGCTCGATGCGCCAGACGCCCCACTGCTCGCCCTGGCGCTTCAGCGCCGCATTGGGGATGACGGGCGCCTCTTCGCTCGGTGCCAAGGTGATCGTCACTTCGGCCAGCTCCCCGATGGACAAGGCCTCGGGGCGGGCGTCGAACGCCACCTGGGCGATGCGCTCTTCCGTGACGCTGTCGCTCACGGCCTCCACGCGCGCCACACGTCCCGCCAGCGCCTGGCCGGGACGGCTGCGCAGCGCGACCTGCGCCGGCAAGCCCGGCGCCAGACCGGCCGAGCGCCCCTGGTCCAGCCGCACCCGGACCCACAGCGAGGCCGGGTCCACCAGCTTCAACACCGCCTGACCGGCGATGACCGTGGTGCCGGGCTCGGCGTCGCGGCTGGTCACCACACCGTCGGTCGGCGCGGTGAGCCTCACGTTGGCGCGCTGCTGCAGCAGGCCGGCACGCTCGGCCGACAGGCGCTGGCGGTCCTGACGGGCCGCCGCCAGATTGGCGTCGGCGGCGCGGACCTGGGCTTCGGCCGAGGTCTGCTCCTGCTGCCGGGCCTCCACCGCACCCGCGCTGATGAAGTTCTGTGCCCCCAGGTCGGCGTAGCGGCGCAGGTTGGACACCGCCAGTTCCCGGCGGGCCAGGGCGTCGCGCCGCTGGGCCTCGCTGGCCGTCACGGCGCTCTCGGCGCGGGCCATCGAGGCGTCGAGCGCGCGGACTCGCTCGTCCAGATCCACAGGATCCATCTCGGCCAAAGGCTGTCCTGCGCGGACCGCCTCACCCACATCCACGGCCACGCTGCGCACACGTCCCGCCACGGTCGGCCCGACCAGGTAGCTGCGGCGGGCCTCCACCGTGCCGATGCCGAACAGGGCCTGCTGGACCCGCTCCACCTTCACCGCCGCCACCGTCACCCGCGTGGGCGCCAGCGGACCGGACCGCAGGAGCACGAACACCAGCGCGCCCACCAGCAGCACACCCAGGGCCGCCAGGATCAGGCGGGGTCGAAGTCGATTCCAGTCAGCCATGCCGCCCTCCCAATCCACGCAAGTACAGCGCCAGCACCCCCTCGGCGTGCTGGCGCATCGCTTCCGGCCGACCGGCCATCATCGACTGCATCACCAAACCCTGAAGCAGGCCCACAAAGGCCGTGGCCGCCGCCTCGGTGTCCACCTCGGCCGCCACGGCGCCGGTCGCCCGGGCCTGGGCCAGACGCGCCAGCAACAGCCCCCGATAGGCCTGAAGCAGCGCCCGCACCTCGGCCTTGGCGCCGGAATCATCGGGCAACTGCAGCTCGTGAAAGATGAGGCGCGGCACGCCCGGATGGCTGACGACGAAGTCGACGTGCGTCCGGAACAGCGCCGCCAGGGCCTCGACGGGGTCCGGGGTCGCTTCGGACACCTGGCTCAAGCGCGTCAACAGCTCATCCCGCACCCACGCCAGCACCGCCGTCCAGATGGCTTCCTTGGTGGGGAAGTGCTTGAACACGGCACCCTGAGTCACCCCGATGACCGCAGCGATGTCCCCCGTCGTGATGAAGGCCGGACTCGCCTCGCGGGTCAAGTCCACGGCGGCCTGCACGATCTCGGCGCGGCGCTCGGTGGTGGATAGGCGGATCAACATGCCAGCGTCTTGGTTGGTAATGAATTACTTACCAAGAATGCCCAGGTTCAACCCCTCTCACCATGACGCGGATCAAAAGGCACAGGGCACACCCCGTGCCCTGTCGAACGTCGGCCGCTCAGCGCGCCGGCTGGCGCAGGCTCATCGCGCCGCGGATCTGCCCTTCAAGGTAGCCAAGGGCGCGGTCCTGCGGATACAGCTCGGTCAGGCGGGGCGCCACGCCTGCACCCAGCGTCTCCGGCGTGCCGTGGCACTGCAGGCACAGCTTCTGCACCGGCAAGGCCCGCATGTAGCGCCGGACCGGCTGACCGTCCTCGACGACCACTTCCGCCCGCTCCAGCCGGGTCACCTCCGCCCCCTCGGCCAGGCGGCGCTCAAACGCTTCCAGCGTGGCCTTTTCCCAGGCGTCCGGCACGGCCTTGGGATTGCGGTTGCCCAGGCTCACGCGGCGGATCTGCCAGCCGGTCTTTTCCGACGCGGCGCGCGCCATCTTGGGCGCTTCTTCCTTGCAGACGTTGATGGCGCTGACCGGCCCGCCCTTCTGGATCTCGGACACCAGCACCGTCACCAGCTTGGGCGGCACGGCCTCGGAAATGCCGCGGGCCTCGGTCACCCAGATACCGTCGGTCACTGGCGCAGAAGCGTCCGGCGACTGGGCCATCAGGCCCTGGCAGAACACGGCGGGCAGCAACGCCGCGATGGCTTTTTGAAGGTGGGGATGCATGGTTTGTCTCGCTCCGTGAAAAATGAAAAAGCTTTACAAGCTACCCCAGACGAGCCCCTTCGACCATGCGCAATCGCAGTCACAGGGCCGGCGGGTTCTCGCAAGGCACCGGCGCCGTCGGCCCCAGATCCACCCAGGCCTCCAGCCCGCCGCCGGTCCGCCCTTCCAGCCGCACGTGCCACCCTTGAGCCCGCGCCAGTTGCCGCACGATGGCCAGGCCGAGCCCGACGCCCCCGGTGGCCCGGCTGCGCGAGGGCTCGCCGCGCTGGAACGGTTGCCACATGGCTTCGCGCTGTTCGGGGGGAATGCCGGGGCCCCGGTCCAACACGCCGATGTGGTGCTGCACCCCACCGTCCGTGGCGGTGGAGCGCACCACCAGCTCGATCTCTCCAGGGGCGTAGCGCATGGCGTTGCCCAGGAGGTTGTCGACGATGCGCCCCAGGCTGGTTTCGGGCAAGGGAAGGCACAGCCCGACCGGCCCCTCCACCCTGAGCACACAACCCGCGTTCACGGCCGCCTCCCGATGCTGAGCGGCACGCGTCTGCAGCCATTCGGTCACGTTGACGCTGCCCCGCACCTCGCGGTCCAGGCCGCGCGCCAGCGCCAGCAACTCGCCGATGAGCGTGTTCATGACCTCGATGTCCTGCTCCAGGCGGGCGATGAGCGTGGCGTCCGTCGGGCGCAGGGTCAGCATCTCCAAGGCCAGTCTCATCCGCGCCAGGGGCGTGCGCAGGTCGTGCGACAACCCGGCGAACAGCGTCGTGCGGGCCTCCAGCAGCTCCTGCACCTGGTGCGCCATGTCGTTGAAGTGGTGGGCCAGTCGGGCCAGTTCGAGGGGGCCTTCTTCCGCCAGCGGCGATGGCCGGGTGCCCGCAGCCATCGCCGCCGCCGCACGGTCCAGCCGAGCCACCGGGCCAGCGATGTGCCGCGCCAGGCGCCACGCCACGAACAAGGCCAGCACCGCCCCCACCGAAAACACCGCCAGCAACAGGGCCAGCGGGCGCGTCTGCATGCGGCCCGAAGGCGTACCCACGCCCAGCGTGCCCTCGCTCAGAGGGAGCGCCGTCCACAGCCAGGTCCGCCCCTGGGCATCGACCTCGGCCTTCAGGTACACGGCATGACCGATGCGCTGCGCCAGCGCCCGCTCCAGAAAACCCACGTAGAACCCGTGCATCAAGCCCGTGTCGGCCGGCGCAGGCAGGTAAGGCCTCAAGGCGAGTTGGTGGGCTTGGAGCAGCTCGGCCTCGAAGGCCGGCCGCGTCTCCGGCGGCAATTCCGTCCAGGTCTGGGCCGAGAGCATCATCAGCCCGGCCAGGTCGTCGGCCGAGCGCTGGGCCATGGGCCACATCACGAAGACCAGCGTGGCCCCCAGCGTCAGGGCCTGCACCCCCAGCAGCACCGCGATCAGCCAGCGCCGGTATTGCCGGGCCAGTGAGCGCGGGGCCCGCGGCGTGGACTCAGCCCCCGGCATGACCCGCCCCCTGCGGGTTGAACAGGTAGCCCTCTCCGCGCACCGTGCGGATGTAGAGTGGGTGTGCCGGGTCGTCCTCGATCTTGCGGCGCAGCCGGGTCACGCGCACGTCGATGCTGCGGTCGAACGCATCCCGCTCATAGCCCTTGAGCCACTGGATCAGCGTGTCGCGCGACAAGACCCGGTGGGGATGCTCGACGAAGGCCCGCAGCAGGTTGAACTCGGAGCCCGTCAGCTCCTGATCGCGCCCGTCGCGCAGCAGCCGCAGGGCGGCCGTGTCCAGGGTGTAGGGGCCGAAGGTCGGAAAGGCCCTCCCGCCCGGCTCCAAGGAATCCAGCGATCCAAAGCCGCTGGTGCCGAGGCCCGCCCCCTCGCGAGACTCCGATGACGCCCCCGACCGGCGCAGCAACGCGCGCAGCCGGGCCAGCAGCTCCCGCGGGCTGAAGGGCTTGGCCATGTAGTCGTCGGCCCCCATTTCCAGCCCCACCACACGATCGACCTCCTCACCGCGCGCCGACAGCATCAAGATGGGCAGGTCCGACTGCCGGCGCAGCTCGCGCGCCAAGGTCAGGCCGTCCTCGCCCGGCAGCATCAGGTCCAGCACCAGCACATCGGGCCCATGGCGGGCCATGCAGGCCCGCATCTCGGCGCCGTCGGCGGCCACGTCCACGGTCAAGCCGCTCACGCCCAGGTAGTCGGCAAGCAGCGCACGCAGGTCCGGGTCGTCATCGACCACCAGCACTCGGGGCAGCGTCGTCTCCGTCATGCCCCCAGTCTACGGACCCTCCCGCGTCCTGCAATGCGATGCAACACAAGGAAACCGACCGACACGCGGTGAGTCGCCGGGGTAACCCCGCCGGCACACGCCCGCCGGAACATGCAGACATGTCGGCACAGAAGTCGTACCGACGCGCAGCAAACAGGAGGTTCCCCCATGAAACGACGCACCCTTCACCTCGCCCTGGCCGCATGGGCCCTGTTCGGACTCGCCGCCTGCGGTGGGGGCAGCGACGACACCTCCAGCAGCACCGCCGTGATGACGGTGGACAGCAGCGGCACATCGACCATCGACCTCCAGGCCCTGTCGGCCACGCTGGCGACCTACCCGCTGTCCGCCTTGTCCACCGCAGAGGCCGACAGCCTGGTCTTCATGCGTGAAGAAGAACAGTTGGCCCACGACGTGTATGCCGTGAGCGCCACCCTGTGGACCCAGCCCGTCTTCGCCAACATCACGGACAGCGAAGCCACGCACTCCGCCGCCATCAAGCTGCTGCTGGACCGCTATCAGTTGGCCGATCCGCTGGCCGGGTTGCCGAACGGCACGTTCAAGACCCCCGCGTTCCAGACCCTGTACGCGCAGCTCGTGGCGGCCAGCCGGTTGAGCCTGCTGGATGCGCTCAAGGTCGGCGTGCAGATCGAGGAACTCGACATGCGCGACATCGTGGCCCAGAAGGCCAACATCGACAACGCCGACATCCTGATGGTCTACGATCATCTGCTGCGGGGCTCGCGCAACCACCTGCGGGCCTTCATGAAGGTGCTGACCCAACTGGGTGGAACGTATGTGCCGCAGTACATCACGCAGGCCGAATTCGACGCCATCGTGTCGTCGGCCATCGAGACCGGAAACTGAGCGCCGGCCGGCCACAGCCCCTCGCGCCGGTTGGGCCTGGATGGGTGGCGTGATCCTGGTGGTCATCGGTTTGATCCCCGTCACGGCATCGGCCCAGCCCTACGGCACAGGATACGAAACACGCCACCGCATGCGATGCGGTGGCCCCCCGGCAGGTCGGGCCTACGGTGCGCCGGATGCGCCGCCCTGCCTCATCCCCAGGAGTCAAGACCATGACCCGCTCCCCTCTTTCCGCCCTGATGCTGATCCTCGCTCTGAGTTCTACGGCCGCATGGGCCCAGGACCGCGACCAGGATCGGGACCGTGTCCGCGATCCGGCCCGTGCCGTGGAGACGGCGCCGGCCCCCGCTCAGGTCCAGGCCCAGACGCAGGTCCGCGCCCAGGATCGTGACATCTACGGTTCGCAACTGATGTCCCAGAAGGAGCGCAACGAGTTCCGCGCCCGCATGCGCACCGCCAAGACGGTGGAGGCGCGTGAGCAGATCCGCGCCGAGCACCACGCCCAGATGGTCGAGCGCGCCAAGGCCCAAGGCGTCACCCTGCCGGATGCCCCGCCCGCCCAACGCGGCGGCATGGGCATGGGAGGCCAAGGTCAGGGGCGCGGCATGGGCCCAGGCGGTGGCATGGGTGGCGGCATGGGCGGAGGCGGCGGTCGAGGACGCTGACCCGCTTGCTCCGCGGAGCTCGGTCGCGCGCCTCTCAGGAGCGCTTCGGCAAGCCGTGGTGCAGCAGGGCTTCCAGTTCCTCGGCCGGCACCGGCCGGGAGAACAGGTAGCCCTGCCCGAAGTCGCACTCGGCCTGCGTCAGCAGCGCGAGTTGCTCTTCGGTTTCTACCCCTTCGGCCACCACCTTCAGGCCCAGCTTGTGGGCCATGGCGATGATGCCCTCGCACAGGGCCTGCACCGAGGAACCGGCCACCAGGTCCTTGACGAAGGAGCGGTCGATCTTGATGTAGTCGATGTCGAACTTGTTGAGGTAGGCCAGCGACGAATAGCCGGTGCCGAAGTCGTCCAGCGCCACCTGCACCCCGGCGTCCCGGAAGCCCAGCAGTTGCTGCGACACGTGAGGGCCGGCCTCCATCAGCAGCCCCTCGGTGATCTCGACCACCACGTGGCCGCCGTCGAGGCCGAGGGCGCGAAGGTGGTCCATCCAGGCGTGCAGGTTCAGCAGTTCGTTCTGAAACTGGATGGGCGACACGTTCACGCTGATCTGGAACGCGGTGAGCCCCTGTCCGTTCCATCGTGCCGCCTGACGGGTGGCCTCCCGGAACACCCAGTCGCCCAGTTCGTGAATCAACCCGCTGGACTCCACCACCGGAATGAACGCCGCCGGATTGACCATGCCGCGCACCGGGTGCGTCCAGCGCACCAGGGCCTCGGCCTTGGTGATGCGGCCGCTGCGCAGGTCCACCACCGGTTGGTAGACCAGATGAAACTGCCGCTCGGGCAGCGCATTGCGCAGGTCGGTCACCAGCCGCAGGTGCTCCTGCGCCGAGGTGTGCATGGCCGGGGTGTAGAAGCAGTAGCGGTTGCGCCCCGCCCGCTTGGCCGCGTACATGGCCTGGTCGGCGTTGCGCAGCAGCACTTCGGGCTGCATGCCGTCGTTGGGAAACAGCGTGATGCCGATGCTGGCCGAGACATAGACCTGCTCGGCCCCCAGCACAAACGGCTCGGCCATCACACGGAGCACCTGGTGGGCCACACGCAGGGCCTCTTCCGGCGCCCGCAGCGCCCCCACGACCAGCACAAACTCGTCGCCGCCCCAGCGGCAGATGGCATCGCTGTCGCGCGCACAGTGGCGCAGGCGCCGCGCGGCCTCCTGGAGCAGCACGTCGCCCGAGCCGTGGCCCAGCGTGTCGTTGACGGACTTGAACTCGTCCACATCAAGCAGCAGCAGCGCCAGCAGGCGATCGCTGGCCCGGCAGGCCTGCATGTCCTGCTCCAGACGCAGTGTCAGCGCGGTGCGGTTGAGCAGACCGGTCAGGGGGTCGAAGTGCGCCTGGTGGCGGTACTGGTCCAGCGCCGTCTTCTTTTCGGTGATGTCGGCCACGCTGCCGACCATGCGCACGGCCCGACCATGGTCGTCGCGCTCAACCACCTTGCCGCGGTCCAGGGCCCAGAAGTGGCTGCCGTCGGTCCGGCGCAGCAGGTGCTCGTTCTGGTAGTGATCCTCGCCCGCCATGCAGGCTTCGAGCATGTCGTTGATCTTGGGACGCACCTCTTCCGGCACGAACTGGAAGAAATCGCTGATGGTGCCGGTGAGCGCTGACGGATCGATGCCGAACAGCTCGCACCAGCGCCGGCTGAGCACCAGCCGGCCGGACGGGATGTGCCAGTCCCACACGCCGTCGCCGGTGGCCTCCAGCGCATAGCGCAGGCGCCGTTCGCTCTCTTCGGCCTGCAGCTGGGCACGGCGGATGTCGGTGATGTCGTGGGCGATGACCAGGATGCGCGGCAGGCCGTCCGGCCCGCGGAACGGCTTCTTGATCGAGCGGAAATGGGAGATCTCGCCGGTGTGCGCGTCGCGCGCCTCCTCGAAGAGGATCTCGGTTTCGCCGCGCGCCATGATGTCCTGCACGTTGCGGCGGTAGAACTCCGCCAGCTCGGGCGGTGCGCCGAAGTCTGCATCGTCCTTGCCCACCATGGCCTCGGGCGTGGTGGCGTAGAACTCGGCCACCGGGCGGTTGCACAGCAGAAAGCGCCCCTGGTGGTCTTTGACGATGATGAAGTTGGGGCTCTCGTCGAGCACCGTGCGCAGCAGGGTGGCCTGCTCCAGCAGGTCGCCCTGCAGCTGCCGGAGGTGGGACACCACATCGCACTCGGTGGACATCTTGCCGCACGGGGGGGCCACGAGACATCGCAGCAGACGCTCATCAGCATCTGCCGCAAGGGCACACACCGTCGGATCGGACAAGGAGTTCATGGCGGGCGCATGGACGAGGAACGGGCCGATCCTCCCGAGATCGACCCACGAGGGGCCCAGTCTCTCGTCTTGTCACGCGCCGGTGTTCACGCCGGGGACACTCGGATCGACCGAATGTGCAAAAGTGCGTGGTCCCGCCGAGGACCATGTGGCGACTTGGCGCACCACCCATGGCGCATCGTCCACAGGCAGGTCGTGGCCGGCATGGGGATGGTGGAACAAGGGACGCCCCCAGGCCTGGGCCAGGGCTTCGGAGCAGCGCGGGCTGACGAAATGGTCCTGGTCCCCCACCAGCAGCAGCAGGCGCACCGGGGGCGCCACGGCCGGAGCCCGAAAGCGCGCGGCCGCCGTCAGTTGCCGCAGGATGTTGGGCACGCTGACCGGATGCTCGCGGTGCCAGCGCACCCAGTCCTGCAGCAGCGCCTGGGTCTTGGGGGCATTCGGGGGACAGGATTGGGTCGTCAGCGACAGGATGGTCCGCTCCCAGCGCTCGGCCTGGGCGGGCTGCAACAGGCCGTGCAGCAGCGCCGGCAGGTTGCGGGGCAGCAGGCGATGGTGAGGCGGGCTGAAGGGCCGGACGCTGGTGTTCATCAGCACGGCGGCTTCCACCTCGTGGGGGTGACGATGGGCCCAGTCGATGGCCACCATGGCCCCCAAGGACAAGCCCATCAGGTGATACGGTGGCTTCAGGCCCTGAGCGCGGAGCTCGGTCCGCAGCATCTCGACCATGAGGTCGATGCGCTTGGGGCTGCGCTCGCGCCACCGTCGCCCGTTGCCAGGCAAGTCCGGCGTGATCACATGGGCCTGCGGCAAGGCCTGCTGCAGCAGGCCCGGCAAGGGCCCCCAGTGGCGTGCTTCCCGCGCCAGGCCGCGCAGCAGGATCCAGGTGGGCGACCGGTCGGGCGAGAGCTCCCCCGGCAGGGTGCTGTCGCCGTTCAGGGCAAGGCCCGGTGGTACCACTGCGTCAGGGCCTGCTGCCGGCGTTCTTCTCTTTCGTCGCCCCTCGGCAACCAGTGGGCGTGACCGATGGCGGCCCGCACCAGCAGGTCCATCCAGGCCAGATGGCGGCGCAGCACCCGTTGCTGCCGGTGACGGATCAGCGGGTTGAACAGGCCGTGCCGATTGAACAGCTGCCGCGGGTTCTTCTTGACCCACAGCCAGGAGCCCATTTCCAGGGTCAGGGGCAGAAACAGACCTGCGCCCGGACGGGCGCAGGCGCCGAGGTAGAGGTAGTCCCATAGGTCACCGTGAGCAAGATAGTGCCGACTTTGCGGCTCAAACACATACGCGTGGTTCGGCAAGGCTTCGTCGAGCACGTCCTTGAGGGCGTGCAACTCAGGCACGTGCTCGATGGGCCGCGGCGTGTGGGCGTGCGGAAACCAGATCCGGTCGGTCACGCCAAAGCCGGAATGGCAGTCCAGCGCGAGGCTGAAGCGGTGCGACAGCAGTTCACGCTGCGCCAGATCGCACAAGGCCTGCGCCTCGGGCTGCATGGGCGCCCCCGCCTTGCCGCGATACCAGGGCAGGCCCGAGCTCAGCCGCTGTCCACCCACGAGGAAAGGCACCAGATCTTCGGCATCGACCGGCGCATTGCGCATCAGGTCCACCCCGGACGGATTGGCCCGCGTCCAGCGCCACACCCCGCCGGGGTTCACCACTGGAAAGAACACCAGACGCACCAACCGGAGCTGGTGGCGCAGCACCTCGTCCCAGCGCAGGCGCCGAATCAGGCTGCCCAAATAGGCCAGCACCACCTCCGAGCCGATGCGCTCCAGGCCGTGCACCCCACCGAAAAACCCCACCGCGGGGGCGTTCGGGTCATCCGAGCCCATGACGGCGGCCAGCAGCGGAAAGACCGCACCGTCCGCCGCCACCGTGCCCAAGCGGTACTCCCGCACGTGCGGCGCCCCCATCCGCAACAGCTCGCGCAGGGTCGTCAGTTCGGCGGGTTCGGTCCGGTCGCCCGGAGAGGGACATGCGGCGTCGGACACAGAAAAGCGCAGGCTTCAGAAGGAAGTCTTTCAGCATAAGGACCCGCCGTTGACAGAACGATGAAGCCCGCCCGCACCCGGCCTCAGCGTCACCGATTCGCCACAGGAGTGACACATGCGGTCGATAGCCTCGAACTCCCCAATCCTGCAGATACCCCATGTTTCGTCGCATCCTCCCCTGCCTGTCGCTGGCCGCGCTGATCCCGGTCGTGCTCTGGGGCATGACTGAACTGTTCGCGCTGCAACGTCGACGCCTGCGCCTGCCGCGCTGAACACCGAGGGCTGACGACGATCCACGCCGTTGGCGGCCAAAGTGGCACACTGCCCCGTGTTGTGCCGCTGTCCGCACGGACCCCGGTCGGGTCCAGACTCTTGCCGCCGTTGACGCCGTGTATCTGTCGAGCCCCCTCCCTGTGTTTCCCATGCGCTCCGCCCTGGCCCTGATCGGATGCGCCGCGCTGATCGCGTCCGCACCCGTCCGCGCCCAAAGCCTCCCCCATCAGGCCGCCGTGCCCGGGGGAGCGGTTCAGGTGAGCCTCGGCCCTTCCATTGCCCGCCCTCAGGCCTGGATCGGCGAAGGCGACCAGGAGCGCCCCCTGCTGGTCACCGGCACACAGGAACGCTGGAGCGTCGTCGTCGGCATCGGACTGAGCGCAGCAGTCCCCGGGCCGGTCGTGGTCCGCACGGACAAGGACGGCCAGACCGACACCGTGCGCATCCCCCTGGCGGCCAAGCGCTACGCCACGCAGGCCCTCAAGGTGCCGCCCAAACACGTCGACCTCTCTGCCGACGATCAAGCCCGCTACGAGCGTGAGGCGGCGCATGCCAAGGCGGTCATGCGCACCTTTTCAACCGACATCGACCCCATCCGGCTGAGCATGAGCGCCCCGGTGCCGGGGTCGCGCTCCAGCTCGTTTGGACTGCGCCGTGTCTTCAATGGCCAGGCGCGCAATCCCCACAGCGGCATGGACATCGCCGCCCCCACCGGCACCCCGGTGACCGCCCCCCTGGCCGGCCGCGTGCTGGACACGGGCGACTACTTCTTCAACGGGCGCACCGTCTGGCTGGACCACGGCCGGGGCCTGTTGAGCATGTACTGCCACCTCAGCGCCATCGACGTGAAGGTGGCCGACCTGCTGCAGGCCGGTCAGGTGCTGGGCAAGGTCGGAGCCACCGGTCGCGTCACCGGCCCACACCTGCACTGGTCGGTCAACCTCAACGGGGCGATGGTCGACCCTGCGCTGTTTCTGACGGACTGAACGGCTCGGTGCTGGCCTCAAGGTGACCGAGCCAGCGCAACGCCTGCTCGCGGCTGTCGCCGCACATGTCCTCGCTGGGCTGCAGGCCGCCGCACACTGCCGGGCGCAGCGGTGAACCGAAGATGCGGCAGCGCCATGCCTCATCGAGCTGCACGCACGGCACCCCCGCCGGTTTGCCGTCCGGCATGCCCGGGATCGGGCTGGAGATCGAAGGCGCGATGCAGCACGCGGCGCAATGGGGACGGCATTCCATGGTGCCGCGATGTTAAGGTGGGCACCCCTTCCCGCCCACGCCCGCACACCGTGAACTACGCGCAGTACAACCCCGACCTCCCGCACGACCCGCTCACCGACGACGAGCTCGACCAGTTGGACCGGCTGCTCGCCGCGCTCCCCACCGAGGGCGCCATGGACCTGGAGGCCTTGGACGGCTACCTGACCGCCCTGCTGATCGCCCCCACCCTGCCCCGCACCGAAACCTGGATGCCCGAGGTCTGGGGCGGCGACGGCCCGGACGGCCCCCCCTTTGCCAGCGGCAAGCAGCACAAGCGTTGCGCCCTGCTGGTGCTGCGCTGGCTGGCCCAACTGGACCGAACCCTGCGTCAAGACCCGGACAGCCTGGAGCCCCTGTTCGGCGTGGCCGAGTCCGGCGAGTCGCAGTGGGTGGATGCCGAGCTGTGGTGCGGCGGCTTCCTGCACGGCCTGGGCGTGACGGCCGATCAGTGGGAAGGCCACCTGGACGACGCCTCCGTGGCGGTTGCGCTGCGCCCCATCGTGCTGCTGGGCAGCGAAGGGCTGAGCGCCGAGGACAACTCCCTGGTGCAGACACACGAGCAGCGCGACCAGTGGAGCCGGCAGGTCCCCGATGCCGTGACGGCGCTGTATCAGCACTGGCGCGCCTGACGCTCAACGGCTTTCCACTCGCAACCCCGCTGCCCCGTTTTCCCGGCATGTCCCGCACGCACCCGCCGCGCGTCCAGATTCACGCGCCCGCGCCGCCCCGTCCCCGCCTGCCCTACCTGTCCGGCTATCCCGAGCCCCTGCTGGACCAGGTCCAGCGCCTGATCGACGCCGGCAAGCTGGGCCCCCACCTGCAGCAGCGCTATCCGACCCGACACGCGGTCCAGTCCGACCGCGCGCTCTACGACTACGCGGTGGAGATGAAGGACCGTTTCATGCGCAACGGCCCCCCGCTGTCCAAGGTGGCCTACGACCCCAAGCTGCACATCATCCGCAATGCGCTGGGCACGCACACGGCGGTGTCGCGGATCCAGGGCGGCAAGCTCAAGGCCAAGCGGGAGATCCGGGTCGCCCAGTTGTTTCGACAGGCCCCGGAAGAGTTTCTGCGCATGATCGTCGTGCACGAGCTCGCCCACCTGCGCGAGCGCGACCACGACAAGGCGTTCTACGCCCTGTGCGAACACATGGAGCCGGACTATCACCAGATCGAGTTCGATTTGCGACTCTGGCTGACCTGGCGCGAACTGGAGGGCGCGCACCCGGCGGAGACCCCGTCCAACCCGGTGTGAGTCCAGCGGCGAGTGGCGCGAGGCCGCTCACGTTTCACGTGAAACACGATCCCCCTGTTCGTCCCATTGGAAGCGCTTCGACACCCATGAATTCCCATTGAGGCCTCACTAAAATAGGGGCTCTCCCGTGGACATTCCCCGCCTGCCGAATGCGGCTTGGCGGGTTTTTTTGCTGGCCCGATTCCGAGGTCCCTGAATGCTGTTTCCCCAAGAGTTCGACGTCATCGTGGTCGGCGGTGGCCATGCCGGCACCGAAGCCGCCTTGGCTGCCGCGCGCATGGGCTGTGCCACCCTGCTGCTGACGCACAACATCGAGACCCTCGGCCAGATGAGCTGCAACCCGTCGATCGGCGGCATCGGCAAGGGGCACCTGGTCAAGGAAGTTGACGCGCTGGGCGGCGCCATGGCGGCCGCGACGGACGAAGCCGGCATCCAGTTCCGCATCCTCAACGGCAGCAAGGGTCCGGCTGTGCGCGCCACACGGGCTCAGGCCGATCGCATCCTCTACAAGGCCGCCATCCGGCACCGCCTTGAAAACCAGCCGCACTTGACCATCTTCCAGCAGGCCGTGGACGACCTGATGGTGGAAGGTGACCGCGTGGTCGGCGCCGTCACGCAGATCGGCATCCAGTTTCGGGCCCGGGCGGTGGTGCTCACCGCCGGCACCTTCCTGGACGGCAAGGTGCACGTCGGCCTTGCCAACCATCCCGCCGGACGCGCGGGCGATCCGCCGGCCGTGCGCCTGTCGTCGCGCCTGAAGGAGCTCAAGCTGCCCCAAGGTCGCCTGAAGACCGGCACGCCCCCGCGCATCGACGGTCGCACCATCGACTTCTCCAAGTGCACCGAACAGCCCGGCGACGGCATGCCCGGCGCCGACGGCAGCGCGCCGACGACGCCGATGCCGGTGTTCAGCTTCCTGGGCCGCGCCGACCAACACCCGCGCCAACTGCCCTGCTGGATCACGCACACCAACGAACGCACCCACGACATCCTGCGCAGCGGCTTCGACCGCAGCCCGATGTTCACCGGCGTGATCGAAGGCGTCGGCCCGCGCTACTGCCCCAGCATCGAGGACAAGATCAACCGCTTCGCCGACAAGGACAGCCACCAGATCTTTCTGGAACCCGAGGGCCTGACCACCCACGAGTTCTACCCGAACGGCATTTCCACCTCCCTGCCCTTTGACATCCAGCTCGCCGCCGTGCGCAGCATGCCCGGGCTTGGAAACGCCTGGATCCTGCGCCCCGGCTACGCCATCGAGTACGACTACTTCGATCCGCGCGAGCTGCGTCCGTCGTTCGAAACCCGTCAGATCCAAGGCCTGTTCTTCGCCGGGCAGATCAACGGCACCACGGGCTACGAAGAAGCCGCCGCCCAAGGTCTTTACGCC
>CAYRBG010000014.1:0-24379 GCA_964422355.1 uncultured Sphaerotilus sp. | reverse complement strand
TGGAAACGGCGGAGACGGGGTCGCTCTCCGCCGCCGCGCGCAAGCTCGGGCTGACACAGCCCACGCTGAGCCGCCAGGTGGCGGCCATCGAGCGCAGCCTGGGGGTGACACTGTTCGAGCGCACGGGCAAGGCCATGGTGCTGACGGCCACCGGGCTGGACCTGCTGGAGCACGCCCGGGCCATGGGCCTGGCCGCCACCGAACTCGGTCTGGCGGCATCCGGGCGCTCACAGGCGGTAGAGGGTGTGGTGTCGGTGTCGGCCAGCGATGCCGTGGCGGCCTACCAGCTGCCTCGGATCGTGCGGCACATCCGCGAGCGGGCACCGGGCATCGTCGTCGAGATCATTTCGTCCAACGCCCTGAGCGATCTGCGCCAACGCGAGGCCGACATCGCCATCCGGCACCTTCGGCCCGAGCAGCCGGACCTCATCGCACGGCTGATCCGGGAGCCTACGGCGGGCTACTACGCTTCCGAAGACTGGGTGCAGGTCCACGGTCACCCGCGCACCGCCGAGGACGCGGCGCGGTGCGACTTCATCGGATCGGACCGGGAGGGGCGCTACCTGGCCTACCTGCGCATGCACGGCCTGTCGCTGACCGAGGCCAACTTCAGCTGTTACGCCGACCACACCGTGCCCATGTGGGCGCTGATGCAGCAGGGCCTGGGCATCGGGGTGGTGATGGACGAGATCGCCTGCACGATCCCCGGCCTGGTCCAGGTGCTGGACGACGTGCCGCCGGTGCGCTTTCCGATCTGGCTGGTCACGCACCGCGAACTGCACACGTCGCGCCGGATCCGGGTGGTGTTCGACTGGCTGGCGGAGGCGCTGGTGTAAATCCTTGAGTCCGGGCGTCCGTGCCGGCGCGGCACAGCGGGTTCAGAGGAACTTGCTCCAGGCCCCGATGTTGTAGACCTGCGCGTAGCCATTCTTCTTGAGCATCATTTTGGCCATGCCGCTGCGGGTGCCGCTGGCGCAGCCCACCACCACAGGCACGGTCTTGGGGATCTCGGCCAGGCGCTGCCCCAGCTCATTCAAAGGGATGTTGATCGTGCCCGGTGCGCTGGCCGCGGCGTATTCGCCCGGCGAGCGCACGTCCACGAGCCATGCGCCGTTTTGCTTGAGGGCGGGCAGCATGGCCTTCACCCGGTGCGAATTCCACCACTTGTGGCCGAACCACAGCGCCACCAGCAGCAGCGGCCAGTTGTCACGCAGAAAACCTGGAATGTCCATCGCTCATGCCTGCTCAGTCATATACCCATGTGAGTATATGTTTGCGCGCTGCATGGACTCCGGACGCAAAAAAATCGCCTGGGTGGGGTCCAGGCGATTTCAGGAGTTGAGGCGGCGACTCAGACGCGCCAGTTCAGGTGTGCCTGCGCAAACAGCTTCTTGACCGTGCCGTCGGCGGTGATCTTCTGCAGACCGGCCTGCAGCGCTTCGGCCAGATCGGTGCTCTTCTTCTTCACGGCCATGCCCACGGCCCAGCCGTCGGTGGGCGCGCGCGGGATGGGCAGCGGCGTGACGATGTAGCGCGGGTCACCCTGGAGCATGGTCTCGATCTCGGAGCGCAGGCCGGCGGCGGCCACGACTTCACCGCGCTGCAGCATTTGAGCGGCTTCGACACCGCTGGGCAGCTTGGTGATGAGGTCGTTCTTGAGCATGCCGTCGTCGGCGCCGAGCAGCAGCCAGCCGGCCAGCGACAGACCGGGCACGGCGACGGGCTTGCCGCGCAGCGGCGCGAGGCCGTCAAGCTCGGGCACCTTCTTGGCGTCGCGCGCAATGACCACGCTTTCGTGCCAATACGGGCCGAAGATGCTGACCTGCGGATTGGCCACCATCAGCGGGCGGTCCACCGGCACGTGCAGCAGCACGTCGGCGGGGCCGTAGCCGAGGTAGTGGCCCTTCCAGACCATGTTGCGCAGGTCGTCGTCCATGTTCTCGCCGGCCGGGAAGGGCAGCAGCTTGGCCTGGACACCCAACTGCGCCGCCAGCGCCTTGGCCATCTCGACTTCGATGCCCTTGCCCTTGAGGTGGAAGGGTTGCAGGTCGTCGTACAGGCCCACCGACAGCACGCCGCGTTCGCGGATGCGTTGCAGGGCAGTGGGCTCGTCGGAAGCGCGGACCGCGGTGGCACCTGCGCCGAGCAGGGAGGTCAGCGCTGCGGCGCCGAGGCTGCGCACGGCCCGGCGGCGGTCAGGTCGGGTCGGATGGAACATGTCGGTACTCCTGGTCGTCAGATCCGCCGCCAGCGTGTGACGGCACGGCCGGACCGTAGCAGTTCAGACTGCGGTCCAAGGCCAGGGATGTCCCTCACTGGGCGCCGGTCAGCGGCTTTTCGCGACGGGTTTCCAGGTAGGACTTGATGGCCCAGACGGCTTCCTGCGACAGCACGCCCTCGAACGGAGGCATGTAGACGGCGCCGTTGCGGGTGCGGCCATTGCGCACGGTGGTGGTCATGTACTCGTTGACGTCGAGCAGGCAGGCCTTCTGCTTCTTGGCGTTGGTCAGCGTGGCGCACTCGTTGTCCAGGCGGCGCAGGTCGGGGGCGATGCCGCCGGAGATGGCTTCCAGGCCGTGGCAGCGGGCGCAGTTCTGGTTGTAGGCCGACGCGCCGATCTGGATGGCCTTGGCGTTGCCGACGTAGGGGTTCTCTTGCCGCCATTCGGTGCCCAGCTGCGGCAGGCTGGAGGTGTCGACCGCTTGCGGGGTCACATCGCCGTGGGCCGAAGCGAAGGTGGACACGGTGGCGGCGACGATCAGGGCGGCCGCACGGCGGATGTTGAGATGGAACATGATTCAGATGTCTCCGGAGTCGTTGAAGGGGATCTCTGGCATCGAAACTGCAATCGCTATGCCATGTCCCCGGAGACGGCAAATCGTCAGAAAAAAGCAAGGGTCTGTCCGGGGTGGGTTGTCACTCAATGGAGCGCAAGTTGGTGCCGAATAACATCTGTGTCACGCGAGGGTGCCCTGGTGTGCGAATGCACAGCAGTGGGATCCTGTTGTGCCTTCGGGAATCATCCGCCCTTGAGGAGCCCTGCAAATACGCTGCTCCAGGCAGTACAAGAGGAGACATGAGATGCAAGGAACCTTCACCCCGGCGGCTGCCGGTCAGCGCATGAAGTCCGGGCGTGATGACAGCCGGCGACCGATCGCGTCGGCACTGTCCCTGAGTGGGACACACATTCAGAAGATCGATCAGTCCCACGAACGCTGCCAGGCCCTGGGTCTGTCGCGCATCGAGCGGCCTGATTTTTCGCCTTTGGGCCGCTCCGACCTGACGGTCGTGCGCGAGCGCAATCAACGCCTGTACACGCACGCCGCCCCAGTGATGGAGCTGCTGGCCGAGCAGATCGCCAACTCCGATTCGATGGTTCTGCTGTGCGATGCCACCGGCACCATCCTGCACACCATCGGTGACGCGGACTTTGTCGGTCGCGCGGCCAAGGTGGCGATGCAGCCGGGCGTGAACTGGTCGGAGTCGTCCAAGGGCACGAACGCCGTGGGCACGGCTCTGATCGAAGAGACGCCGACCTTCGTCCATGCCGACGAGCACTACATGCACGCCAACCACTTCCTGACGTGCTCGGCGGCCCCCATCCTCGATCCGCGCGGCAACATCCTCGGGGTGCTCGACGTGTCGGGCGACCAGCGCAGCTATCACCAGCACACCATGGGGCTGGTGAAGATGAGCGCGCGCATGATCGAGAACCACTGGCTGACGGACGACTACCGCAACGTCATGCGCCTGCACTTCCACAGCCGGGTCGAGTTCATCGGCACGCTGATGGAGGGCATCCTGGCGGTGAGCCAGGACGGTCGCATCGTCGGCGCCAACCGCGGAGCCTTGGAGCAGCTGGGCATGAGCGGCGCCGCGCTGCGCATGCACACCATCGCGTCGCTGTTCGGCATTTCGGTGCCGGCGCTGGTGGACCGTTTCCGCTCGCCGTTGGCGGCGCCGCATCCGGTGGAGATGCACAACGGGCGTCAGTTCCATGTTTACGCCCGTTTCAACTGGCCGGTGTGGCACAGCCTGAGCGAGGGTGTGGCGGCAGCGAGTGCGGGGCTGTCCGCATCGGGCAACGTGGACATCGACGTGACGGCCAATGCCACGCTGGCCGGCGCCGATGCGGCCAAGACCGTTGATCTGGTGGCCGCGGGTTCGGCCGCGGGGGCGCAGGCGGTGGGGCCCAATGTGCCGGGCCAAGGCTCGGGCATGGTGGGGCGCAGCGCCGCGATGGACGAGCGCGAAGGCCTGCGCAGCCTGACCACGGGCGATGCCCAGGTCGGTACCGTGGTCGACAAGATCCGCCGCGTGCTCAACCGCGACATTCCCATCCTGATCCTGGGCGAGACCGGTACCGGCAAGGAGCTGCTGGCGCGCGCCATCCACCAGGACTCGGACCGCTCCAAGCAGCCGTTTGTGGCCGTCAACTGCGCTTCCATCCCCGACACGCTGATCGAAGCCGAGCTGTTCGGCTACGAAGAGGGGGCCTTCACGGGCGCGCGTCGCAAGGGCGCGGTGGGCAAGATCGTGCAGGCCAACGGCGGCACCTTGTTCCTCGATGAGATCGGCGACATGCCGGTGGCGCTGCAGGCCCACCTGCTGCGCGTGCTGCAGGAACGTCAGGTGACGCCCCTGGGCAGTTCCAAGTCGGTTGCCGTGGACGTGGCGCTGGTGTGCGCCACCCACCGCAACCTGCGCGAGATGATCGAGGAAAAGACCTTCCGCGAGGATCTGTACTACCGCCTCAACGGCTTGGCGGTGCGCCTGCCGCCGCTGCGCGAGCGCAGCGACCTGCTGGCCCTGGTCGACCGCATCCTGGAGCGCGAGTGCCCGGGCCGGGGACTGCGCCTGTCGGCGGAAGTGGCGCAACTGTTCCAGCATTACAACTGGCCGGGCAATGTTCGGCAGCTGTTCAACGTTCTGCGCACGGCCAGCGTGATGGCTGCGCACGAGCGCATCATCACCCGCGAGCACCTGTCGGACGACTTCCTGGAGGATGCGCGTCGGACCATGGCGTCGGCGGGGGCGCAGTCGGTCGCCGCGGCGCCGATGGAGGTGGTGACGTCGGTGCCGATGGCGTCCGTGTCGGTTTCCGCTGCTCCGGTGGCCGGTCTGCCGGGAATGCCGGCTCTGGGTGGGACACCTGCGGTGCCCGCGCCGACCGCGGCCGCACCGGCGCCCGAGGCCGATGCACTGAACCGCTCGCTGGAGGACATCGAGATCCTCAGCATCCAGCGCGCGGTCGAAGCGGCGGGAGGCAACATCTCCGTGGCGGCCAAGCGCCTGGGGATCAGCCGCAACACGATCTACCGCCGGTTGCGCTGGAACACGGGCAATCGCTGAGACCCAGCGCCGGGTTGCATCAAGTCGATTCAACCCGGTTGTCACATCGCGGAGCGTTCATTTGCTCCAAGTTTGAACACCGCATCGGCGCACCCCAGCGATGGCGTGCGCCGATGTCTTTTTCATGGAATTTGTCGCAGTCGCTTGACAGACAAGGGCTTGGTGAGGGTGAGGCACGGCACTTGCTCACATTTCCGGCATGAAATGTTTGATCCTCCAAGGCGGTTCCGAGGCACTGCCGCACGGCCGGGCCCTGCGACCCGGTCGGCCCTCCAGCCGATCTGCCGGGGCCCTGGCCCTGACCGGGGAGGGTGGGCGCTGGGTGTTGATCAATCCGACACCGGCCGTGGCCCAGCAACTCGACATCGACGCCCGTCTGCTGAGGCACGACGGGCTGGTCGATGCCCCGCAGCGCACTGTTGTCCTGACCGATGCCCAGGTGGACCATGTGACCGGCCTGCTCAGCCTGCGCGACGGTGTGCCCGTGCACCTGTACGCCACGCCGGCCGTGTTCGAGGAGTTGACGCACAGCCTGCCCATCCTGCCCATGCTGGAGCACTACTGCGGCGTGCATTGGCACGTGATTCCGGTGGCCGGCGAGTGCCGGGAGGCTTCTTTCCATGTCGAAGGACTGGCGGGGCTGGAGTTCACGGCCCTGGCCACCGATGGCCCCGTGCCGGCTCATGTACCGGCCGCCAGCGTGCGCAGCACCGGTGAAACCATCGCCCTCGCCGTGCGAGACCGGCGCACCGGACAGCGTTTGTTCTTCAGCACGGGGCTGTCGCAGGCCGGGCCGGACGCGCTGGCCTGGATGCAGGACGCCGAGTGCGTCATCGCCTTGGACGACTTGGACAGTGAGCCCGCGGACAGCGATTTCGAAGGCGACCCCGACACGCTGACCCTGCTGCAGGCCTCTTCGGCCCGACGCAAAGTTCTGCTGCGTCTGCCCGGTGGCCTGGAGGAAGACGCGTCCGCAGGCGTCGTGCCCCCAGGCATCGAGCGCGGCGGCGACCGCATGGAAATTCAGCTCTGAGTCGGCCTGCACCCGCGCGTGACAGCCTGAGGCACTGCGGGCGGGATGGGGGTTGATCCCTGGGGGGAAATCCGGGGCCGACAGCGGCAGCGGCGCCCGGTACAAACCGGGCCAACGACGACAGCGGCCTTTGGAGCCCTCCACCCATGCTCGACATCGACGGACTGACCCAACGCTACGGATCCCGGACTGCACTCCAGGAGCTGACCCTGCACCTGCCAGCGGGTCAGTTCGTGGCCCTGCTGGGTCCCAATGGCGCGGGCAAGTCGACGCTGTTCCAGGTGCTGACGGGGTTGTTCAGTGCCAATGAGGGGCGGGTCTCGGTGGCAGGTTTTGATCTGCGCACCTCGGCGGTCCAGGCGCTCAAGCAACTGGGGGTGGTGTTCCAGCAGATGTCGCTGGACCTGGACCTGAGCGTGGAGCGCAATCTGCGTTTTCACGCCGATCTGCACGGCTTGAGCCGCAGTGAGACCACCGAGCGCATTGCCGTCGGTGCCCAGGCGCTGGGCCTGACCGGTGATCTTGCCCGCTCGGTGCGTGAGCTCTCCGGCGGAAATCGTCGCAAGGTCGAGCTGGTTCGGGCGCTGCTTCACCGACCCAAGGTGCTGCTGATGGACGAGCCCACGGTGGGCCTGGACCCCAAGTCCCGCCGCGACCTGCTGGCGGCCGTGCGCGCCGACATCGCCGAGCGTGGAACCACCGTGTTGTGGGCCACGCACCTGGTCGAGGAGGCCGAGGCGGCCGACCGTGTGGTCGTGCTGCACCGTGGCCGATTGCTGGCCGACGGCACGCCCGCGGCGGTGGCCGAGACCCTGGGCGGAGGGGGGCTGGAGGCCGCCTTCATCCGTGCGACGACCGCTCCGGTCCCTGCCGCGGTTGCGGCGGCCTGAACCCCTTCAAGAGTCCTGCGATGAACAAGAACCCCAAGTCCCGTTCCGGTGCCCCGGCGACCCCTGCATCGGCGATCCCTTCGCTCCCCGTCCGTCGAGTGTCCGTGTCAACCCCGCTGCGCTGGGGCCTTTGCATGGTCTGGGGCCTGGCGGCCCTGTCGGCCGGCGCCCAGACCGCATACGTCTCCAGCGAGAAGGACAACCAGTTGACGGTGATCGACCTCAAGGCCATGACCGTCACCGGCACAGTGCCCACCTGCAAGCGCCCCCGCCACATGGTCCGCACGCCCGACGGCAAGCGCCTGATGGTGTCTTGCGGCGATTCGGGTCAGGCCGACGTGATCGATCTGGCCAGCCGCAAGTCGGTGCAGCGCATCGACCTGGGCGAAGACCCCGAGATCTTCGATCTCACGCCCGACGGCAAGCGCATGTATGTGAGCAACGAGGAAGACGGGGCCGTCACCGTGGTGGACGTGGCCAGCGGCAAGCCCATCACGCAGATCAAGGTCGGCGAGGAGCCCGAAGGTGTGCTGGTGAGCCGCGACGGCAAGACGGTGTACGTGACCTCCGAGGTGGCCAGCCTGATCCACGTGATCGACGTGGCCAGTGGCAAGGTGGTCAAGAACATCAAGGCCGGCAAGCGTCCCCGCCGTCTCGCGATGACGCCCGACGGTGCTCAGTTGTGGGTCACCAACGAGTTGGGTGCGAGCGTGACCGTGATCTCGACCAAGGACCACAGCGCACTCGACACGATCGGCTTCGAGGTCAAGGGTGCGCGAGCCACCGACATCACCCCGGTGGGCATGGTCATGAGCGCGGACGGTCGCACTGCCTACGTGGCGCTGGGCAAGGCCAACCATGTGGCCTTTGTCGACGTGGCCACGCGCAAGGTGAAGAGCCTGGTGCTGGCGGGCAAGCGGGCCTGGGGCCTGGCACTGAACAAGGCGCAGGACCGGCTGTTCGTGGCCAACGGTCTGTCGGACGACCTGACGGTCATCGACGTGCCGGCAGTCAAGGCCCTCAAGACCGTGCCGGTCGGTCGTGTGCCGCACAGCGTCCTCGTGGTGGAGTGAGCCCATGACCCCAAAGGATCTCCACCGAGTGACGCGGCTCCCCAAGGGGATCGCTGAAAGGCCATCCTCCCGCGGCACCCCCGGCGCATCGCGTTGGATGGGCCGTTGCATGGGCGGGATGGCGGCCCTGCTGCTGGGTGGGGTGACCCAGGCCGCGGCGTTCAAGGCGGTGCTGCTGGTGCCGGCGGACGACCCGCGCCTGGAGCGCACGCGTGTCGAGCGGGCCTACCTCGGACACCCGACCGGCCCCGCTCAGGATGGGGTGCAGGTGGCGCTCAAGGAAGCGCGCATGGAGCTGGATGCGGCTGGCGCCACCTTGGCCGTGGAGACGGTGACGGTGGCGGATGCCGCCGCCGTGCGTACCGCGGCCCAGAAGGCGGAAAAGGGCGGCGCCGCGGCCTTGCTGACCGATCTGCCCGCCGACTGGACCCTGGCCGCTGCCGATGCCGTCAAGCTGCCCGTGCTCAACGTCGGTGCGGCGGACGACCGCCTGCGTGAGCAGGACTGCCGTGCGCAGTTGCTCCACGTCATTCCCAGCGAGCGCATGCGCGCCGATGCCTTGGCGCAGACCCTGGTCAGCCGCAAGTGGATGAGCGTGCTGCTGCTGAGCGGCCCCTCGCCGCAGGACATGCAGCGCAGTGCCGTCGCCCAGGCCGCCATCAAGCGCTACGGCCTGAAGCTGACGGCGGCCAAGCCCTTCAAGCTCTCCGGCGATCCGCGCGAGCGGAATCTGGCCAATCCCTTGCTGCTCACCCAGGGCGCGCACGACGTGGTCTGGGTGGTGGACAGCGACGGCGAACTGGCGCGCTCCCTGCCTTACCGCACGGCCACGCCGCGCCCCGTGGTGGGTGACGCCGGCTTGGTGGCCCTGGCCTGGCATGCGCAGTACGACCGCTATGGTGCGCCTCAGGTCTCGCGCCGCTTCTACAAGTCCGCGGCCCGCCCGATGACCGCGCACGACTGGAGCGCCTACATGGGCGCCAAGGCCTTGGCCGCCGCCGCCGTGGCTGCACCCAAAGGGCCGGTGGCCGCCTTCCAGAAGGCCTTGCTGGCTGAAGAGGTCGACGGCTCCAAGGGGGTGCCGATGAGTTTTCGCCCCTGGGATGGTCAGCTCAGACAGACCCTGCTGCTCACCGATGGGCAGGGCGTGATCGGTACGGCGCCGGTCGACGGTGTGCTGCACCCCAAGAACACGCTCGACACCCTGGGCGTGGATGCGCCTGAAAAGCTCTGCAAGGCTCGCTCATGACCCACGCATTGCAAGCCCTGCGGGCGATTGTCGGGCGGGAGGTCGCCAAGTTCCTGCGTCAGACCGGCCGGCTGGTGTCGGCGTTGGTGCGGCCACTCCTGTGGCTGGCGGTGTTTGCCGCGGGCTTTCGCAACGTGTTCGGCATGGCCATCGCCGAGCCGTACGACACCTACATCTCGTACGACGTCTACATCGCGCCTGGCCTGATCGGCATGGTGCTGCTGTTCAACGGCATGCAGTCCAGCCTGGCGATGGTCTACGACCGGGAGATGGGTCTGATGCGACTGCTGCTGACGGCGCCGCTGCCGCGCTGGTGGATCCTGTTTTCCAAGCTCACGGCCACGGCGGTGCTCTCGCTGGTGCAGGCGCTGGCGTTTGTGGTGATCGCCTGGGCCATCGGCACGGAGCTGCCGCTGATCGGACCGCAGACGCCCCACTTGATCCTGGCGGCGGTCAGCGCCGCGTTGATGCTGGGTGCCCTGGGCCTGCTGCTGAGCGTGCACATCAAGCAGCTGGAGAACTTCGCTGGGACGATGAACTTCGTCATCTTCCCGATGTACTTCATGTCCACGGCGCTGTACCCGCTGTGGAAGCTGGAGGAGTCGGGGGCGGCGTGGGTTTACCAGATCGCCCGGTTCAATCCATTCACCCACGCCGTGGAATGGATGCGCTACGCGATGTACGGCAAGGATCCGGGTCTGTCGCCGTGGATCGTGCTGGGCACGCTGGCGGTGTGCTTCCTGGTGGCGAGCTGGGGTTATGACCCGCAACGCGGCTTTGGCCAGCTGACCAAGCGCGGCGGCGGACCCGGCTGAGCAAAGTGCTCCCTCGGCGGGGTGAATCGGGCAGATTGCCCGGCGCTGATCGGGTGGATTGAACGGGTGCCTTCCGGCTTGCGCGGCGATGCTGGAGTCCTGTGCTGAAGCTCAGTCGCCGGCCCAGCGTGATGAACCGAGGCGGCCGCCGTGCCGCCGATTGCGACGGAATCCAACCTCCGCTCCAAGGGGCGGCGTCACCTGCCATGACAACCAAAACCTGGTCCTCGCTGCTCCCGGCCCGCGCCCGCGGTGAGAAAGCCGACGCGGTACCCACCGAGCCGATCTGGCTGGAGTGGCTGACCCTGGGCGGGATGCTGCTCTTTGCCGGCTGGCTGCTGGGCGTGCGCGGTGTGTGGGCGCTGCTGCTGTCGTCGGACCCGACCGGGCTGACGCTGGTGATCATCGTGGTGTTCGTGGCCTCCACGCTGTGGTGCGGGGCGCGCTCGCGGGAACTGCAGCGTCAGCGCCGGCTCATGGAGGCCGCGGTGCGGTCGGGCGGTGGGCCTTCGGTGGTCGCGTTGAGCGCCGCCGGCACGCAGGCCGGGTGGGCCCTGTCCTACTGGGCGGGCCTGCGTTCCGCCCCGGCCGACGCGGGCGCACCGATGGACCTGTTGCTGGAGCAGGTGCAAGGCCCGCACGGCACGGCCTGGTGGGTCAACGGCATCCAGCTCAAGCTGGGGCTGCTGGGCAAGGTGATCGGTTTTTCGATCCTGGCCATGCAGATCGGCCACATGCAGAACTTCGATCCGGCGCAGTCGCAGGACCTGCTGCGCAGCCTGACCACCGGCCTGGGCGTGGCGCTGCTGACGACCATGGTCGGGCTGGTGGGCAACATCCTGCTGGGTCTGCAGTTGACGCGTCTGGACCGCTATGCCGATGCCTTCGTGGCGGATTGCCAGCGCCTGGGTCTGACTCTCGGGACACCGGCGGCGTCAGTGGGGGTGAGCCCCGCCGTTGCGGCCGGACCGGACGGGCGTGGATCGTCGCCGTCGACGGGCCGCGCCGCCTGAGCAGGAAGGGCAATCCCATGGCTTTGCGTCGTCGATCCAGAAACCGGGAGACCGAGGTCGACCCGTTCTACGACATGTTGTTCAACATGTTGATCGCCTTCGTCTTCTGCTTCCTGATCGCGCTGCTGGCGATGAACCCGAAGGCGCTCAAGGCGGGCGACATCCCGGCCAAGGCCGAGTACATCGTCACCGTCTCGTGGCCGGACATGAATCCCAACGACATCGACACATGGATTCAGGACCCGGGCGGCAATCTGGTGTGGTTCCGCGCCCGAGAGGCCGGCCTGATGCACCTGGACCGCGACGACCGCGGCCTGGCCAACGACAGCATCACCGTCAACGGCAAGGCCATCGTCAACCCGCTGAACCAGGAGGTGGTGACGCTGCGCGGCATCGCCGCGGGCGAATACACGGTCAACGCCCACTACTACGACACCAAGGACGGCCAGCCGGTCGAGGTGACGGTGTCGGTGGTCAAGGTCAACCCGCGGGCCGAGGTCGTCTTCTACGGTCAGGCCAGGCTGCAGCGCAAGGGCGACGAGGCCACGCTGGTGCGCTTCACCGTGCTGCCCGACGGCAGCGTCGGAAACATCAACACCCTGGCGCGCAGCCTCGTGCAGCGGGCCTGAATACCCCCTCCAACAAACAGAGACACACGCACATGACGCAGGCAGTTTCACTGGGTTTTGCCGTCCTGGCCGCGCTCGCGGTGCTGGCCTTGTTGTGGTCGCGTTGGCCCATGTGGCTCAAGGGCCTGCTGGTGGTGGGCGTGACCGGCTTCTATTTCTGGGCCGACGACGCGGCCCACCAGCTCGGCGGCTGGCCGACGACGGACCCATTGCCCGAGCGCTTCGTGCTGCTGGCGGCCGTGTTCGAAGAGCCCAGCGCCAAGACCGCCGGTTCGCTGATGGTCTGGGTGCAGGCGCTGGAAGACGGCAAGCCTGCGCGCGACCCGCGGGCCCACAAGCTGCCCTACGCCAAGGACCTGCACGCGCTGCTCTCCGAGGGTTTGAAGAAGGCCCGCCAGGGCGTGACCCAGATGGGCACCGCCGAGCCCAAGGCCGGCAAGAAGGGCCTGGGCTGGCTGCGCCCGGGATCGGACGAGCAGGTGGTGAAGATCCGCGACCTGCCCGCACCGCAACTGCCCGAGAAGTGAGGCGATGGTGAAAGCACACGCGTCACACATCGCGGTCCCTGCAGGGGCGGCATCACCCGGTCGGCCAGGCTTCTGGACGATGGTGGCGGTGGCCTTGGGCAGCTTGCTGGTCGGCTGCTCTCGTCCCGAACCGGGCCGTTCCTTCTTCCCGCTCGAATCCGGTCACACTTGGACCTACCGTGAGCGCACCGAGCTGGAAAGCGGTGGCATCGACACCCGCGAACTGACCTTGCGCACGATGGGCGAGGAACAGTTGGGCGGCTACCTCGATGTGGCCGCCTGGCGCCGCCGCAGCGACGACGGCATCGACTACTGGCTGCGCTCGGACGACACCGGCGTCTTTCGCGTGGCCAGCAAGACCGACATCCAGCCGCAGCCCGAGGCGGATGCCGAACACCGCTACGTGCTCAAGGCGCCGCTGCAGCCCGGGACGCAGTGGCAGTCCGACACCACGGCGTATCTCCTTCGGCGCAACAACGAGTTCCCGCCCGAGATCCGCCACAGCCACCCGCGCATCCGCATGACCTACACCATCGATGCGCTGGGCCAGAAGGTGAGCACCGCGGCCGGCGAGTTCGAAGGCTGTCTGACCGTGAAGGGGCAGGGCGCGGTGCGCCTGTTTGCCGATCCGGTCAACGGCTGGAAGGACATGCCTCTGCTCACCACCGAGTGGTACTGCCCCGGCGTCGGTCTGGTGCGCCTGGAGCGCCGTGAGCCCGCCCATTCCGCTTTCCTGACCGGAGGCACCCTGACTTTGGAACTGACGTCATGGCGTTGACCCACCCCACCCGCCGCCAGGCCCTCGGGGCCCTGGCCTCGTTGACCGGCGCTGCACTGATGCCCTTCGCGGGAAGCGCGCAGGCGCAGCCCGGTGACCGCTACCCGAGCAAGCCGATCACGCTGATCGTGCCTTGGCCGGCCGGGGGCGCCACCGACCTGACCTTGCGTCAACTGGCCGAACTGGCCGGCAAACAATTGGGTCAGCGCGTGCTGATCGAAAACAAGCCGGGCGCCGGCGGCACCCTGGCCATGCCCCTGCTGCAGCAGGCCCAGCCCGACGGTTACACCATTGCCCAGCTGCCGCAGCCGGTGTTTCGCGCGCCGCTGCTGCAGCACACGCTGTGGGATCCGATCCGCGACACGACGCCCATCCTGCAGCTCACCGGGGTGACGTTCGGCGTGCTGGTGCGGGCGTCCAGCCCTTTCCGAACGATGGATGACCTGTTCGCCTTCGCCAAGGCCAAGCCCGACGAGCTGACCATCGCCACCAACGGCGTGGGCACCACGCCCCACCTCGTGATGGATGAGCTGTTTGAGCGCCGCAGCCTGCACTACACCCACATCCCCTACAAGGGCACGTCGGAGCAGATGATCGCCCTGACCGGCGGGCAGGTGATGGTGGGGGTGAATTCCAACGGCTTCACGCCCTTCGTCGAAAGCGGCAAGCTGCGCCTGTTGGCGACGATGGGGGAGCGCCGCAGCCGCCGCTGGCCACAGGTGCCCACCCTCAAGGAGCTGGGTTACGGCATCGCGGCCACTTCACCCTACGGGCTGGTGGGCCCCAAGGGACTGCCGGCGGGGATCGTCAAGGTGCTGCACGACGCCTTCAAGGCCGCGCTGCAGGACCCCTCTCACGTGGCCGAACTGGCCAAGTACGAGCAGGAGCCGGCCTACCTCGGCAGCGACGCCTACGGAAAGGCCATGCGCGAGGCCTATGCGGCGGAAAAACGCTCGGTCGAGCGTCAGCGCGCGCCGAGCACCAAAGTCCAGTAGCGGGTGCCGTCCGACGCCTGGACGCAGGCCGCTCCGGCTTCCTTGTAGGTGGCATCCATGATGTTGGCGCAATGACCGGCACTGGCCATCCAGCCCGCTACAACCTCGGAGATGTCCGCGTAGCCGAGGCCAATGTTCTCGCCCACGTAGGTTGAACCGTAGCCCGCAGCGATCGCCCGTGCACCAACGGAGCTGCCGTCGGAGCCGGTGTGGGAGAACAGGGCGTGGCTGGCCATGTCCTGGGTGTGGGCGGCGGCAGCCTGCGTCAGGGCGCTGTGGGAGGTCAAGGCGGTGGTGGCCGCATAGGTGCCGGCCGTGCCGCACGATCTTGCGGTCGCCCGCTGGGCATTGAGGGCCGCCAACATCTGGGTGGAGAGGTTGCTGATGCCGCAGTCGGTGGTGGTGCCTGTGCCAGTCGAGAACTGGCCGCCGCTGGAGGGCGTCGTTCCCGCATCGCCCGAGCTGCCGCCGCACCCCGTGAGGAGGATGGCGACCAGGGAGAGCGTGAGCCAAGCCTGGGGACGGGAGGCAGGGCGGGGGGCGGTCTTGGACATGGGTGTCGGTGGCACTCGGCCTCGGGTCAAGGTCGGGTCTGCTGGCGGAGCAGTCCAGCCGGCGAAGCGGGCATGCCGCCCTTGGGTGCGGCCAGATCGAGGGCCCAGTAGGGCACGCCGTCACTGGCCACCACGCAGGCGGCGGCCATGTCGCGCATCTCCGGTTTCATCAGGTTGGCGCAGTGTCCGTCGCTGGCCATCCAGCCGCGAACGACTTCATCCACGGATTCATAGCCCAATCCGATGTTCTCGGCCAATGCCGTCCAGGCATAACCGACCGCGTCGACGCGCTGATCGAGGTTGCGTCCGTCGGCTCCAAGGTGCGAGAAGCGGAACGTGGTGGCCATCATCTGGGCGTGCCCCTGCGTGGCCTGGAGCAGAACACTGTTCCAGGTGAGTGGCGGTGCCGCCGGAAACTGGCCCATCCGACCGCAGCGACGAGGCTTGGCCCGTTGCGCATTGACGGCCGCGATGATGGCCGGCCGCAGCTGGGGCAGCGCACAGGGGTGGGCCGATGAGGTTGAAGGGTCAGACGCCGGCAATGTGGGCGCGCCGGCTGTGGGGTTTGCCTTTTCCACCGTCGCGGGCGCCTGGGTCGGTGCGGTCGGCCCCCCTTCAGTCTTGGGCGGCGTGTGGCATGCCGACAGGAGCGCGACCACGCCGATCCCCCAGATCCACCCGCGAAACGCAACGTGCGGGGATGTAAACGAATGGTTCACGCTCCGGTGCGGTTGGGTTTCGGTTGTTTCAAGAGAATTTTCAGATTTCATGTCTGGCGACCCCCTGGAGTAAGGGGTCTGATTCAGAGGGTGGGAACCCGTTGGAAGCCTTGTGTCTCAATGAGTTTCTTTCAGTTCCGTTTCGGGGGTGTATCAGAACGTTTGCTCACGCCTCCTGCGCTTGTGCGACAAACCGTTGCGGCGCTCTTTTCGCAACTGCGTCGACACTGACCGCATGTCCTCCCGATCTTCGAACATCCCCATGCTCCAAACCACCATTGCCCCCGCGTCCTCCCGTTCCTCTTCTTTGCTGCGCGACCGTTTCGCGATGTTGGCTTTGGTGTCCGCCATGTCGATCGGCCTGACGGCCTGTGGCGGCGGATCGAGCGACAGTGCGTCGAGCACGGATGCCGCCAACACCAGCGGCACCACGGCGGGCTCCGGCTCGACCGGCAGCGGCACGATTTCAGGAACCACGACCGGGGGCACATCCACCGATTCGACCAGCGGCACCACCACGGGTTCCGGCTCGTCCAGCAGCGGTGGCACCTCTGGAACCACATCTGGCGGGACGACATCCGGTTCGACCACTGGTGGCGGCACCAGCTCCGGGACCACTTCTTCGACGGGCACCTACGGTTCCATGGCCGCGGCGAGCCTGGGGCAGAACGCCAACCTGAACGGTGCCATTCCGTTCCCCGCGGACAACTTCTGGAACACCGACATTTCGAGTGCGGCCGTGGACTCGCGCTCGGCGGCCATCATCTCCAACATCAGCAGTGTTCTGGGTGTGGGTCCGGGGTCCACGATGACGATTCCATACGTCGTGGTTTCCGGCTCCCAGGCCAAGGTGCCGGTGTCGATTTCCAATGCCGAACAGAGCGATGCCGGTCCCTACCCGGTTCCGGCAGACGCGCCGGTGGAAGGTGGGGATGGGCACGTCGTCGTGATCGACAAGGACAACAACCGTCTGTACGAGATGTACTCGGCGTCCAAGAACAGCGACAACTCGTGGAACGCGGAGTCGGCGGCCATCTTCCATCTGGACAGCAACAACGTCCGCCCCACCGCTCAGCCGGACTGGACCAGTGCCGATGCGGCTGGCCTTCCGATCTTCCCGGGTCTGGTCCGCTCCGAAGAGGCCTCCAAGGGCGCAGGCGGCATCAAGCACGCGCTGCGGTTCACGATTCCATCGTCACTGATCCTGAACCGGTCCTACACGGCTCCGGCGACGCACTGGATCAAGACCTCGTGCACGGCGTCGGCCTGCATTCCTTTCGGGGCGAAGCTGCGACTCAAGTCGAGCTTCCAGATCCCGTCGGGCGTGAGCACCGAGACCAAAGCCGTTCTGCAGGCGCTCAAGACCTATGGCATGGTGCTCGCGGACGTGGGCAGCTTTTACATCGTCGGCTCCACCGACCTCTACGGCAAGGATGCTTCGATCCGCTCGGAGCTGCGCAGCCAGGTCAAGGCCACCGATCTGGAAGTGGTTCAGATGAACGGTGGTGTGGTGACGCGCTGAGCGTTCCGCAACGACGGCAGAGCCCGCGCAGGGCTTCTGCCGCCGTGCAGACCCATCCTGTGGGGCTTCAGCGGAGCTGGAAGGTCACGCCGGTGACCGTCACCAAGGACGAAGGCGTTGCCGACGCCGCATCCGCGGACGGTGCCGCGGCAGAGGCGGACGGCGAGGCGACCGGATTCTGGGCTGGGGTGGCCGCTTCTGCCCGCGCACGGCTCAGCACCACACGCTCCGCCGGCAGTCGCTCGCTCAGGTAGGCCATCACGCGCATCGCCCGTTCGTCGGCCAGCATTTGCAGCTGGGCAGGGGTGAGGGGCGCGGGCGGCTTGGCAGGCTTGCTGGTTGCTCGCGTGGTCGGAACGCTGGCGCCAGCAGCGGCAGCTTGCGGCGCCGAGGCGTCGCGTGCGGTGTCGGCCAGACCGGTCACTTCCAGTTTGAGCTGTGGCCGGTCGGCCAGCTTGGTGGCCAGCTCATCCAGGCGTTGACGGGTGGCTGGCGTGAGTTCCGGTGAGCCTGCGGCGAAATCGATGCGGCCATCCTCGCTGCTGCCGCTGCCCATCAACAGGGAGAACGGTGCCGTGACCGCCTTGCCGATGATGTTGAGCACCATTTTCCAGATGATGCCGCCCACCGAGAACTGCGGATCGTCCAGGGTGCCGGAGATGGGCAAACGCAGGTCGATCTCGCCGCGCCGGTTCTTGAGCAGGGACACCGCCAGCAGCACCGGCAGCTTGGTGGCGGTGGGGCTTTCGATCTTTTCACCGAAGGTCAGCTGGTCGAGGAAGATCTGGTTCTCGGCTTCGAGCTTGCCCTCGTTGATCTTGTAATGCACGGTGACGGACATCGAGCCCTTCTCGATGCCGTAGCCGGCGTAGCGCGCGGCGTAGGTGCTCAGGCGCGGCAGGGCAATGCCGCGCGCCGATGCCTCGATGTCCGTGTACAGGCGGGCGCCCAGCGGGTGCACCGTGCCGGCAATGCGCAGCGGCGCGCCGTCGTCCAGGGCGCCGGCAACGGACAGGCGCGCGGGTTGCGGCGTGCGCGCGCTGAGCGCTGACAGTGACCCCTGCAGCTTGGTCAGGCGGGCCGAGTAGTTGGGTTTGACGAAGAAGTCGCTGAACGCGACCGTGCCGCGCTGCAGGCGGATTTCCTGCCACCGCAGGTCCATCGGCGTGGCCGAGGCTTGCGCGTTTCGAGGAGCGCCTGCCGGTGCTGCTGCGGACGCAGCTGTGGCCGCCGACGCAGCATCGGCCGTTTCCGCCGCGGTCTTCGGCGTCGTGATCGACTGCGGTTGGGCACGCCGATCGGACTTGACGATGTCGGCGGTGTTGAGCCGGCCGTCCGGGTTGAGGATGAGCCGGGCCTGCAGACCGTCCAGACCGACCCGTCCGAGGTCGGCGGACACCTGCGTGTCGTTGCGCACCCCCACCTTCAGGCCCTGCAGGTCCAGCGACTGCCAGGCCACGAATTCGGCACCGTTGACGCTGTCGAGCGTGCGCAGATCCTGTACGGTCAGTCGCCCTTGGTAGTCCAGCGACAGCGTCGGTGAGGATTTGAGGGCCGAGCCCGCACGGCGGTCGAGCGCCAGGCGACCGGCGGTGCTGACCCGCCCCTTGGCCAGCGTGAGGTTCACGTGGGGGGCCAAGTAGGGCTGGGCGACACGCAGGTCGACGTCCTTCACGCCCACCTGGGCCTGCAGCGACAGCGGGGCGATGCGCAACTGGCCGTCCAGGCTCACGGTGCCGGGGGTCGAGGCGGTTTGGCCGACCGCCGATGCAAACCGTCCATCCAGAAGGATGTGCTGGGGCTGACCGAAGTCTTCGGACAAGGGCCCCAAAGACAACCGGGCCTGTTCGAGGGTGAGCGTGGTGCCAGGGCGGTGGGTGTCGTCGCGAACGGTGACACGGCAGTCCTCGCAGCCCAGCTCGGTGATGCGCCAGTGCAGGCGGTCGCTGGATGAAGTGCCTGAGGCGGCCGGAGCTGCGGCGGAAGATGCGGACGCAGGTGCGGAAGCCGGCGTTGTCGCGTTCTCCTTGCTCGTGGTCGAAACCGCTGCCGACCTTCTCGCAGACGCCGATGAGGGCCCCTCTCCCGCCAGCGCATACGCGGCGTCCAGCCCGCGGAGCCCCACCTTGTCCAGTTGATAGCGCTGTTGCAGCGGCTGGAGGTCCAGCCCTTGCAGTTGCAACTCGGCCCACTTCAGGTCCAGGCGCTCTTTGGGCAGGCTTGCATCCACACGCTGGAGACCGACGGAGCCGGTGATCTTCAGGTGCGGCGAGGCCTGGGGCGCGGAGGCCTGGGCGAAGTCCACGCGCAGGTCGGTGTCCATCAGGCCGTCTTTGAGGTCCAGCGGCAGGCTGTCGGCCAGCAGCGCTTCCAGCACGGGGGCCCAGGGCTTGAGGTCGGCCTGCTGCCACTTCAGGTTCAGATGCACCGGGCGGTCCGGGGCAAACGGCCGGGTCTGGCCGCCGAGCCGCAACGCACTGCCGTTCACCGTGGCGGACAGGGTGGGCAGCACGTCGATCTTCACGTCGCTGGGCAGGTTGGACAGGAAGGGCACACCAATGTCCAGGCCCTCGACCTCGTGCCGCTGCTCGAGCTTGTCGTCCGCGTAGTGGATGCGTCCCCCGCTCAGGCGCAGGTTGTGCAGCGCGTAGCGTGCGGGCTCGGACTGAGGGGGCGAGGGCGGCTGCCGGGCCTGCCACGCCGCCAGGTGCTCGGCCACCGGGGTGAAGTTGTGCGAGCCCTGCGCCAGGCGGTGGATCCACAGCTCAGGCGCCTGAACGTCCACGCGCTCGACGATCGGGACACGCCGCCACAGGCTTTCCAGGGCGAGCTGGGCCTGTGCGGAGCGCACCCGCAGCAAGGGTGTGTCTTCCGGGCCGATGCGCAGACCGTGCAGGCTCACTCGGCGGTCGAACAGCTCCAACGAAATCTGCCCGATGTGCACCGGCGTACCGAGCATGTCGTGCAGCGCCGTCTCGGCCTGTTGCCGGGACCAGTCCGGCAGCCACCAGCGCAACGCGGCGGCGATGGCGCCGACCAGGATCAGCAGCACGATCAGGATCGACCACAACACCCGCCGCAGGCGCCCGGGCCGGCGCGCCGTGTCAGGTGTGGAGAGTGAGCTGGAGCCGGCGGGAGCGGACGCTACCGCCGCGGAAGCAGTCGGACCCGTCGACGCCGCCGAAGGTGCGTCGTCACGGGTCGAGGAGGGGGGGAACGCCATGCGGGATCAGGGAAACGAACAAAGGGTGGCCGGCAAAAGCCACCGGTTCGATCCTACGTCCGCAGGAGGGTTCCTGTGTGAAGAAAAGCGTGCGTGTGGACGCCGGCCCAGGCGGCCTCAGGCGAAACTCAGGGCCTCACGGGCATCGGCACCCTCGCCGGCGAACAGCGGTCCGAGCAGCTCGGTGGCGATCCGGGCTGGATCGAGCATCTGCACCAGCACATGCTCGGTGTGGTCGCCCACCTGCACGTCGCAGTCCATCATGCCCTGGACCCAGGGCGCAAAAGCGCCCATGCCCTGCGGCACGGCGTGGATCTGGTCGGCCTGGACCGCCATCACCGTCAGCACATCGTCCACCTGCAGGCCCACCAGGGGCAGTTCGGGCAAGGCTGGCGAGCGCAGCACCAGCACGACGCCGTCCGTGGCGCGCGACGGATACGCCACGCCGAAGCAGCGGCGCGCGCACATCACCTGCAGCATGCGGGGCCGGCGTTGGCTGCGGATTTCGAGCAGACCCAGGCTGAGCGGATGGGAGGTCGGGGTGCGCACGAGCCCTTGCGGGGACACCGCTTCCACAAGCGCGGAGGCGGGCAGGGCATAACGGGCCGCGCCCACCTGAAACACCGCCACTTCGTGCGTGGCGTGGCGGTGCGAGGTGGCTGGGCTCAGCAGAGGCTGATCGCTCAGGGCCGCGCGCCGACGCTCGGCCGCCCCCAGGCGCAGCCCGACCACGGCGCTGACCTGGTTGTCGTAGCCGTCGCTTTGCTTGAACTCCCGGTAACCCTTGCCACGCACCCGGCAACAGGCGTAGTGCACCCCTTGATGCTCGATCACCGCCTGATCGCCGCTGAATCCGATGGCTTCGCCCTCGGTCAGTTCCGGCTGCGAGGAGGCAATCAGTCGTCCTTGGCTGTCCACGAAGGCCGCAAAACCGGCCCGACCACCGAGGATCTCTCCCAGCATGGCGCTGAACTCGCGCGCGCTGTGAAACACGATGGCCATGCCGCCCAGCAGCGGCGCGGCCGGCCCCGGTGCTCGGATGGCCGCCAGAAAGACGTAGGTGTCGCCGTGGTCGTGCAGCTCGGTGTTGGTGAATGCCGTGACGGCGTAACGCTGCCCATCGTTCAGGCCTTGCACCGACTTCAGCCATTGAGGATCCACGGCCTGGCCGACGACGTCCTGGGCCATCTCGCCCGCACGCGACACCCCGCGGATCGTTCCTCCGGCGTCGAAGACCACCAGCCGGCTGTACACCGTGTACAGGCTGTTGATGTGGTCCAGCACCTCGGCCAGGATGTCCGGTCCGGCGTGCGCAGCCAGTGCCTGTTGCAGCGCAGGCGAGAGCGCCCACCAGCGGCAGTCGTTGGCGCGCTCGTACAGGTTGCGGTCCATGATGTCCGCGGCCAATCGGGCCAGATCGGCCGCCTGCCGGCGCGAGCGGGTCAGGGTGGTCTTGTAGAGGTCGCGCGTGGCCTGATCGACCCGGGCGCGGGTGCGCGATCCGGCACCGTTGACCTGGCTGAGCACGGCCTTCAGGCGGGCGCCGTCGTCGCTCCCGTTGCGCCCCGTCCCGTCGGGTTCATCTTCGTTGCAGGCCAGGCGGCCGTTCCATACGACGCGGCGCAGGTCGCGGTTGATGGCGTCGGCGTCCCGGCAGATGGTGATCAGCTCGTTGTTCTCGATGGGGATGTTGGCCGGCGCCGGCTGGGCGTCGTCGCGCTGCCGAAAGGCGGTCAGCAGCGACACCATGGCCTGGGCGCGCCAGCCGGGGCCGTTGTAGCCCTGGTAGCCGTGGGTGGTGCAGGAGACGGCCAGGTACTCGCGCCCGGCGAAGGCCGTGAGCGACATCTGGGCATTGGGCACCCTGCGCATCAGCGCACCGGTGGGCACGTGGGCCTCGTCGTTGGTAGCGATGACACGCTGGTCCTCGCCCACCAGCACGAGCGCCATCTGGTGGTGGTCGTCTTCCATGTCCGCAAAGATGCGCTGCATCTCGTCGAGGAAGCGAAAACGCAGCACCAGCACACCGAGCACCTGGCCCTGGGCGGTGCAGATGCGGTGCCCATACTGCAGCACCGGCTGGGCGCGCTGTTCGGGGTCGGGGTTCAGGTCGGTCGGAGCAAAACGCTCGACATGGCCCTGGGCCTTGAGCGCCTGCTCGACGATGGGGTCGGAGGACGTGCAGGGCGTGGTGTCGCCGTTCAGACGCGCCAGCACCTCGGCCCGGGGGGACAGCAACAGGATGTCGTCGTAGACGGTGTACTTGGACTGGTAGTCGCACAGTCGGGCCACCATGGCAGCGCGCAGACCTTCCCGGTCCTGGGAGGGTGCGGCGCAGTAGTCGCGAATGACGTCGTCGGTGGCGAGAAAGCCGACGTCGGCGGTGCGCTCGAAGAGGTTGCGCACCAGGATGTCGATGGCGCATTGGGCACGGGCCGAGAGCTCGTCGGCCAATGCCGCATGGTTTTCCGACGCCATCTGATGGATCAGCCGCTGCTGCAGGCTGTCGAAGCGCTGGCGCGTGTTGATCAGCGTCGGCAGGATGGCCGCGGCGCTTTCCGGGCAACTGATGGCGGCGCTGGATTCGACCATTTGCCACACGACCCCCAGGTCACGCAGATCGCGTTCGGCCGCGTGCACGCGCCGCATGTGGGGAACCAACTCGTCGTACTCACTCATCGCGGTGTTCCATCCCTCTAGACTGCATCCATGCAGTTTAGGAATGATCCATCTCAAGCGATGGCGTGATATCGACAGTCATTGCCGCTCAGAAGTCAAGCATACGGTCACGCATAAATCACAGAATTCACCGGAAACAAAAAAGCCACCCCGAGGGGTGGCTGGTGCCGGACGGTTCCAGGAGTGAGCAAAGTCACCCTGCAGGAACCGTCGATCGATGGATCACTTGGCCAGCTTGAAGACCCACACGGAGCCGCCTTGCTCCAGGTAGTTGACCTTCTTGGCCACGTCGCCGCCCCACAGAGGCACGGCGCCGCCCCAGCCGGAGACCACGGCGATGTACTGCTCGCCCTTGTCTTCCCAGGTGACCGGAGGTGCCACGACGCCGGAACCGGTCTGGAACTTCCAGACGATCTTGCCGGTCTTGGCATCGGCGGCCTGCAGATAGCCTTCAGGCGTGCCCCAGAACACCAGGTTGCCGGCGGTGGTCATCACGCCGCCCCACAGGGGAGCACCGTTCTTGACCTCCCAGGCGATCTTGCCGGTCTTGGGGTCGATGGCGCGCAGGGCACCGATGTAGTCGTCGTTGATGGTCTTGATGGTGAAGCCGGCACCCAGGTAAGCCGCACCCTTCTTGTAGGAGATGGGCTCGTTCCAGATTTCCATGCCCCACTCGTTGGCCGGCACGTAGAACAGCTTGGTCTCAGGCGAGTAGGCCATCGGCATCTGGTTCTTGCCGCCCAGGAAGGACGGGGCGGAGAACACGGACTTGCCCTTCTTGCCGTCGGCCGAGGCCGTCGGGTTGCCCGGGCGGCCGTCCGGCGTGAAGTTCGGGCGGCCGGTCTTCAGATCGATCCCGGTGGCCCAGGTGATCTTCTTGACGAAGGGGAAGGCGTTGATCAGCTTGCCGGTCTTGGCGTCGTTGACGTAGAAGAAGCCGTTGCGGTCGGCTTTGCCGCCGAGGATCTGGCCACCGTCCTCGTACGTGACGAATTCGTTCACGCCGTCGAAGTCCCAACCGTCGTTGGGGGTGTTCTGGTAATGCCAGACGATCTTGCCGGTCTTGACGTCGATGGCGACGGTGGCGGCGGAGAACAGGTTGTCACCAGGGCGCAGGTGGCTGTTCCACGGAGCAGGGTTGCCCGCGCCGAAGTAGGCCAAGCCGGTCTTGCTGTTGTAGGTGCCGCCCAGCCAGGTGGCTGCGCCGCCGGTCTTCCACAGGTCGCCGGGCCAGGTCTGGCCGGCGGTGCCGGAGGTGCCGTTTTCCTTGGCGTTGCCGTCCTTGTCGTAGGTGTAGCCCATGTGGCCTTCGACGGTCGGGCGCGACC
>CAYRBG010000013.1:0-24451 GCA_964422355.1 uncultured Sphaerotilus sp. | reverse complement strand
AGTCCCCTCGCCGCGCCATGTACACCCCCGCCCACTTCGCCATCGCCTCACCCGACGACCTGCACCGCCTCGTGCGCGATCACCCTTTGGGTGCCCTGGTGCGCACCAGTCCCGAGGGGCTGCTGGACGCCGACCACCTTCCCTTCGAGTTTGACCCGAACAACGGCCCCCACGGGACGCTCACGGCCCACGTGGCCCGGGCCAACCCGCTGTGGCAAACCTGCCCCACGGGCACGCCGGTGCTGGTGATCTTCCGCGGCGTGCAGAGCTACATCTCCCCCAACGGCTACCCCAGCAAGGCCGAAACGCACCGCCAGGTGCCCACCTGGAACTACGAGGCCGTGCATGTCCACGGCCTCCTGACCGTGCGCGACGACGAGCGCTTCGTGCGCGGTGTCGTCGGCCGGCTGACCCGCCGCCACGAAGCGACCGAGCCTCATCCCTGGAAGATGTCCGACAGCCCGGCCGACTACATCGAGGACCTGCTCGGCAAGATCGTCGGCATCGAGATCGCGATCACGTCCATGCAAGGCAAGGCCAAGCTCAGCCAGAACAAGGACGAGCGGGATCGGCGGGGTGCAGCCGACGCGCAGGCCAAGCGCGGACACGATGCCCTGGCTCAGCGGATGAGGGGTGCGGGCTGAATCGCCGCCACGCCTCAAGGCGTCAGAGGCACTTGCGAGCCCTGGAGCGCTGCCGCCATCACACGATGCAGGCACCCCTGCTCTCTCTCGATCAACGACTCGGAGCGCACAAGCCTCAAGCCGTCCAACGCCGGTCCGAACAGGACGAAGCAATCCATCCCAGACTGCTGAGCTGATCGATATACGATCCCGACGAATCCCTGCGCGTGGGCCTCAGCAGCCAGGGCCTGCGTGTGACTGAACCGCAGCGACTGCAGCACCGGCCAACTCTGCGCATGCGGGCGCAGGTCCAGCAGCCGAAGGGTCGAACTGGTCTGAAGGCACAACAACGAACGCTGAACCACCAGCGAAAGAGACAAACCCGTGGCTTCACGCCGGCACAGCGACTCGTAGATCGCCGTTTCCGGACTCTCCGCAAAGTAGCCGACCGGCACATCGCAAAGATCAAAGCGTCCCGCCATCAGATGTGCCGGCGGAAGAATCAAGCGACCGACCCGGAGGGAGCCGCTTCGGGCTCGCGACCGCTGAACCCGAAACAGGGCGTGCGGCGCAAGCAAATCGAAGTGGGGAAGGTACTGAAGATCAGCGAGTTTCATGAGGCACGGTTCAAGTGCCCTCCGCCTGTGCCAGTTCCAGAACCTGAGTCAGCCTGCCTTGCTCGATGGCCTGTCTCGGCGTCTGCCCTTCCAGCGCCCCCTGCGGCGTTTCCAGGAAGTGGAGCAGCGCCCAGCCTTCGGTCACGCCCAAAGCTTTGGACAACTTCGGCACGGCCTCCCAGAACACCGGTTCAAACTGCCAGACCGGAAGCCGAAAACCGCGCCGGGTTTGAGTCAACCCGATGGCACGGCCTTTGGCGATCCAGGCATTGATCGTCACACGCGTCGTGCCGGCCAATTCGGCCGCGGCGTCAGTGTTGACCATGTCCTCGGCGTCGAGTCGCTTCATGCGTGCAGCCAAGCTGTCCGCCAGCAAAAACCTCGTTTGTGCCAATGACACATAAGAGTCTGCGCCTGCCGCTGACTCGGGAACCGGTTGGGAACGGGTACGGGTGGAGGTGGATGTCGTGGAGGTGGATTTCATGGGGACTTCTTCATTCATCCACAGAGCTCATGGCGCGTTGCGGGCATTGACTTTGGTGGAGCCATGAAACCGCGAAGGGTGTCGGGTCGGAGGCCTCCTCATCCCTGCATTGAGGACTCCCCGTCCAGATTCCAACAATGGCGATGACGCAGGGAACAACGGGACCCTCATACGCAGGCCCGCAAGATCCCGTCCTTCGATCATCCGCAGGGCGACATAGGCCTGATACGCCACGGTCGCCCCGTCAAACAGGCCCTCGACAACGCCGCGAGGATGCACGGCGTCCAGCGGCGCAAATCGTTTTGTTGGGTCTGAAACGACAGAGGGGGAGATTACAGCCACCACTCGTTTACTCCGTAATGTTCGTTAATTTTGATTATGCAACAGGCAGGTCGACTCCGTCCTGCAGCCTGTAGTCATGCTGGTCGGAATCACGATCGGCTCCATGGCGAGGCAGCTCGCGGCCCACTTCTTGCGCGTCCAGCGCATGGCCTCATCCCGTCCCCCCTCAGATCCCGCGGCTGGACACATTCGCCGCTATGCCCGCCAGCGCGCCTGGTGCGAATGGGACGAGCACGAGCTCTGGGCGTCGTGGATCGCCGAGGCCATGGCGAACCCCGATGGTGCGGATTGGCCGCCATTTCATCTGCTTTCTCTCGACGGCATCGGGCCGGACCAGCAGCGCCGCTGCGCGAGCCGTTGGATGAGGCAAAGGCTGGCCGCGTCGGCCGAGGCCCGCGCAGACGTTCACCCACGGCGACCGCCGCCGCGGGAACGAGGGCCTCAAGAGCGCCTGCGCATCGGCTACCTGTCGAGCGACTTTCAGCAGCACGCCACCGCCCTGCTGATGATCGAGATGCTGGAAGCGCACGATCGCGACCGCTTCGAGCTGCACGCCTACAACCACGGTCCGCGCAGCCAGGGAGAAATGCGCCAGCGTCTGCGGCAGGCCTTTTCCGCCTTCCACGAAATCGGCGATCTGGACGATCAAACCACCGCCCGTGCCATCCAGGAAGACGGCATCGACATCCTGGTCGATCTCAAGGGCTACACCGAAGGCAGCCGCTCCCCGCTGCTGTCCTGGCGCCCCGCACCGGTGCTGGTGAGCTACCTGGGCTACCCCGGCACCCTGGGCGACGGCCATGCCGACTACCTGATCAGCGACCGGCGCGTCACCCCCCGCAGTTCTGCCGCGCACTACGCCGAAGCCCTGGCCTGCCTGCCGCACAGCTACCAGCCGCACGCGCGCCACCAGGCCATCGGCCTGCAAAGGCAGAGGGACCGCAAGGCACACGGCCTGCCGGATGACGGCGTCGTGCTGTGCTGCTTCAACCAGCCCTGGAAGTTCTCGCCGGCCGTGTTCGACGTCTGGTGCCGGGTGCTGGCGCGGGTCCCAGACAGCGTGCTGTGGTTGCTCGACGATGAACGTGCACGCGGCAACCTGCGCAACGAGGCCTTCCAGCGGGGCATTGACCCGAGTCGCCTGGTGTTTGCCCCCGACGTCGACCAGTCCGCACACTTGGCACGCCTGCCTCAGGCCGACCTGATGCTGGACACCTGGCCCTACAACGCCCACACCACGGCCAGCGACGCGCTGGGGGCCGGCGTACCGCTGGTCACGCTGAGCGGGCACACGTTTGCCGGTCGTGTGGCGGAAAGCCTTCTCCACGCCGTGGGACTGCCCGAACTGGTGGCCCAGGATCTTTCGGCCTACGAAGCACTGGCGGTTGCACTGGCGTCGCAGCCCGATCGGCTGGAAGCCGTGAAGACCCGATTGGTCAGGCATCTGCCGACGGCCCCCTTGTTCGATGTCTCGACCTACACCGCCGACCTGGAAGCGTTGTTCGAGCACATGTGGCAGCGCCACACCGAGGGCCTGGCTCCCGCGGCCATCGACCTGACTTCGGTGCGGCCGCTGCCCGCAGGCAGCGCCTGAGGGCGGATCAAGGCTCGCCGCTGTCGGTCGACAAAGCCATCGTCGTGTGGTGCGGCTCCCGCACGCCACCACCGGCATCGGGCACGGCATGGACTTCGATCACCGGCGGCTGGCTCAGGACCGGTCCGAACAGGGTGGCAAACGCCGCATCGCTGGCGTCGCGCCCGCTGGCCAGCCGGATGAAGGCCATGGGAATCGCCGTGCCCGAAGGGTCGAACAGATACCAGCGACCGCCCACGTAAACCTCCACGTAGGCGTGGAAGTCCGGAGGACCGAGGGCCGGATCGGCGCCGTAGTCAAAGCCGGTGGTGAATCGCGCCGGCAGGTTCAGCGCGCGGCACAGGGCGATCATCACGTGGGCGAAATCGCGGCACACGCCGGCCCGGTTGGCCAGCGTGTCCAAGGCCGACGTGGTGCTGTTGGACGCGCCGGACCGGAAGGTGATGTGCTTGTGCACCCAGTCGCGCACCGCCATGACGCGCGAGTACCCCGGCGGCAACGCACCAAACTCGCCCACGGCCAGGGCCTGCAGCCGATCCGACTCGCAATAGCGGCTGGGATACAGAAACGGCAGAACGGACGCAGGCAGGCGCTCCACCGGCACCTCGGCCAAGGTGGACGGGTCCGCCACATGGTGCGACAGAACCACGACGCCCTCGGAGCGCAGCTTCAGCGGCCCCGGTCCTGCCCGCAAACGCAGATGCCGGGTCAGGCTGGCCGGATCGGTCTGCAGGCGCCGATGCACGGGCGGGCTGATCGACAGCCATTCCGAGACCACCTGCTGCTGGCGCGTCTGCGCGGCCTGCACGTTGAAGATGAAGTCCGCGCCGGGCAGGCCCACCTGATAGTTCAGCTCGATGGAAAAACCGAGCCGAATCACGAATGAAGTCCGCGCGCCCTTTCAGCCAGCCAGATGGCGGCCTGCGCTTGAGCGTGTTGGCGGGCGTCGGATTCGGTGGCAAAGCGGCCGTTGAAGCGCATCACCCGATCGGTCGTGGCGCTGCCACAGCCGCTGCGGATGGACACGCCGCTGGAATAACCGCCGTCGTTCGATGCACGGACCAGCGGAGAGACGCGATAGCGTCCCTGCTCGGCGGGGGACACCGTCAACAAAGGATCGACGGAGCGGAAGTGAGTGTGGTTATGGAGGTTCAAAGTCTTTGGAAGGCGGTCATGCCGCCGTGTGATCAAACCCAGGCCTGCCCGCAGGCCTGGTGCTCTCCGCCGAAGTCGCGGGCCCTGGATGAGGCCATGCAAGACCGGGGCCTGAAGACCGCGGCCGACCCCTCAGGATCTTTCGAAAGTGCGGAGAAGGAAATGAAGCGGCACCGGGATCCGGTGCAACCCGTTCGTTGACGGGCAAGACTGTCGGGGCGTTGGGAGGGCCCCAGGTCACGGCTTGAAGGTCAGGCCGGATCAGAAAGTCGCAAACGAATGCAGGCACTGTAGCAGGTTATCCACAACCCTGCCGCCCGACCCGACCACAACCGGCCCGTCGCGCGACCTTGATCACACTCGGCGTCAACGGCAACAGCTCAGCCCCTCACCTTCACGATCGTCGCCTGCATCAGCGCCACGACCTTGCTGCCCCCATCCTTGAACGCTCGGACTTCGCCCGTGCAGACCGTGAGCAGACGACCCGCGTTCTGCACCCGGCCCACGGCCACAAATCGCTCACCGATGGCCGGTCGCATCAGGTTGATCTTGAACTCGGCCGTCACCACCTCGCACTCCGGCGGGGCCAGCGTGAGCGCCGCATACCCGCAGGCGCTGTCCACCACCGCGGTGATGGCCCCAGCATGCACGTAACCGTGCTGCTGCGACAAGTGGGCAGAAAACGGCAACTCGATCTGGACCTCCCCCTCGGACACCGATACCAGTCGGGCGCCAAGGGAGGTCATCAGGCCTTGTCGGCCGAAGCTGTCGGCGATGCGGGTGTGCAGGGGTGTCATGGGGGCCTCGGTTCAAGCCATCCACGCATCGTGACCGCGCGAAACCCCACCGCCCACTGGGAATCACCCGACCTCCTTTTCGCGTCCACCGCATCAATCCCCTCAAGTCGGGGGCGATCGTGTCGATAAGCCTTCGGATTCATTGCCGGATGTGTACGCCACGCATCGGCTTGTTAAACCCGAAGGACCCTCGATGACACGCGCACCCCTGTTCAAGACCCTGGTTTCAGCCCTGATGGTGTCCGGCTTGCTGACCGCCTGCGGCGGCGGAGGTGGTGGCACCTCCGGCAGCGGATCAACCGCGGCTGGGGGCAGCGGCGGCTCCGGCGCCACTGCAGCGGCCGTGACGGGCGCCGTGGCCGACGGTTATCTGGTCGGCGCCAAGGTCTGTCTGGACAAGAACGCCAACGGGGCCTGTGACACCGGTGAGCCCTTCGCCATCACGACCGCGGGCGGCAAGTACTCGATCGACGGCGTGACCGCCGAGGACGCGCGCCTGTACGCCGTGGTCGCCGAAGTGCCGGCCAACGCGGTGGATGAGGACACCGGGCAGCAGGTCGGCGGCGGCGGATACGTGTTGGCCGCTCCGGCCGGCAAGCCGGACTTCATCAGCCCGCTGTCGACGCTGGTGCACAAGGAGGTCAAGGAAGGCGCCGGCCTGTCGACCGAAGAGGCCGAAACCAAGGTCAAGGCCAAGCTGGGTCTGACCGAGGACGCCAGCCTGCTGCAGGATTACGTGAAGCACGAAGACTCGAACGCGGTCTACAAGGATCTGCACAAGGTGGCCCAGGTCCTGGCCACGGTCATCAAGGAAGAGCGCTCCAACATCCAGGATCTGGCGGCCAGCGCCGGCGTGTCGGAAGAAAAGGCCACCCAGGTGATCCTGGACAAGGTGATGGACCGCCTGGCCCCTGTGCTGGAAGCCGTCAAGGCCGGTGACACCGTGCAGGGCGCGGTGAGCACCGCCGGCCTGACGCGCTCCAACCTGACCGGCGCCGTGACCAAGGACGACGTGAAGCAGGAGGTCGAGCGCAAAGACCTGCTGGCCAAGGCCGAAACCGGCAACCCGCTGGACGCCTGGAAGCAGCCCATGTACTGGCTCGACATCTGGCTCAACACCGTATCCAACGTGGTTCAGCCGGTGTTCGACATCGGCCAACTGATTTCGCCGGACGGCAAGTCGTTGACGGAGAAAACCTTCAAGCGCACCGGTTCCGGAGACTGGACCGCCGACAAGTCCGGTGAAACCAATCCGGTCCTGACGGCATCGGGCTGGAAACTGGTGAACGACGGCGTCGAAAGCCTGCAGATCGTCGTCGAGGGCGATCACCTCAACGTGACGAACACCGAGTCCGGCGAAGCCATGGTCGTGCGAACCGCGGCCATTGACCTGACCGGCAAACCGGTTCGCGAAACGCTGGCCAAGCTGTCGCGCGACTCGGAAGTGCGCGAAAAGCTGCTCAAGAAGTTGCCGGAGGCCCCCTCGTTCTCGACCGGCGCCAAAGGCCAGCTGCTGCAGTTCGTCCGCTCCAACGACCAGTACCAACTGTGGGGCAACGACAGCTCGATCTGGGTGAAGGGCAAGGTCGCCACAACCCTCGATGAACTGCTGACGGACGCCACCGCCCTGACCGCGGACAACGCCATCGGCTACAGCAGCGGCGGACTGGCCGTCGTGCTGAGTTCGGACGGCAAGGCGTACTTCGCCCGCATGAACTGGTCGACCACCAATTCGAGCGAGCGCATCGCCGAACGTCTGGGCACCGGTACCTGGGAGCGCAAGACCGTCAACGGCCAGGAACTGATCCTGGTGCCGCTGAGCGGTGACCGCCGTGTGGAAAGCGACCGACAGGGTCTGGTGTTCGCGGTGTACGACGGCAAGGTGCGCGGCGGCTCGTTCCGTGCCAAGGGCAGCGTGAACCAGGAAATTCAGTACAACGCATCGGCCCTGCAGGACGTGGCGGCAACCATCAAGTCCGTGCTGGCGTACTTCGACCTGCCGACGTTCTGACGCCGGGAGAAGGCGGGCCGCAGGCCCGCCCAAGTGGCGCAGAATGTTCCGCATGAACACCCCTGCCCTCCCTCGATTCATCCCACGCCCGCTCCCCATCCTGGGGACGGGCGTTGTGCTGTGCGTGGTCGCACTGACGCCCGTGGCTCGGGCGGCCATGGCGGTCAGTGACGGGCCCTCGCGCATCCAGCGCGTCACGGTCTACCCCGGCAGCGCGGTGATCGAGCGGGTCGCCCGGATTCCGGCCGGCGCCCGCGAGGTGGTGATTCCGTGCCTGAGCGCGGCCTTCGACATGGCGACGCTGCGACTGGAGGCGGTCGAGGCCAATGTCCGGCTCGGCCCCGTCACGGCGACGACCCAGCCGCGCGCGAGCGCCCCCGCCTGCAACACCAACACGCTGGACGCCCGCATCCAGGCGCTGGAAGACCGCATGGCGGGCCTGGACGCCGAGATCGGCGCGCGCGATCTGGTGCTCGGGCAGCTCAAGGGCGACGTGACGGCCTCCGGCGGCAAGGGTTCGCCCGCCGCGCTGGCCTCCACGCTGGCCCTGGTGCAGCGCACCGGGCAGGACGCGCTGACCCAGCAACACCGCCTGCGCCGCCAGCGTACGCAGATCGAACAGGAGCTCGCCCCGCTCAAGGCGGAGCGCGACCGTCAGCAGGGCGAGTCCGAAGTGCGGCAACTCACGGTCCAGCTCAGTGCCCCCGCCGAATCCGAGCTGCGCCTGCAGTACCAGATCCCCGGTCCGACCTGGGCGCCGGCCTACCGCGCCACGCTGGACACCGGCGCCCGCGCGGTCGAGATGGAGCGCCAGGCCCAAGTGAGCCAGTCCACCGGGGAAGACTGGAGCGGCGTCGCGCTGCGCCTGTCCACGGGGCAACCCCAGGCGGCCACCGCCGGTCCGCAACCCCGGCCGTGGCAGGTGTCCCCGCGCCCGCCGATGGTGGCCGAAGCCATGCCGATGATGGCGGCCGCGCCGGCACCGATGGTGCGCATGGCCAAGGCCGCCCCCTCGCCGGAGGCCCCTCCACTGGATTTCGCCGTCCAGGTCACCCAAGGCGAGTTCGCCACCACCTTCGACGTGCCCGGCAAGGTGGACGTGCGCAGCGGTGGACAGAGCGTGGCCTTCACGCTCGGCCAGGAACGCTGGCCCGCCACCGTGCGCGTGCAGTCCGTGCCCCAGGCCGACACCAGCGCCTGGGTCGTGGCCGAAGTGACCCGCCCTGAGGGCGTGTGGCCCAACGGCACCCTGCAACTGCTGCGCGGCAACCAGACCGTGGGGCGCACCATCTGGAACGCCGCGTCCGGCGCCCAAGGCGACAAGATCGCCCTGTCCTTCGGCCGTGACGAGCTGGTGCGGGTGCAGCGCCTGCCCGTGCCGCCGTTCAGCGAGACCACCGGCTTCATCAGCAGCCGCACCGAGCGCCGCGTCGGCCACCTCTACGAGGTCGAAAACCGCCACCGCAATCCGGTCGAGCTGGAAGTGCTCGAATCCACGCCCGTGCCCACCGATGCGCAGATCACGGTTGCACGCAAGTTCGACCCGGCCCCGCAGCCGGGCGACTGGAAGGAGCAACCCGGCATCGTCGCGTGGCGCCAGACGCTCACGGCCGGGCAGAAGGCCCGCTTCAGCGCCGAGTACACCATCGGGCACCCGAAGGATTTGCCGGTGGTTGAGCGGCGCTGAACCTGGGGGTCGGATTCTTGTAGGCGATCCCCTCCGATGCCGGTACAGTTTTGCCCGACGAAAGAACCTCCAATCATGCCGATCTACGAATACGCCTGCCAGGACTGCGGCCAGCATTTCGAAATGCTGGTGCGCTCGGACACCGTGCCCGCCTGCCCCCAATGCCACTCCACCCAGCTTGAAAAGCAGCTGTCGGTGATCGCCAAGCCCAGCGGCGACAGCGCCCCGCCGATGCCTGCGGGAGGATGTGGCGGATGCGGCAGCGCGAGCATGCCGGGCGGCTGCCCGATGATGGGTCACCACTGACCCTCATACGGCCCAGGTGAGCCACGCGCGCCCGACATCCGGGTAAGCACGCATGCAGCGGGCGGAACCGCTGAGCCCTCCCGTCCTTCAAATCGGAACCGGCAAATCCTCAACCGGCCGGCTCTCTTGGCGTGGAGGACACCATGGCTCATCGCATCGACACCCTGGACCGACACTTCCGTCTGCCGACGGTCAAAAAAGTCGGGCTGGATCGACCCTTTGTGTGGCTGGCCCGAGGCTGGGACGACCTGCGCAGCCAGCCCGGCGCATCGCTGGCCTACGGCGGCGGGCTGGCCGCGGCGGGTGTGGCCATCCTCGGCTACGCGGCCGATCGACCGCACCTGCTGACGGCCGCCATCGTCGGCTTTCTCCTTCTCGGTCCCCTGGCCGCAGCAGGGCTGTATGAGATTTCGCGCCGCCACCACCAGGGCGAAGACAGCACCGTGGCCGATGCCTTCCGCGGCATCCGGCGCCACGCCGGCAGCCTGGGCGTGTTTGGGCTGCTGCTCGGCCTCGTGGCCCTGGCCTGGGAGCGCATGACGGCCGTGCTGTTCGCGCTGACCGTGCAGGCCCCGAACGCCGATCTTCAGACCTTCCTGAGCGAGGTTCTGCTGTCCGGGCGGTTCACGGCCTTCACCCTGAACTGGATGGCACTGGGCGTCGGGATGTTGTGTGCGGTGTTTGCCTTCACGGCGTTCGCCATTCCGCGCATCCTTGATCGCAATGACGACCCGGTCACGGCGGCCATGGCCAGCCTGCGCGCCGTGGTGAGCAACCTCAGTGCCTCGGCCCTGTGGGCGCTCATCATCGTCACCCTGATGACCGTCGGACTGGCCACCTGGATGATCGGCATGGTGGTCATCGTGCCGCTGCTGGGCCATGCCACCTGGCACGCCTATCGGGACATGATCGCCGACGCGCCCAACCGTTGAAGGCCCATGGAGCCTCGCTCCCTCACCGGGGCGAGGTCTCCGAGCATGCTCCACAGGTATGTGGTCGCTTCAACAATGGACCACCCGTCGACCTGTGGAGCTCGTCATGTCTTACCGACCCTTGTGCAAGCAACGCTACATCGCCGAAGGTGAGGCCGTGCCCTTTCTGCTGGACGGCCAGGAGCTCCTCGTCATCTGGCCCGACGGCGGACAGCCCAGAGCCTTCGAGGGCGTGTGCCCCCATGAGGGTCAGTCGCTGGTCAACAACTCCGACTTCAACGGTCGCATCCTCACCTGCACGGTGCACGGATGGGTGTTTGACGGTCGCAATGGCGAGGGACTGCGCCCCACCGGATGTCGCATCCGCGAGTTCCCCCTGCGCCTCCATGACGGCCAGGTCGAAGTCGACCTGGCCGCCTGAGCGCTTGAAGCGTGGACGTCCCGGTCAGCCCAAAGCTTGCTGGAGGGCGGACGCGAGCACCGACGCATCCGGCTTGACGTCGGGCGCGAAGCGGCCGATCACCGCACCGTCACGGGAGACGAGGAACTTCTCGAAGTTCCACTTGATGTCCTCGGCCTTGGGTGGCAACAGGCCTTTGGTCGAGAGGATGTCGTGCAGCTTGGGGTCGCCGGAGGGTGTGGCCACCGGCTGGGCCTCGATCAGGGCCGCGTACAGCGGATGGCGCGGCGCGCTGTTGCAGTTGACCTTGGCGAACATCGGGAAGGTCACGCCGTAGTTCAGCGTGCAGAACGAGGTGATCTCGGCCTCGGTGCCCGGCTCCTGACCCGCGAAGTCGTTGCACGGGAAGCCCAGCACCTCCAGCCCCTGGTCCTTGTGGCGCTTGTACAGGGCCTCCAGACCTTCGTACTGCGGCGTCAGACCGCACTTGGAAGCCACGTTGACGATGAGCAGCGCCTTGCCCTTGAACGCGCCCAGCGTGGTGGGCGTGCCGTCGATGCGTTGCAGGGGAATGTCGTAGAGAGAGGTGGCGGTGGACATGATGTGAGTCTCGAAGGAGCGAGTGTTCAAGGCTCCGGTGTACCCCGATGGCGCGGAATCTGCAGCCCAACGCGCCCAAGCCCGCAAATCGAGTGGCAGCTTCGCCCCCCGTGCTGCAAAGCCGACGCAGGCCTGATAGGGGGCGAAGGCCGAAGACCCGTCAGGCCGACTTGAGCAGGCGAATCAGCACGTCGATCAGGTCGCTGCCGTCGGGCGACTTCAGGCGGTGCCGCTGCAGGGTGCGCGCAAGCTCGGCCCGCGCCAGGCCGCGGGTGTCGGCGCGAATGAGGATGCCGGCGATGGCACGCTGCACCTTCAGGGAACGTGCCTTTTCGAACAGACCCGCCAGGGCCTGCAGGCTCTGCGGATCGTCCAGGCGCTGGCGGGCCAGCACCTCCAGGGCGCGGGTCTGGGCACTTTCAGCGCTCAGGCCGGCGATCCGGGCCACCACGGCCCGCACCTCCGCCGCATCGCGCAGGGGCCGGTGACGCAGGTAGGCCTGGGCCACGGCGCTTTGGCGCTCGTCCGGGTTTGTCAGGGCCAGCACGGCACGGTCGTGGGCGGCTTCGTCGCCCAGGCAGGCCATGACGGCCGCGTGGGCCACGTTGCCGGTCTGGACACGCCCCGTGGCCTTCAGCCGTGCAGCCTGCCCTGGCACGCGGCTGAGCTCGCTCTCGCAGGCCAGATCGACCTCGTGCTCGCCAACGCGCCCGTCGGCCATGCGATCGGCCAGCATCTGCACGAACTCGGTCTGCTCCTGCGCCGGCGTGAGCCAATGGAGTTGCTTGGCCAAGGCCAGCATGCGCATCTGCACCGGGGCCTCGTCCGCATCGCGGGCGAAGTGCAGGAAGCGGCCGCGGGCGGCCAGGTCGTGCTCGATGGACTCGAACGCCGCCGCCACATCGGGCAACTGCCGCTGAACCGGCGGAACGGACGCCACGTAGCGCTCCAGGTGGTCGAGGAACAACCGCACCTCGCCCGGCTCGCGCCGCAGCACCTCGTGCACGAAGGCGAGCTTGCTGGCGGTGGTTGGGGCCTCGTCGGCCAGGCGGCACATGTCCTGCCGGTGCGCGGCCTGGGGGTCGGCGGCGCCCTGCCCCGGCACGGCCACCATCGAATTGGGTGCAAACAGCTTGAGCAGCGTCGGACTGGGCGTGCCCGCCGCCACCTCGAAGGCGGGCGCCTGCTGGAAGTAGCGTTCCAGCAGCGGTCCGGCATAGATGCCCAAGGGCGCCCAGGACGAAAAGCCGTACAGCACCGGCACGCCTGCGAACACGCTGCGCAGACGCTCGCGGTTGCTTTCGCCGTAGCGGTCGGTCAGTGCCGCGGCCACGCGGTCGGCCTCGCCGGGCGAGCGGCCGGAGCGCAGGAGGCTGCGCACCACTTCGCCGGCCGCCACGTTGCGCGGGGCCACCTTGAGCGTGTTGCAGCCGAAGAGGTAGACCTCCTTGAGCTGCGAGAACAGGCTCCTGCACGAGGCGCTGCACGAGGCCCGCTCCAGCTCGTGCACCGTGAGGAACTCGCGGCGGTCGAAATGCTCGGTGTAGAACTCCGTGCCGTCGTCAAAGTGACCGGAGATGACCAGCGCATCGCAGGTCACCCCGCTGCGGCAGGCCGAGTCCAGCCACTGCGGATTGCCGCGCTGCACCAGCTCGACGATGCGGTAGCGGTCGGGCGGCAACTGGCGCTGCATCACCTCCTTCTCGTCGGAGGAGTTGATGGTGACCGTGCACACCGTGCGCAGCGGCGCCGCGGCGACCGGTCCGGAAGCGGCCGAGAACATGGCCAGCGCGGCCAGCGAGGTCCGGGCAAGGCGAGGGAACATGACGCTCAGGAACACGAGTGAGAGGCCCCCGCCCGGCGTCGAGCGTCAAGACGGGGAAAGCTGACGGATCAGGGCATCGACCATGCCCCCACCACCACCGCTTGGCAAGCGCCTGGCCTGCAAAGTTGTGCGCATTTGTGCGGCGTCGAACTGCCGGCGATCGGCCCGGATCAGCACCCCTGCCACCGCTTCCTGCACCGCCGAAGAGGAGGTCTTGGCGTACAGGCGCACCATCTGATCGACCACCCCGCGGTCGGCCACGTAGTGCCGCGCCAGCACGTCGAGCGCATTGACCTGGGCGGCCGAGGCCGGCATGGCGGCCACATTCGTCGCCACCCGGCGCAGCTCGGCGGCGTCCTGGATGGGGCGATAGCGCAGGTAGGCATGGGCCACCAGCACGTCTTCCGGCCGGGGGCTGGTCAGCGCGGCCAGCGTGCGGGCGCGGTGATCGGCGCTGCCCAGGCAGGCCCGGACCGCCGAATGGGCGACCTCCTCCGAGCCGCCCTTGGCGGCGAGCGACGGCGCATACATGCCGTCCAGCTCATGCTCCTCGTTGAGGTCGCACACCAGGTCCACGTCCGACAGGCTCAGCGACGGGCGTGCCTGCAGCGCCCCGACCAGGTCCACCCTCTCGTGCCGGCGCTCGACCGGCGTGAGCCACCCCAGCTCGTGACCCAGGTCGATCAGGTCCACCCGCAGGTCGGCCTGCTCCACCCGGCGGGCCTGGGCCAGAAAGCGGTCCTTGGCCGGCGCATCGGCGGCGATGGCCTTGAGCGCCTGCGCCACGGCCGGCGTACGCCGCGCCGCATCGTCCAGCCCGGCCATCAGGCGACGGATGCGGTCCAGGTGCAGCAGGGTGCGCGGCAGGTCCTGCTGCACGACGCCGTGGGCGAAGTCCAGCTTGGTGGCCGGCGCCACGCGGTCGTCGGCGAAGGTGCAGATCTCGCGCCGCGCTTCGGTCAGCGGATCGCGGCCGGTCAGGCCAGGGGCCGACGCCAGTCCGTGCGCCGAGAAGCGACTCAGAAGCCGTCGGCTGACCACGCCCCGTCCCACCTCGCGGCTGCCGCCGTCCTTCAGGTAGCGCTCCAGCACCGGGCCGGCCACCTCGCCCACCGGGGCCAGTGAGCGAAAGCCGTAGATCACCGGCACGCCTGCGAACACCTCGCGCATGCGGTCGCGGCTGCCACCATCCAGGCCGGTGCTCATGGCCCGCGTGCGACGCTGGGCATCCGAACTGGAGCGCGCCCCCGAGCGCAGCAGGCTGCGCTGGATCTCGGCGGTGGTGCGGCTTTGCGGGGCCGGATTGAGCGTGTTGCAGCCGAAGAGGTAGACCTCCTTGAGCTGCGAGAACAGCGTTGGGCACGACGCGCTGCACGACTGCCGCTCCAAGTCCGCCACGGGCAAGAACTCGCGGTAGCGGCGGTCCTCAGGCCGGTCCGAATAGAACACGCTGCGGCCGTCGTAGTGCCCGGACAGGACCAGCACGTCGCAGCGCACCGGCGTGCGACAGGCCTCGTTCAACCAGTCGCGCTTGCCCGGCTGCACCAGCTCCACAAAACGGAACCTGGATTCCGGCAGACGGCGGCGCAGGGCCTCCTTCTCGTCGGAGGAGTTGATGGTGATCGTGCAAACCGTCTGACGGGTGTCAGCCGGTGCAGGGCCAGCCGCAGCCACGGAAGGCAAGGAGAGAACCGCCGACACCCAGGCCGGACCAAGGAACCAGAACGCGCGCATGGCCCGATCGTAACAATCGTAACCACCTCTTTTGAGCCGCCCTACCGATTCCGCCTCAACCCGGGGGATTCGCCGCTGCAGCCAAGGGCCGCCCTTCAAACCGTTCCACCAGAAAGTCGATGAACGCCCGCACCGTGGCCGACAGGTGATGGCGCTGCGGGTACACCGCATGAATGTCGGCGGCCGGAGAGGCCCAGGGCGGCAGCACCCGCTCCAAGGCGCCGGACTGCAGGTCCGCCCCCACATCCCACTCCGAACGCAGGATCACGCCGTGGCCCGCCTTGGCCCAATCCACCGCAATCTCCCCGAAGTTGGTCGACAGCGTGCCGCGCACCTTCACCGACACGGTTTCCCGCCCATCCGTCAGTGCCCAGGTGTGAAAGCCGGTGTTCTCGCGGATGACGATGCAGCGGTGGCGCACCAGATCCCGCGGCTCGGTCGGCGTGCCGTGCGCAGTCAGGTAACTCGACGAGGCACACAACAGCCGCCGGTTGGACGCGATGCGGCGCGCCAGCACGCGGGCATCCGGCGGCGGTCCGAACCGGATGCCCAGGTCCATGGCGTGAGCCGTCAGGTCCAGGGGGCGGTCGGTCAGGTCGAGCACGACCTCCACCTCCGGATGGCGCCGCACGAAATCCGACACCGCGGGCGCCAGATGCCGCCGTCCAAAGCCGAACGTGGCGTTCACCCGCAACAAGCCGCGGGGCAGTTCCCGGCCGGCCGACAGGGTCCGCTCCAGGTGCTCCAGCTCGCGCAGCAGGCGCTCCCCCTCCTCCAGATAGCGCTCGCCCTCGGGCGTCAGGCTCAGGCGCCGCGTGGTGCGGTTGAGCAGGCGAACGCCCAAACGCTGCTCGAGAGCTGCCAGCCTGCGACTGACCGCCGGGGGTGAAAGCGCTAACTCGCTGGCCGCGGCCGCCAGACTGGGATGGCGGGCCAGGACGGTGAAAAAACCAAGGTCGTCGGGAGCGGGCATGGCGCAGGTCCGGCAAGAAAGAAACCCCATTCTTCCACTCTGCACACGAATGAAGTTATTCGCAGCCCATTGATGCCATCAATAGCACCAATCACCATCCCGACCCTATGCCCTTCTTCGCCGAACTCTTGCCACTCCTGCCTGCGCTCGCTCTGGGCGCGCTGATGGGCTTCTTCGGAGGGCTGTTCGGCATCGGCGGCGGCATCATCGCCATCCCCCTGCTGGTGCTGGGTTACGGCATGGACCAGGCGGTGGCCCAGGGCACGGCCCTCGTGATGATGGTGCCCAACCTGTTGATCGGCTGGTGGCGGTACAGCCTCAAGCACCCGGTGCCCCTGCCACGCGCCCTGGCCATCGGCCTGACGGCCACCGTCACCACCTGGGCCGTGGCGCACGTGGCCATCGGACTGCCCTCAGGCACGCTGCGCATCGTCTTCAGCGTATTCCTGATGCTGTTGGCCTTGCGACTGCTGCAGCAACTGCGCGCCCGGACCGTCGCGCTGCGCACGAGCGGCTCACCCGCCCAGGAAGACCGCGCCAAACTCCCCGAGCGGCTGCTGCCGCTGGTGGGGGTGGTCGGCGGTTCCAGCATGGGCCTGCTGGGCATCGGCGGAGGCCTGGTGGCCACGCCCATCTTCACCGGCGTGTTCGCCCAGCGCCAGACGGTGGCGCAGAGCCTGTCGCTCGCGCTGGTGGCCCCCAGCTCCGTGATCGCGTTGTCCAGCTATGCCGCCGCGGGTCGCGTGGACTGGCACATGGGCTTGCCGCTGGCGGTGAGCGGCATGTTCACCGTCTCGGCCGGCGTGGCGCTGGCGCACCGGCTGCCGGAGCAGCGCATGAAGACCTGGTTCGCATGGATGTTGTTGGCCACGGGGGGGTGGCTGCTGGCGGGGATGGCCTGGCGATGAGGCCGGGCCATCCAGTCCGCCTGTCTCGCAATCGACGGGGAGCATCGGCAATGTCCAGGTGACGGCGAAACCACAGGACGCTTCCTAGAATCGGGCGCTCATGCCCCCCTTTCGCACCCTCATCCTCTTCGCCCACCCCGACCTGCGCCTGTCGCGCGTGCATCGCTCGATGCTCGACGCGCTGCAGCCGCTGCAAGCCGAGCGGGGCGACGCGCTGGTGGTGCGGGACCTGTATGCGCTGTACCCGGACTACCTGATCGACATCGAGGCCGAGCAGGCGCTGGCCGCCCAGGCGGATCTCATCGTCTGGCAGCACCCGGTGCAGTGGTACTCGATGCCGCCGCTGATGAAGATGTGGCTCGACGAGGTGCTCGCCTACGGCTGGGCCTACGGCAAGGGCACGCAGGCCCTGCGCGGCAAGCGCCTGGGGTTGGCCCTGTCCACCGGCGGAACCGCACGCTCTTACGGGCACGACGGCTACAACCGCTATCCGTTCGAAGCCTTCTTGCCCGCCTACGAGCAGACTGCCCACCTGTGCGGCCTGAGGCTGCTGCCGCCCTGGGTGTTCCACGGCGCGCACAAGGCCTCCCAGATCGAGATCGAGGCCGCGGCCCAGGACTACGCCCGGTGCCTGCGCACCTGGCCCGACGCCGCCGAGTGGGACGCACCGGAAGGCTCACCCGCTCCGTCGCTGCTGGCGCGCATCCGGGAGATCGGCGCATGAACCACGGCAGCAACTGGCTCCTGACCAGCCTGGCGCTGTTCGGCGCGGCCGTGGTGGTCGTGCCGCTCACCCAGGCCCTGGGCTTGGGTTCCATCATCGGCTACCTGCTGGCGGGCTTCCTGCTCGGCCCGCAGGCGCTGGGCATGGTGGGCGACCCGGAAACGGTGCTGCACTTCGCCGAATTCGGCGTGGTGCTGATGCTGTTCCTGGTCGGCCTGGAGCTGGAGCCACACCGCCTGTGGGCGCTGCGCCGCCCCATCTTCGGCTGGGGCACGGTGCAGGTGGTGGGATGCACGCTGCTGTTGACCGGGGTGGGCGTGGCGGCGGGCGCCCCGTGGCGCTGGGCCGTGGCCGGTGCGCTGGGGCTGGCCCTGTCCTCCACCGCCATCGCCCTGCAGGTGATGCAACAGCGGCACCTGTTGGGCACGGCCTCGGGTCAGGCGGCGTTTTCGATCCTGCTGTTCCAGGACGTGGCGGCCATCCCGATCCTGGCGCTGATCCCGCTGCTCGGCGGTGACGACGAATCCTTCTTCGATCACCCTTTGAACAAGGCCCTGAAGGCCGTGGCGGCGGTGCTGCTGGTGATTCTGGTCGGCCGTCTGCTGCTGCGCCACGCGCTGCGCTGGGTGGCCCGACAAGGCACGCCGGAGATCTTCACCGCCGCATCCCTGGGCCTGGTGATCGGCATCGCGGCGCTGATGGAGGCCGTCGGCCTGTCGATGGCGCTGGGTGCCTTCCTCGGCGGCGTGCTGCTGGCCGAAAGCGAGTACCGCCGCCAGCTCGAAACCGACCTCGAACCCTTCAAGGGCCTGCTGCTGGGCCTGTTCTTCATGGCCGTGGGCATGTCGGTGGACGTGCGCGCGTTGCTGGCCCACCCGTGGATCGTGGCCGGGCTGCTGCTGGGTTTCATGGCCGTCAAGATCGCCACCATCGCCGCCATGGCCCGGCTGATGAAGCTGCCGCTGCTGGAACGCCCGGTGTTCACGCTGCTGCTGGCCCAGGGCGGCGAATTTGCCTTCGTGGTCTATCAGCTGGCGGTGGGTGAAGAGGTGTTCAAAGCCTCCGTCGGATCGGTGCTGGTGGGCACCGTGGCCTTGTCCATGCTGGTCACGCCGCTGCTGATGGCCGCGGTGGACCGCTGGATCAAGCCGCGCCTGCTGCAGGTCGAGCGCGGCGACCGCCCCTTGCCGGCAGAGCTCAACGAGCCGCAGGAGGCCCCCATCCTCATCTGCGGCTTCGGGCGCTACGGCCAGATCATCGGCCGCCTGCTCTATGCCAACGGCCTCAAGCCCACCGTGCTGGACCACGATGCCGAACAGGTCGACGCCCTGCGCGGCTTCGGTTTTCGGGTGCACTACGGCGACTCCACCCGCCTGGACCTGCTGCGCATCGCGGGTGCAGGACAGGCCCGGGTCATCGTCGTGGCCGTGGACGATCCGGAGCAGAGCCTGAAGATCGTCGACCTGGCCCGCGAGCACTTCCCCCAGGCCGAACTGGTTGTGCGGGCCCGCAACGTGGGCCACTACTACAAGCTGCGCGAGCGGGGCATCACTGCCGTTGATCGCGAGATGTTCGAGTCCTCCCTGCGCAGCGGGCGCCGGGTGCTGGAAGCCGTCGGCTGGCGCCCCCACCACGCCCGAAAAATGGCGCTGAAGTTCCGCGAACACAACCTGTCTCTGCTGGAGCAGCTGTGGCCCCACCACGGCGACCAGGACCGCCTGGTGGCGCTGGCCAAACAGGGGCGTGCGCAACTCGAAGAGGTGTTCGCCAAGGAACGCGAGCTGCGCCGCGAGACCGTCAAGCAGCGCACGGGCTGGGAAGCCCCCGAGGACGAAGCCCCCTGAGCGCCCCTCCGGCGCGGCGCCTGAGTCCAACCCGGCTCCAGCGTCTCCCCAGGTCTCCGTCTTGTGCGCCAATGGGTGCTCGCCCGTCGCACGGCGAACCGACACCGTGTAGGAAATTGCCTGACACGACCCATGGCAAAAAACGGACTCAAGCCACGGAAGTAGGCCGATGTTGTCGACCAGTTCGGATCTTCACAATTCATTCCACGTTGATACCGAACCCCGCTGACACAGAGCAGCAACAACCGCCAGGAGCCTCATCATGAACACCGAACAAATCCTCGCCGAAATCCGCGAAGCCAACCTGTCGTACCTGATGCTGGCCCAGAGCCTCATCCGCAACGACCGCGAAACCGCCCTGTTCCGCCTGGGCGTGTCGGAAGAGACCGCAGCCATCCTCGAAGTGCTGTCGCCGGCCCAAATGATGAAGATCGCCTCGGGCAACACCCTGCTGTGCCGCATGCGCGTCGACGACGATCTGGTGTGGAACCTGCTGACCAACCACGGCAAAAGCGCCTCCAATGAAAGCGTCTCGCGTCTGCACGCCTCGATCCTGATGGCCGGCCGCCACCGCGAAGCCGCCTGAGGCCCGAGCGCCGCCCCACACAAGAGCAGAACACACCGAGCGAGACCGAGAGCAGAGGAAGCCACCATGCGAGTCAAGAGCATCCTGACCGAAGCCAAGCAGATCGAACGTGCCGTCACGCTGATCAAGCTGGGCGCACGACTCCAGGTCCTGGAGTCCGAGACCGACCTGTCGTACGAGCGCCTGCTGCGCCTGTACAAGGAGGTGGCCGGCAAGTCGCCGTCCAAGGGTCAGCTGCCGTTCTCGACCGACTGGTTCATGACGTGGCAGCCCAACATCCACGCTTCGCTGTTCCTCAACACCCATGAGTACCTGAACAAGGTGGCCGAACTCGACGAAATCGACACCGTGATCAAGGCCTACCAGCTCTACCTGGAGCAGACCCAGGCGCAGAACCTGGAACCGTTGTTGTCCGTCACCCGAGCCTGGCGGCTGGTGAAGTTCGTCGACAACGGCATGCTCACGCTCACCCCCTGTTCCAAGTGCGGCGGCCACTTCGTGACCCACCCGCACGAAATTGCCAAGCACTACGTGTGCGGCCTGTGCAACCCGCCGGCCCGCGCCGGCAAGGGCAAGGCCAACGGCGCCCTGCAACTGCACTGAGCACGGGGCGGGTCACACAGAAATCCGCCTCAGCTCCTCCACGTTTCTTCCTCCCTGGCACCCTCGCGGTGCCTTCCAAAGGCCGATGTGCAAGCATCGGCCTCTTTTTTTGCCGCGAGCAGCCAGCAAAAAAGGCGCCGATGTCGGCGCCTTGATGGGGAGAACCGGATCTGCTGCAGCCCGGTTTGAGGGATTCAGGCTCAGGCCTTCATCGTGCCCGTTTCCAGGAAGCGGGTGTGCCAGCTCAGGGCTTCGCTCAGGATGTGCGGGGTGTGCTTGCCGTTGGCCTTTTCCAGGGCACGCTCGTAGTAGTCGCGCAGGGCCGGCTTGAAGTCCGGGTGAGCGCACTTCTCGATGATCACCTCGGCGCGCTGGCGCGGCGACAGGCCACGCAGGTCGGCCAGACCTTGTTCGGTCACGACCACCATGACGTCGTGCTCGGTGTGGTCCACGTGGCTGACCATCGGGACGATCGAGGAGATCGCGCCACCCTTGGCCGTCGACGGGGTCATGAAGATCGTCAGGAAGGCGTTGCGGGCGAAGTCGCCCGAGCCGCCGATGCCGTTCATGATGGCCGAGCCCATGACGTGCGTCGAGTTGATGTTGCCGTACAGGTCGGCCTCGATGATGCCGTTCATCGACAGCGTGCCCAAACGACGGATCAGCTCGGGGTTGTTCGAGATGTCCTGCGGACGCAGCACGATGCGCTCACGGTAGAACTCGATGTTGTCCAGGAACTCCTTCATGCCGTCCGGGCTCAGCGAGAAGGCGGTGGCCGACGCGAAGGCCAGCTTGCCCGACTTCAGCATGGCCAGCATGCCGTCCTGCAGCACTTCGGTGTAGGAGGACAGGTTCTCGAACGGACCGTCGTTCAGACCTTGCAGCACGGCGTTGGCGATGTTGCCCACGCCCGACTGCAACGGCAGCAGGTTCGGCGGCAGACGGCCAGCCTTCACTTCGGCAGCGAAGAAGTCGAGGATGTGCTGGGCGATGGCCTTGGAGGCCTCGTCCGGTGCAGAGAAGGCCGAGTTACGGTCGCCGGCATTGGTTTCCACGATGGCCACGACCTTGGACAGATCGCAGTTCATGAACTTGCTGCCGATGCGCTGGCCGGCGCTGGTCAGGGGCAGCGGCTGGCGGTTCGGCGGGTTGGGGATGGACGCCGGGATGTCGTGCATGCCGATCATGTCCATGCTCTGCCAGCTGTTCACCTCGAGGATGATCATGTCGGCGTTGTCGAGCCAGGCCTGGTTGTTGCCCACCGAGGTGGTGGCGACCAGCGAGCCGTCTTCCAGGATGGCGGCCACTTCGACCATGGCGACCTTCATCTCGCCCAGGAAGCCATACGACGTGAACTGCGCCATGTGCGACAGGTGCATGTCGATGTAGTTCATGTCGCCGCTGTTGATGCGCTTGCGCGTGTCCGGGTCCGACTGGTAGGGCATGCGCAGGTTCACGCCGTTGACCTTGGCCAGGGCGCCGTCCAGCTCAGGAGCGGTCGAGGCGCCGGTGAAGACGTTGACCTTGAAGGGGTTGCCGGCGGCGATCGAAGCCTCGATGCGGGCAGCCAGGGCGCCCGGGACGGCCTTCGGGTAACCCGAACCCGTGAAGCCGCTCATGCCGATCGTGGCACCGGCGGGAATCAGTGCGGCGGCCGCTTCGGCCGACATGACTTTGCTCTGCAGGGCGGGAATTTGAATGCGGTTGGTCATGGTGTCGTGGGTCTCTCTCTGAAAGGATGGCTTGGACAAACAAGCGCGCCCGAAGATGCCATGACTGACACACCCACGTCATTGGACATTGCCCTAGGTTTTGTCCTTACGCATACTTAAGTAACAACAACCCCGGACTTGAACCACTTACGCGGCCGGATCCGCCCCCATCGTCAGGCATTTGTCAGATAGAAAACACCCTCTCAGCGGCTCAGAAAGAACCAGGTGTCGTACAGCAGGCGCTGCAGGATGCGGACGGGACGAGAGGGCACAAGGTCAGACGTCGCCGACGGGGGCACATGCGGCTGCACCTCCATGACGTAGCGGAATTTTTCCCGCTGCAGGTCATCCACAAGGGTGTGTGTGCGTCGATAACCCAACCGGTCGTAAAACGCGATGGCACCGTGGTTGCTCGTCACCACATCCAGTTCCACCCGGGAACAACCCAAGCGGGACGCATAGTTCTCGGACCAATCCAGAAGCACCTTGCCGGCACCGCTTCGCCGAACGGTCGGATCGACGCCGATGAAGTTGACCCACAGCACCGTCGGGTCCAGGGTGCGGTGCATCTGGCAAAAGCCGACATGGCGCCCCCGCTCGTCCAGGGCCACTGCCAGCAGATGGCGCTGGTTCCGAAGGAGTTGGCTCAGATACACCGGGCCAATTTCCGGAAACACCTCGGGCATCACACGACGCAGCCACGGCCAATCGGCGATCCGGGCCAGACGCACCGTCAGCGCCTGAGAGGTATCGCCCTCCTTCGCGCGGGGGGCAGCGGCAGACGGAAGGGGGGTGGCCATCAAGGGTCTCTCCATGCGTGCAATTTATGTTCAAACCAACGCACACACAGCGACTCGGGAGGGCACTCCCCTCAGTTGCGGGCGTCGTTCACATATTGAAACATGGTTGCAGACCGTTTCCCAGCAGGACTTTCACGACCCCATTCAAAGGTTTTGTATGTATGGCCCCTGCGGCCGCCACAAGGCGTCGGCCGACACTTCCGACACGTGGCGACAGCCGCTGAGGGCCATCGTGATCTCCAGTTCATCGCGCAGCAGACGCAGCACGTGGGCCACGCCATGCGCCCCGGCCACGGCCAACGCATGCACCTGGGGGCGTCCCACCAGCACGGCGCGAGCGCCCAGCGCCAAAGCTTTGAGCACGTCCGTCCCTCGCCGAACGCCTCCATCTACCAGCACCGGCATGCGCCCGCCCAGAGCGCGGACCACGGCGGGCAGCAACGCGGCCGTGGCCGGCAAGGTGTCGAGCGAGCGGCCCCCGTGGTTGGAAACGATCACCCCGGCTGCGCCGGCCGCTTCGGCGAGCAGAGCGTCGTCTGGATGGGTGATGCCCTTGAGCAGCACGGGCAGGTGGGTCTGGGTGATCAGCCAGGCGACCTCGTCCCAGTTCGGCGCCTCCTGCAGCAACCCGTCGAACAACGCGCTTCGCCGGGAAGATGGCGGCACCACCGACCGCGACCGAAGACCCTGCAGATGAACGGCACACACCCCCTCAGGCGGGTGGAATCCCACCCTGCGCTCGCGGTCTCTCGGCCCTTGAACCGGGGCGTCCACCGTCAGCACCAATGCCTCGAAGCCGGCTGCTTCGGCCCGACGCAGCAGCGCCAGCGTGTCCTCACGCGACCCCTGCCAATAAAGTTGGAACCACATCGGCCCCCGCTCAGCAGCCGGGCCGGCCAGGCGCATCACGGTTTCCATGGGCACGCTGGACTGCGTGCTCAGCACCATGCCGGCCTCCAGCGCCGCTGCAGCCTGGACGGTGGCCGCCTCGCCGTCGGGGTGGAGCCAGCGCTGCAGCGCCACCGGGGCCAGCAGGATGGGGTGGGCCAGCCGCCGCCCGAACAGTTCCAGCGACGTATCACCTCCGGCCAGCGACCGCAGCACCCGGGACTGCAGACGCAGTTTGGACCAGGCCTGCTCGTTGTCGCGCAGGGTGATCTCGTCGGCCGCACCGCCGTTGAAGTAGGCCTGCGC
>CAYRBG010000012.1:5508-25794 GCA_964422355.1 uncultured Sphaerotilus sp. | reverse complement strand
AAGGCTACGTGACGCTGGAGTTCTCCAACACCACGCCGCTGCCGGCCAAGATCTATGCGGGTGAAGGCTGCGCGCAGGTGCTGTTCTTCGAAAGCGATGAAGTCTGTGCCACGAGCTACCGAGACCGTGGCGGCAAGTACCAGGGTCAAGTGGGAGTGACGCTGCCCAAGACCTGACGAGACAAAAAAGAAGTCTGGACGTCGTGGGTGGCAATGTGGTTACCCACGCTGCCGCATCCGAGTCGCCCGAGAGTACTGCTGGGCGTGCCGGTGTGTGTTCTATCCCACGCAGTACCGGGATGAAAGGCCACTGAGATGCGCCATTTGATGCGTTCTTCCGCCCTGGTGGCGAACTATTTTGATACCTTGACGCCGCAGCAGGCCGCGACGGCGAGGACCATTTCGCAGGTGATCAAGGCGGCCGCGCCCGAACTGACCCAGGCGGTCAAGTGGGGCAACCTGAACTTCATGCTGGACGGGCGCAACGTGCTGTCCATCGTGGCCCACAAGGCCCACATCCAGTTGCAGGTGTTCAGCGGGGCGCTGTTGATGGACCGCTTTCCTCAGCTCGAAGGACAAGGGCGGGGTGTGCGCTTCGTGAAGCTGCGCTGCTCGCAGCCGGTCGATGTGGAACTGGTCGAAGACCTGACGCTGGCGGCCTTGGTGCTGGCCCAGAACATGGACCGTGCCGCCCGCGATGATGCGGACGACGATATCGACCTTTGAGTGCAGCCAGGGGCTGAACAGGCCCTTCCCTGACCCATCAGTCAATGCCCTGGGCCATGACGACCAGGGCGAGCATCACACAGGGGAAAATGGACCGATGCCCGCCGTCAGGCGGTGAAGTCAGGTTCGGTAGAGCCCGACGCCGGCGTGAGGGCCGCCGCCGTAGACCGACGGGGCCGACGCGGCGTGCGGCATGAGCACGTCGATGGCCCGGTCCAGGGCGAAGGTGGCGCGCGCGAGGGACTCGCGCTGAGCGGCCACTTGGCCTCCCGCCCGGGCCAGGCGATCCCTCAGGGCCGGCGGAATGGACGCCGTGCGGGCATGCCGGCTGAATCCATCGACAGCCTGTGCCAGAGCCACATGAAGGAGCTGGGCCTGGGACTCGATCAGCACGCTGTCGCGCAGACGCAGCGCTTCCCCCAGACGGGACAGGCCCACCTCGACGTCGTCGACGAGTTGCTCCAGAACCGGCTCGGTGGGCGGCTTGCTGTCGGGGCCGTTAAGCGTGCTCATGGTGTACTTCTCGGATCAGGTCGGCGGGGCGGTCCGCCGGGGCGTTCAGCGGGCCGAGCCGATCTTGCCCAGCAGGTCCTGGGCGTTGGCGATCAGTTTGTCGGCGATGGCCTCGGCGTTGACCTTGTAGGTGCCGTCGGAAATCGACTGCTTGATGCGAGCGACCTTCTCGGCATCAAAGCCGCCTTCGGTTCCGTCGAGCATGGCGGTGGCTGCACTGGAAATCTTGACCGTGGTGCTGCCTTCTCCGGAGGCAGCGGCAGTGGCCTGACCGCTCTTGGCGGCGGCCGGCGTGGCTTCGCGGGCGGAGACGGGGGCGGCGGTGTTGCCGACCTGACTCATTCCGGGCGCGGCAGCGGATTGACCGATCTTCATGATTAACTCCTTGGGCCTGCAACGAGGCCCTGACGGGGATGTCCGAAGCGGGGGACAGAGGCATTGTCCGTCGCGCGCTGGTCATCCATGAATGCCTTTTCGGTGGGCTCCAGAGAGAACTTGAGGAAAATTGTGAAGGCGCGTGAAGCAGGCACTCGAATGAGGGTCATCGCAACTCCGCCCGGTTTTCGGCCACCGGCCACGCGGTCAGGATCCGGCCGCTTTCGGTGCGCACGCGCACAGCTTGCCCTTCCAGGCCCGCGTTCATGGCTTGACCGGTCAAGGTGACGCCATAACCCGGGCCCGCAGCCAGGACGGTGATCTGTTCGCCCGCCTGGAACCAGCTGCGCTGTCGGAGGTGGTGGCTGCGCACGGCAGTGCCGGGCGGCAGGTGGGAGGCTAGCAGCCGGCCCGTGAGTTCCTGAGGATGGGAAAACGTCGGTTGCGGTTCGGCGGCGATGTCGACGTCGGCGACGGTCAGGTCGGCCTCGGTCAAGGTGGTGCCGGCCGCCACTGCGTTGCGGGTGACGAGGGCTGGGGCCCACACCTTCACTGTCACGGGCAGGTAGACGTTCCAGGGCACGGCGCCGCTGGCGCAGCGCAGGCCCACTCGGGTGCGGCCCCAGGGGGGCGCTCCAGGAGGCAGGTAGGGCTCGACTTTCTGGCAGGGAGCCAGACGAAGTCGGGGATCGAGCTGTCCGGGCACGATTTCCAGCCGTGCGCCTGCAGGCAGACGCACGCCGGAGCGGGTCAGGGCCAGGGCTTCGCCGACGGCATTGCCCAGTGCCGCATCGGCGGAGGATGGCGCGGCCGTGGTCTGCGCCACTGCGCTCTGAGCGGCGAGCGTCATGGCCGCCGCCAGCAGCATGGCCGAGCACAGCGAGGTGCTCCGGGATGCGGCAGGGGTGGGGCGACTTTGCGGGCTCATGGGGCACGACTCTAGGGGATGTCCAGCCCGCCCCAGGCTCAAAGATGCGGGGTGAAGCGGCTGTTGATCCGGCGCTGGCGAGGGCGCGGCGGCGCGAAGAATTCACGCCATCGTCGCAGCATGGGGCTCAAGTCCCTGCAGCGTCGGACGACGGGAGATCCCCCATGCTCAATCGCCTCACCGACACGCTCGACTATCAGAGTCAGGCCCTGACCTTGCGGTCGGAGCGGCAGCGCCTGATCGCCGGCAACATCGCCAACGCCGACACGCCGGGCTACAAGGCCCGCGACTTCGATTTCGCTTCGGCGCTGCGCGAGGCCACGGGCGGCAAGGCCTTGCCCACCACGGTGCAGACCACCCACAGCGGACACATTCCGATCTCGACGGCCGCGACCGTGGAGGCCCGCCTGCTCTATGCCCGACCCAGCCAGTCCAGCGTCGACAACAACACCGTCGACATGGACCGCGAGCGCGCCACCTTCGCCGACAACGCCGTGAAGTACGAAGCGACGCTGCGATTCATCAACAGTCAGGTGCGCACCCTGACCGACGCCATCAAGGGCCAGTGACCCGCGTCAGTCCGCGGGTCATGCTGTAACGGAGGCCGATCATGTCGATGCTCTCGATCTTCAACGTCTCGGGCAGCGCCGTCAGTGCGCAGAGCCAGCGGCTCAACACCGTGGCGACCAACCTGGCCAACGCCGACACCGTGGCCGGCCCCGACGGGCAGAGCTTCAAGGCCCGCCACGTCATCTTCCAGACCGTGCCGATGGACCCGAAGGGCGACAGCGGCGTCGCAGGGGTGCAGGTCGCGCAGGTCCACGAAGACACCACACCCGGGCGCCGCGTGCACGACCCCAAGCACCCGAGCGCCGATGCCTCGGGCTATGTCACCTACAGCAATGTCAACGCGGTCGAGGAGATGGTCAACATGATCTCGGCCTCGCGCTCGTACCAGAACAACGTCGAAGTGATGAACACCGCCAAGTCCCTGCTGCTCAAGACGCTGCAGATGGGGCAGGGCTGATCGCCGCCCCAGGCTGAGGAACCCCCATGACCACCGTCGCCAATTCCAACTCCACGTCGACCTCGTCCTACGTGTCGCAACTGCAGTCGTCGAACAGTTCTTCGACGCAGACGGCCACGGAAACGTCCGACCGGTTTCTCAAGCTGCTGGTCGCGCAGATGAAGAACCAGGACCCGCTCAGCCCGATGGACAACGCCCAGGTCACCAGCCAGATGGCGCAGATCAACGCGGTGACGGGCATCGAGAAGCTCAACACGACCGTCGAGTCGCTGACCACGCAGATGCTGCAGTCGCAGACCTTGCAGGGCGCCAGCCTGGTGGGCAAGGCCGTGCTGGTCGAGGGTAACAAGCTCACGCTGGACGCCAACGGCAAAACCTCGGGCTCGCTGGACCTTTCCGGCGCGGCCGACAGCGTCAAGGTCGAGGTGCTCTCGTCGGCCGGCAAGGTCGTGGACACCATCGACCTGGGCGCGCAGGGCTCGGGTCAGCACGCCTTCACCTGGACCGCGCCCAGCAGCCTCAGCCAGAGCACGGGCTTGACCTTCCGTGTGGCCGCCACCAAGGGTTCGGCCAACGTCACGGCCACACCGTTGATGCGCGACGAGGTCCGCTCCATCAGCACCAGCGGCAACACCATCAACCTGTCCTTGGCCAGCGGCAGCACCGTGGCCTACGGCAAGGTCAAGGCCATTTCTGAGTGATTCCCGAGTAAGCCCGAACCAGGAGCCCCACCATGAACTTCCAATCCGGCCTGTCGGGCCTGAACGCTACCAGCAAGAACCTGGATGTCATCGGCAACAACGTGGCCAACGCCGGCACCTACGGCGCCAAATCCTCGCGCGCCGAATTCGCCGACATGTATGCCAACGCCATGAACGGTGCGGGCAACAACAAGATCGGCATCGGCGTGATGGTGCAGACGGTGTCGCAGCAGTTCACGCAGGGCAACATCACCTCCACGGAGAACCCGCTGGATCTGGCCGTCAACGGCAACGGCTTCTTTCAAGTGAGGGACACGGCCGGCTCGCTCATGTACTCGCGCAACGGCCAGTTCAAGCTGGACAAGGACGGCTACATCGTCAACAACGAAGGCATGCAGCTCCAGGGTTACGCGGCCACGGAGGCCGGCACCATCGTGTCCGGGTCGGTCTCGGCACTGCGCCTGCCGACGGCCCCGATTGCCCCCAAGGCGACGACCGAGGTCAACATGGAGTTCAACCTCGACTCGCGCAAGACCGCCACCGGCACCGTGACCGGCGCGACCATCGATTTTGACGACCCGACCACGTACAACAACGCCACCTCGACCACGGTCTACGACCAGCAGGGCAACCCGGTGTCGCTGTCGTTCTACTTCCAGAAGGCGCCGACCGACACGACGACCAACACCACGCAGTGGAACGTCTACGTCACCGCCAACGGCGATTCCTTGAACGGCACCAGTCCGTACACGACGATGACGTTCCCGGCCAATGGATCGACGCCGACCATCCCTGCCAGCGGCCTGACGCTGAGCATCCCGGCTTCGGCAACGGGCGAGTACCAGGCGATCAGCGGCATCACGCTGGACATGAGCAACGCCACCCAGTACGGCGCCAACTTCAGCGTCACGGACCTGAACCAGGACGGTTATGCGCCGGGTTCGTTGTCTCAGCTCTCGTTCGACAAGTCGGGCGTGATCACGGCCACCTACTCGAACGGCCTGTCCAAGGCCGCTGGGCAGATCGAACTCGCGACCTTCCGCAATCCCCAGGGGCTGCAGCCCATCGGCGGCAACTGCTGGCTGCAGACCCACGAGTCGGGCGACTCGATCGTGGGGGCCCCCAACGCGGGACCCATGGGGGCGATCACGGGGGGGGCGCTGGAGGAATCCAACGTCGATCTCACCGCCGAACTGGTCAACATGATCACCGCGCAGCGTGCCTACCAGGCCAATGCGCAGACCATCAAGACGCAGGACGCCGTGCTGCAGACCCTGGTCAGCCTGCGCTGATGAGCCGCCATGGACCGTCGCATCTATCTGTCGATGGGGGGCGCCAAGGCGACCATGCAGCGCCAGGAGATCCTGTCGCACAACCTCGCCAACGCCTCGACCACGGGCTTTCGCGCCGAGATGCAGGCCTTCCGGGCCGTGCCGGTGCGTGGCGACGGGGCCAGCACCCGCGCCTACACCCTGGAGACGACCACGGGCTACAACCCGGATTCCGGAGTCATCACGGCCACGGGACGCAATCTGGATGTGGCCATGCGCGGCAACGCCTGGTTGGCGGTGCAGGGCTTGGACGGGACCGAGGCCTACACCCGCAACGGCCACCTGGAGCGCAGCAACGACGGCACGCTCGTGACCTCGGGCGGGCTGCAGGTGTTGGGTGACGGTGGTCCGATCACCGTGCCCGAAAACGCCGACGTGTCCATCGCCAGCGACGGCACGGTCAGTGCCAAGGTGGGCAATGCCAAGGCGCAGGCCATCGGCAAGCTCAAGCTCGTGACGCCCGAAGGCCCGCTCAAGCGCGGCGACGACGGCCAGTTCAGGGCCCCCGACGGTGACTTGCCGGCCGACGCCACGGCGCGTCTGCAGGACGGCGCCCTGGAAGGCTCGAACGTGAGCGCGGTGGAGACCATGGTGGCCATGATTTCCGCGGCGCGTCAGTTCGAGGCGCAGATGAAGTCCATCCAGACCACTGAAAAAGACGAGCAGGCGGCCCAGCGGCTGCTGTCGCTCAACGGCTGATCGGCGCATGGCCTTTGACGGCCAAGCCCCTGAATCTCGAAAGGATCCTCGCCATGATGCGCGCCCTGTGGATTTCCAAGACCGGCATGGAGGCTCAGCAGAGCCAGCTCGATTCGGTGTCTCACAACCTGGCCAACGTCTCGACCAACGGCTACAAGAAGTCGCACGCCGTGTTCGAAGACCTGATGTACCAGACGATGCGCCAGAGCGGCTCGGCCAGCTCCGACCAGACCCAACTGCCCACCGGTCTGCAGGTCGGTCTGGGTGTGCGCACGGTGGCCTCGGCACGCGACTTCTCGCAGGGCAACCTGCAGCAGTCGGGCAACACCTTCGACGTGGCCATCAAGGGCAACGGCTTCTTCAACATCCAGATGCCCGACGGCACGACGGCCTATACGCGCGACGGTTCGTTCCAGGTCAGCGCCACCGGCCAGCTGGTGACCAACAACGGCTACACGGTCCTGCCCGGCATCACCATCCCGGCCAACGCGCAGTCGGTGTCGATCGCTGCCGATGGCACGGTCAACGTCACGGTGCCGGGGCAGACGGCCCCGCAGAGCGCGGGGCAGTTGCAGTTGTCCAGCTTCATCAACCCGGCCGGTCTGGACCCCAAGGGCCAGAACCTGTATGCCGAGACCGCTTCGTCCGGCACACCCAACAGCGGGGCCCCCACCAGCAACGGGCTGGGGTCGCTGGCGCAGGGTTTTGTCGAGACCTCGAACGTCAACGTCGTCGAGGAACTGGTGTCGATGATCCAGACCCAGCGGGCCTACGAGCTCAACTCCAAGGCCATTTCGACCTCCGACCAGATGCTGGCCAAGCTGGGCCAGCTCTGATGACCGGCCGCCGTTGAAGGAGTGACCCGGATGTCCACGCTGCACCACCTTGATTCCGGCCTGTCCGACATGGGCGAGGCTTTGTCTGAGCCAGGGCTGCCCCAAAGCACCTTCCGACGCGCCTGGCCGGCGCTGCCGATGTGGTTGTGGCTGCTCGGTGCAGGGGCGTTGTCGGGGTGCAACCTCATGCCGACCCTGGCCCATGTCGACGTGGTCGAGCCGACCACGGTGCGTCCGGCGCCAGCGCCGGTGGCGGTCCAGGCCAACGGTTCGATCTTCCAAGGCGGCCAGTACCGCCCCATGTTCGAAGACCACCGTGCCCGCATGGTGGGCGACATCGTCACCGTGCAGATCGTCGAGAAGGTGAGTGCCAGTGCCAAGTCCACCAGCTCGGTGGAGAAGAACGGGTCGCTGGAGGGATCGGTCACGGCCTTTCCGTTCCTGCCGGCCAGTGCGCTGAACAAGCTCAGTGCGGGTGGGTCGAGCAACAACACCTACAAGGGCAAGGGCGGCACGGAGAACACCAATGAGTTCACCGGCACCATCACCGCGACCGTGGTCGAGGTGCTGCCCAACGGGCACCTGATCATCTCGGGCGAGAAGCAGATCGGCGTCAACGACAACGTCGATGTGCTGCGGTTTTCGGGGCAGGTGGACCCGCGCAGCCTTCAGGCCGGCAACACCGTGGCGTCTTCGCAGATCGCCAACGTGCGCCTGCAGCAAAAGGGCCGTGGCGGGCAGGCCGATGCCCAGCAAATAGGCTGGTTGTCGCGCTTCTTTTTGACCCTCATGCCGATCTGACTCCTGCCGAGAATGGGGCCAACCCTTCACCAGGATGACCGCCCCATGGAACTGCAGGAACGAGTGCTCAAGCTGGCCATGTGGCTGGCCTTGGCCCTGGCCACTGCCGCGCTGTGGTGGCCGCACGATGCACACGCCGCGCGCCTGAAGGAACTGGCCGGCGTGCAGGGGGTGCGTCCCAACCAGCTCGTCGGTTATGGCCTGGTCGTGGGCCTGGACGGCACCGGCGACCAGACCACGCAAGCCCCCTTCACCACTCAGAGCCTGACGGCCATGCTGCAGCAGCTCGGGGTGACCGTGCCGGCCGGCACGAACATGCAGATCAAGAACGTGGCCGCCGTGATGGTCACGGCCTCGCTGCCGCCGTTTGCGCAGCCGGGGCAGACCATCGACGTGACGGTGTCTTCCATGGGCAACGCCAAGAGCATCCGTGGCGGCACGCTGGTGGCCACGCCGCTGCGCGGTGCGGACGGCCAGATCTACGCCCTGGCGCAGGGCCAGCTCGTCGTGGGCGGGGCAGGGGCCTCGGCCGGCGGATCCAAGGTGCAGGTGAACCACCTGTCGGCGGGACGCATCCCTGAAGGCGCGACGGTGGAACGCGCGGTGCCCACGCCACTGACACAGGGCGACTTCCTGCAGCTTGACCTCAAGAGTTCCGACTACAGCACGGCGCGCGACGTCGTGAAGGCCATCAACGACCGCTTCGGCGCTGGCACGGCTCAGGCCATGGACGGTCGCGTCGTGCGTGTGCGCATGCCCGCCACCCCGGATGCCCGTGTCGCCTTCCTGGCCGACATCGAGGACTTGCCTGTGAACCAGGGCGTGCCCGCGGCCAAGGTCATCTTCAACCCGCGCACCGGTTCGATCGTGATGAACCAGGCCGTGACGCTCAGCCCCTGCGCCGTGGCGCACGGCAACCTGTCGGTGACGATCTCCAGCAACCCGCAGGTCAGCCAGCCTGCCCCGCTGTCTGCCGGCCAGACCGTGGTCACCGACCGCACCGACATCCAGCTCAAGCAGGGCCCCGGCAACCTGATGCTGATGCCCGCCGGCGCCAAGCTGGCCGACGTGGTCAAGGCGCTGAACTCGCTGGGCGCCACCTCGGCCGATCTGCTGGCCATCCTGCAGGCCATCAAGGCGGCGGGTGCGCTCAATGCCGAGCTGGAGGTGATCTGATGGTGGCGCGCGCGGCCTCTGCGGACAGCAGCCAGTTGGCTGCCAACAGCGCGGCGCTCGATGCGCTGCGCGGCAAGGCTTCGCGCGATCCCAAGGGAGCCATCCGCGAGGCGTCCAAGCAGTTTGAAGCGCTGTTCATGCAGGAAATCATGAAGAGCATGCGCGCGACCACGATGTCCAGCGGCCTGCTCGACAACAGCGCCACCGAGCTGGGCACCAGCATGCTCGACCAGCAGTACGCGACCTCTCTCAGCGGCAAGCCGGGTGGGCTGGCCGAGGTGATCGCCCTGCAGCTGGAGCGGCAGATGGGCCTGTCCGACACCGCCACCGCGGACTCCGCGAGCAGTGCCGAAGCCCTGGCGGCGGCGCTGGCGGCGCGCCGGCAGGCGGCCCAGGTGCAGTCCGGCGTGAACGAGCAGACCTCGGCGGTTCAGGGCGCGACGGGCGCGGTCAGCCGGTCCAACGGCGGAACGGCCCAGGGCTTCGTGGAGCGCCACACGGCTGCGGCCGAGGCTGCAGCCGCCGAATCCGGCATCCCCGCGCGCTTCATGCTCGCCCAGGCTGCGCACGAGACCGGCTGGGGCCGCAAGGAAATCCGCGGCAGCGACGGCACCAACTCGCACAACCTCTTCGGCATCAAGGCCGGCCCCAACTGGACCGGCCCGACGGTGAGCATCACCACCACCGAGGTCGTCAACGGCCAGGCGCGCAAGGTTCAGGCCAAGTTCCGTGCTTACGGGTCCTACGAAGAAAGCTTCAAGGACTACGCCAAGCTGATCTCGAACAGCCCGCGCTACGCCGGCGTCATGCAGGCCGGCAACAACGCGCAGGCCTTTGCGCAGGGGCTGCAGCGGGCCGGCTATGCCACCGACCCGGCCTATGCGCAGAAGCTCGGCCGCATCATCCAGACCACCGAGCGGCTGCAGCAGACCGCTGTGGCGGCCAACCGGACCCCGGCGGCGGGTCTGAACCTGTGAGGCCGACGCCATGTCCATGACCTCCTTGCTGTCGCTGGGCGCGAACGCGATGTTCGCGGCGCAGACGCAGTTGCAGACCACCGGGCACAACATCGCCAACGCCAGCGTGAAGGGCTATTCCCGCCAAGAGGCCTCTCTGGCCACCGTGCAAGGGCGGTTCACCGGAGCGGGCTACGTGGGGCGGGGCGTGTCGGTGCAAACCATCGAGCGGGCGGTCGACAGCTTCAAGACCAATGAGGTGGCGCTGACGGCATCGGTGGCGGCGGCGGACAAGACCCGCTCGACCCTGCTGTCGCAGCTGGAAGGCGCCATCGGCACCGGCAACAACGGCATCGGTCAGTCGGCCACCAACTTCTTCAACGCCCTGTCCGACGTGGCCGCCGCGCCCAATGACCCTTCGGCCCGCCAGGTGGCCCTGGCGCGCGCGGAGGACCTGGCGTCGATGTTCCGGTCCACCAGCGCGCAGATCGAGTCGCTGCAGTCTTCGGTGACGCAGGACGTGAAATCCACGGTCGCATCGGTCAACAGCCTGGCCGAGCGCATCGCCCAACTCAACGAGGCCATCGCCGGCACGAACGGCGGCAGCCACTCGGCCAACGACCTGCTGGACCAGCGCGACCAGCTGATCCAGGAGCTCTCCGGCTACGTGCAGGTGACGCGGGTCGAGCAGGACGACGGCTCGATGAACCTGTTCATCGGTGGCGGCCAGAGCCTGGTGCTCGGGCGTCAGGCCAACACGCTGGAGGCCGAGCTCAATCCCTTCGATGCCACGCGGGTCCAAGTGCACGTCAATGTGGCCGGCGAGAGCCGTCTGCTGTCGCAAAGCACGCTGGGCGGAGGCTCGCTCGCCGGTCTGATGCAGTTCCAGGACGAGGACCTGGTGGCGATGCGCAATGGGCTCGGCCGACTGTCCGCCGCGCTGACAGGTGCGGTCAATGCCCAGCAGGAGGCCGGTTTCGACCTGACCGGTGCGGCAGGCTCGGCCCTGTTCACCTCGCTGCAAGGGAATGTGATCGCCTCGCGCGACAACACGGGGGCGAGCGTGTCCAGTCTTCAGGGGCTGATGTCCATCGACGATCCGACGGCCCTGCAGGCGGCGGAGTACGAGCTCAAGGTGGTCTCCTCTGGCGCACCCGGGACGTACACGCTGACGCGTCAGCCGGACGGCACCGCTCAGTCGGTGGTGGACGGCGATGTGGTGGACGGCTTTCAGCTCAACCTGTCGGGACTTTCGGGTCAGGCCGCGGGCAACCGATTCCTGCTTCAACCGGTGTCGCAGGCGGCGGCCGGCATGAAGGTGGTGCTGTCCGATCCTTCGGATCTGGCGGCGGCCAACAGCGTGGTGCTGCAGGGAAGCACGACCAACACCGGTTCGGCCACGGTGAAGTCTCTGGTGCAGGACGGCTCGACCTCGCCCACCGGCACGGTGATTCAGTTCACCGGGGTCACGGGATCGGGCGGGCGCAACTACACCGTCAACGGGGTGGCGAGTGCGACCCCGTGGACACCGGGCGGCACGATCAACGCCAACGGCATGAGCATCGTCTTCAACGGGGTGCCGGCGTCGGGCGACACCTTCACCGCCAACGCCACCACGCAATGGGCGGCCAACAACGGCAACGCCTTGTCCCTGGCCGACCTGATGAACGGCAAGCTCGTGGACGGCGCGACCTTCACCGATGCCTATTCGCACCTGCTGGCCGACCTCGGCGCCCGGGCCCAGTCGGCCGAAACGGCCTACGAGGTGTCCAGCGGCGTGGCCGACCGGGCGCAGGAGCAGCTCGGCGCCAGCACGGGGGTGAACCTCGACGAAGAGGCCGCCAAGCTGCTGCAGTACCAGCAGGCCTATCAGGCCGCGTCCAAGATTCTCCAGGTGGCGCAGAAGGTGTTCGACACCGTGCTGTCCCTGGGGCAGTGATTGAAGGAGACGGTCCATGCGCATCGCCACCGCCTACAGCTACGCCAGCAACGTGAGCAACCTGCAGAAGAAGCAGGAGCAGCTGGAGTCCGTCCAGGAGCAGATGACGAGCGGCCTGCGCATCAGCAAGCCCAGCGACGATCCGGCCGGCATTTCCCGCGCCGAGCGGGCCAAGGTCGAGGTGTCCAAGGGCAAGCAGTTGCTGCGCACCGTGGAGGCCAGTCGCGCCATGATGACCCAGGGGGAAGGCGCCCTGGGCAACGCCGTCGATCTGGTCCAGAGTGCCCGGGAGGCACTGGTGGCGGCGGGCAACGGCAGCTATTCGGCATCCGAGCGCTCCACGTTGGCCGAGCAGCTCAAGCAACTGCGTGGGCAACTGCTTTCTGTGGCCAATCAACAGGACGGCTCCGGCCACTACCTGTTCGGCGGCCAGGGGGCCACCACCCCGCCTTTTGTCGACGGGGCCGGAACCGATCCCGATGGCGACGGCATCAACGGAGTCGGCTGGTGGGACGCCTCGGCCGCCGGTTTCGGCGACGGCCAGATCAGTGGGTCGCTGGAGGAAAACCTGCCGCTGACGATCGATGGCCGCCAGGCCTGGCTCGGCGCTTCCGGTGGCGCCAACGTGTTTGATGCGCTGGACAAGGCCATCTCGGTGTTGTCGAACCCCGCTGCGACCGGAGCGACCGTGTCCGCGGCCGTGCAGACGGGCATCGGCGAGCTGGATGCGTCGATGGGGCAGCTTCAGTGGGCCCGCTCGGTCGCCGGCGAGACCCTCAACGCCCTGGACGGGGTGGACGGCCGCACCCAGGACCGCATCCTCAATGCCGAGTCGGCCCGCTCGTCCGCCGAGGACATGGACATGATCGAGGCCGTCAGCGAGTTCTCCAACCGGCAGACGAGCTATCAGGCGGCGTTGCAGTCCTACTCGATGGTGCAGAAGCTCTCGCTTTTCAACTACATCGGCAACTGAGTCGTCGCCGCACCCCAACGATAAAACCCATGGACAACCCCATCCTCAACCAGATCACGATGAGCTACTGCCCGATCATCGATCGGGACCGCAACGTGATGGCCACGCGCCTGATCATTTCTCCGGTGCGACCGGGGGCCCACCTGCCGGTGGACCAGCTGGTGAAGGCCGTGGCGTCCGTGTGGCCCGAGGATGGACCGCAGGTGTCGCTGTCCGTGCGCAGTGAGAGCCTGTTGGCTGACCTGCTGCAGGTCAAGCTCAGCAGCAACCTGTGGATCGAGGTGCCCAAGTTCATGGCGGGCGAGGAGGAGCACATGGGCTCCATCCAGACGCTGGCCGCCAACGGAAACACGCTGCTGCTGTCGGGGCGCCCGGAGCGGCTGCTGCCGCGCGAGGTGCTGCCGGCGTTCAAGTTCGCCATCATCGACCTGGCCGACGAGCGCCGTCTGCACGAGAAGCAGGCGCCGGCCGGCATCAAGCGCAGCATCGGCTTCTTCCAGGAAGGGATCCACACCATGGCCGAGGCCGACGGGGCCTTTTCGCGCGGAGCCATGGCCGTGCTGGGTTGGCCGATGGAGGAGCCTGAGGCCCCCAAGGCGGGACGCGTCAGCCCCGCCGCATCGCGTCCGGACCTGCAGGTCACGCTGGAGCTGATCAACAAGGTCGACGACGAGGCGCCGCTGCCCGAGCTGGAGGCCACGCTCAAGCGCGATCCGACGCTGGCCTACAAGCTGATGCGCTACATCAACTCGCCCATCTTCGGGCTGCGCTCGGAGGTCACGTCGTTCTCGCATGCCGTGATGATGCTGGGCTACTCGCGCCTGAAACGCTGGCTGGCGCTGCTGCTGGTCACGGCCGGCAACGACGTCAACCTGCGTCCAGTCATGTTCGCGGCGGTGCGCCGCGGACTGCTGATGGAGGCCCTGGCGGTCGACAGCGGCAACGAGTCGCTGCGCAGCGAGATGTTCATCTGCGGTGTGTTTTCGCTGCTGGACCGTCTGTTCCGCCAGCCGTTTGCCGACCTGCTCAAGACCATTCCCGTGCCGGAGCCCGTGCATCAGGCGCTGGTGGACGATTCCGGTCCGCTGCAGTGCCTGCTGGACCTGGTCCGTGTGCTGGAAGGCGGCACGGGCCCCGACATCCGGGATGCGGCCGACCGGGCCCTGCTGGACATGCGCACCGTGAACCGCACGCTGTTCAAGGCTCTGTCGAACGCTGCGCAGCTGGCCTGATCACCCCGCCAGGGAGAGAAGCGGCCACAAAGGCACGCTTTTCACCTTTTCGTTTTCCGGAGGTGATTCGGCCGGCAGGGCGGGTGCCTACACTGCGCGCTCGCCTGTTGCTGTGCCATGACTGCTGCCGCCCCCGACTTCTGCCTGCCCGTGCGGGCGCTGGATGCTGTTGCCGACCCCGTGCTGGTGCTGTCGTCGACCGGGCAGATTCAGCACGCGAATTCGGCGGCACTGCGCCGTCTGTCGTGCGAGGTGGGTATGGGCCTGCCCGATCTGGAGACGGTGCTCGGCCTGCCCGTTCTGCTGTGGCTGCAGGCCCGGCTGGCGGGTCGCGGCACGGCCGTGCCGGTGGCGTCGGCTGGGCGCGTTCTGCCCACCCTGCAGTCCATCGACGATCGACACTGGATGCTGGTGATTCCTTCCGGCGCCCAGCATCACCGGGGTCAGGATCGCCCCTCGGGCTCGCACGACGGGATCGCGCGCCCGCCGGCCAGCATGCCCCTGTCGGTATTGACGCTGGACGACGAACCCTTGCGTGAACTGCACCGCATCCTCTGGTCTTCACCGTTTCCGGCCTTGCTGCAGGACGAGGCTTATCGGATCCTGGATGCCAACGAGGCGTTCGCGGGTTTGGGCGGATGGTCGCTGGACGAGCTTCGCGGGCGGGATCTGCTGGAGCTCAAACCCCGGGCCGATCACCCGGCGGCGCAGGCCGATCGGGAGAAGATCCGCCGCTCGCCGCTGCAGCCCGACGTGCCCGCGGTGGTTGAACGGCGCCTGACCGACGTCCACGGGCAGAACCACTGGGTGCGCTGCGCCCGCTACCTGACGCTCACCCGTGACGGCCGGCGCGTGCTGCTGACGGTCATGCAGGAGACCACCTCCGAGCATGTGGCCCGGGAACAGGCCGAGCGCTATTCCAACGAGCTGGACCAGTGGTTCGAGTTCAGCCCCATGGGCATGGCCCTGCTGGACGACAGCGGTCTGGTGCTGCGGTCCAACCCGGCGTTTGAGCACCTGATCGGCCGCCGGGTCGATCACCTGGGAGAGTGCCCGCCGGAGGTGCTGGCGCTGCTGGAACGCCATTCCGACCAGTTGGAACTGCCGTTGGAGCCGGGCGGGCATTGGCAGGCCCGCGAGGGCGTGCTTCCCTCGGCCGACGGTCCGCCGCGTTGGGTGCGCGCCATGCAGCGTTGTTACGAAGTGCGTGGCCAACAGCGGCGCTACATGTGCATGCTGGAAGACCGCACCGCCGAGGAAGAGCGCGACATGGCGCGCCATCACCTGGGTACCTTGGTGGACACGGCAGGTGTCGGCGTGGCGTCCTACCGGGGTGAGGCCCCCTTGCCGCGCTCCCGCCCCGCCGACGCCCGGGGCCCCTCGGCCCTGCAGTCGGTGCGGCGCGAACTGGTGCTGCCCACCTCCTTGCCGGAATTCGAGCGCCTGCAGCGGGCGCTCAAACAGGGTGAGCGTTGTGAGGCCCGTTATGCCATCCAGCATCCGGAACTGGGCGTGCGCTGGCTGATGACCCGAGTCGAGCCGGGCCAGCTGTCGTCCGGGCGGTCCACCGTGTCGGTGGTGACGCTGGACCTCACCGAACAGCAGCAGGCGCAAGAGCGCACCGAGCAGGTGTTGGCCGAGCTGTCCACCATTCTGGAAAGCTCACCGGCGGGTATCGCCTCGCTGCGCGGCTACACGGTGATGCACTGCAATCGCCGGTTCGAGAACATGCTGCGCCTGCCGGCCGGGGTGGGCGTGGGTTCGGACATCCGCGCGCTGCTGGCGGCCCAATCGGCCGAATCCCAGGGGCCGCAGCCGTTGTCGGCGTCCTTGGAGGCCGGTCATCTGTACGAGGCTGAGCTGGAGGTGCAGGGCGACGACGGTCAGCCGCACTGGTATGCGCTGTCGATCCGCCGCACGAACGCCGCAGGTTCGGAGTCGCAGGCCATTGCGCTGCTGTCGGAGATCACCCGCCTCAAGCACCAGCAGGTGCAGTTGGAGACCCTGGCCCACGACCGCGAGCAGATGGCCCAGGTGCTCGGGCAGCAGGCCGATCGCAACCGCGCGGTGCTCGATTCGGTGCTGGTGGGCATCGTCACCGTCAATCCGCAGGGCTACATCACCTGGTTGAACCGTTCGGCCCGGCGCATGTTTGTCGGCGATCTGGGCGACTTCCTGGGTCAGCCCCTGGTGGCCATGGCCTATGGCGACGAGCACCATCCTTTCCACCACTGCCTGGAGCTGTTCGACGAGCTCAAGGACGGCGAGGCCGTCAAGTTCGAGTGCCGACTGCAAGGGCGTGACGGCCGGACCTTCTGGGTGGTCGGCAGCGCGGTGGCGACGGTGGGGGATTCGGGCTCGCGCGAGCTGACCTATGCGCTGATGGACATCGAGCAGCGCCGTCAGGCCGAGGCTCGCATCGCCGAGGCGCGGGCCTCGCTTCAGCGCATCATCGAGGTGGCGCCAATGGCCATCACGCTCTACGACGCGCGCACGTTGTGTGTGCAGCAGCTCAACCGCGTGGCCGCGGCGCTCAGCGGCATCGAGGCCGATCAGGCCATCGGTCGCCTGCCCGAGCAGCTGTATTCGCCCGAGCATGCCGCCCGCGTGCGGGCCGACCTGCAGGCGGTTTTGGAGTCCACCGAGGCGGTGACCCAGCGCGAGTATGTCTTCAACTCGCCCGAGCTCGGCATGCAGGTCTGGGATGCGCGCTACATGCCGCTGTCGCGCGCGGCGGGACGGGCCACGCAGATCCTGATGGTGGCGTCGGACGTGACGGCCCAGCGCGCCGCACAGCGCGCCGAGCTCGAAGCTGCGATCAGCCAGCGCGAGATGCTGGTGCAGGAAGTGCATCACCGCATCAAGAACAACCTGCAGGGCGTGGCCGGTCTCATGCAGCAGGTGGCCGCGCGCCGTCCCGAGGTGCAGTCCATCATCTCGGAGGTGGTCGGCCAGGTGCAGGCCATCGCCCAGGTCTATGGGCTGCAGGTGGGCAACATCGGCCCGCTGCGCATGCGCTCGGTGATGGAAGCCATCGCTCAGTCGGTGCAGCGCACGTTTGGTCGCACCATCGAGCTGGCGGTGGAGCAGGGGGGGCGCACCGATTGGGCCTTGCCCGAGGCCGAGTCCATCCCCATCGCGCTCACGCTCAACGAGTTGCTGACCAACGCCATCAAGCACAGCCTGGGCGGCACCGCCGTGGAGTGCCGGCTGTCGCTGCAGGAGGGGGGGGTGCGCGTGGACATTTCCAACCGGGGACAGTTGGCCCCAGGGTTCTGCATTGACAACCGGCCGGCCGCGGTGTCCGGCTTGGGTCTGGTGCGTGCGCTGCTGCCGCGCCGCAACGCGTCCCTGGACATCGGTCAGTTCGGCGACCGCGTGGTCGCCACGGTGACCCTCAACGCGCCGGTCGTCCTGCGCCTGCCCGACAATTCACCCGTGCGGGTCGCTGCTCTGGCGGCCTGAACCTCTGCGACACAGCCATGGCGTTTCCCTCCGCTCCCTCCCCCGTTCCTGCTGCACCCCCTCGCGGGGGGCGGGTGCTGGTGGTCGACGACGACCGCCTTGTGTTGGCCACCCTGGTCCATGGCCTGGTTCAGGCCGGGTTCGAGGTCATCGATGCCGACAATGGCGACGACGCCATCCTGCTGGCTCGCCAGCATCGCCCGGATCTGGCGCTGCTCGACATCCGCATGGACGGGATGAGCGGCTTCGACGTCGCAGAGTATCTGCGCGATCACCTTCAGATTCCGTTCATGTTCCTGTCGGCGTTCTCGGACGAGGCCACGCAGGCGCAGATCCGGGCGCTGGGCGCCCTGGCCTATCTGGTCAAACCGCTGGACGTGGGGCAGATCGTGCCGGTGGTCCGGCAGGCGTTCGAGAAGGTGCAGTCTCGGGGGCCGTCGTCCCACCCGTTGGGCGTGCCCGCGGCCAGTGGTCCGGCCGCTCCACCGCTGCCGCCCGTGGTCGATGTGCCGATCGCCGAGGCTGTGGCGTCGGATCTGCTGGATCTGGTGGTGCCGATGGCCGTGGGGGTGCTGATGCACCGCTACTCGCTGGACCGGCGAGCGGCGTTCGACCGGCTGCAGCGTCTCGCTCAGCAGGAGGGGCGACCCCTGCAGGCCACGTGTGCCTCCATGGTGGCGGCGATCGAGCAGTTGGCCCTGCCTTCCGGATTCTGAGCGGCGCCGGTTGGGCGCGCGGAATGCGCGCTCAGCCGAGGGTGAAGAAGAAGGTCGCGCCTTCGTTGACGGCCGACTCCGCCCAGATGCGTCCGCCGTGACGGCGCACGATGCGTTGGGTCGAAGCCAGACCCACGCCCGTGCCCTGGTACTCGCTGGCGCTGTGCAGACGCTGGAATGCGCCGAACAGCCGCTGTGCAAAGCGCATGTCGAAGCCTGCGCCGTTGTCCTTGACGAAGAAGATCCGTCCACCGTCTTCGCCCGGACGGGTGCCGAAGGTGATGTGGGTTTCGTCCCGCTTGGCGCTGTATTTCCAGGCGTTGGACAGAAGGTTCTCCATCAGGCAGCGCAGCAGCAGCGGGTCGCCCTGCGCGACGATGTCGGGCTGGATGTCCAGACGGACTTTGCGCTCCGGCGAGAGCGGGTGCAGGTCGCCCAGGATCTGGCGCGCCAGGTCGGACAGCGAGACCGGTTGAACGTCCAGCGGCTGTGTGGCCAGGCGGGACAGGTCCAGCAGCGCGTCGATCATGTGATTCATGCGCGCGGCGGCGCCGAGCACCCGCTCCAGGTGGTCATGGCCGACCCGGTCCAGGGCCGGACCATAGTCCTCGCGCACGATGCGCGTGAAGCCTTCAATGACACGGATCGGCGCCCGCAGGTCGTGCGAGACTGCGTAGATCATGGCCTCGCGGTCGTCGTTGCGGACATCGGCTTCCGCCACCGGGGGCAGAGGGGGCTCCTCGGTCGGAGTGGCGGGGGCGGCCAGTGGGGCGGGCGTCGGTGTCCCTCGTTGCGGGGGGGGAGCAGGGACTGCGCTCGGAGGCCGCATCGCGAGGGATGCGCCCATCAGGGCGGCCAGGGAAGTGGCTCCGACGCCCCACCAGGCCCAGTCCGGCAACGTGACCTGATGCGCCAGCGCACTGGCGCTGCTCACGAGCCCGAAGGTGGACAACCCCAGCAAGGCCAGCCGAGGGGGGGTGAAAAAGGATTTCGGCTCCGCCCGGCCACCCGGCACGCCCGCGACGCGCTCTGCGGCACCGGGGCCGCAGGCGGACGGGTCAAGGGGGGCGGGAGCCTCGGAAGTCATCGAAATGATTGTAGGTAGCGGTTTTTTCAGTTGCGGGCAACGCCGCACCGGAACCGTGCGGATGTGCGCGGAAGCGGCCAAATTGCGCAAGCTTGTGGGTCAGCGCCCCTGATGGCCCATCCGTGAATGGGCTGTGTGACGGAATCGACGGTGAACGCCTTGGGATGCCGGCGGGATGGAGGGTGCTGCGGATCCTGGCTCCAGAATCGGACCGTGAACATCGATTTTCACAATTCGGCGCGGATCTTCCTGATCGACGACGACGCCGCCCAGTTGGCGTTGACGGCGCGGGCCTTGCGTGCGCGGGGATTCGTGGTGGAGGACTTCGATCGTCCGTCTGCGGCACTGAGCGCGCTGTCCGCGCGCCTGCCGGACGCCATCGTCGTCGATGCCTGCATGCCGGAAATGGACGGTTTCGACTTCTGTCGGCGGGTTCGCCAGGGGTACGGCATGGACATGGTGCCGATCCTTCTGCTGACCGGTCTGGAAAGCGAGGCGGTGGTGGATCAGGCTTATGAGGCCGGGGCGACGGACTTCATGACCCGGACCACCCAGTGGACGCTGCTGGCGGGACGTCTGCGCCACCTGATCCGCTCAGCAGGCATCCACCGCGAGTTGGAGCGCAGCCGGGCCAAGCTGGCGCGGGCCCAGGATCTGGCGCGCATGGGCAGTTTCGAGTGGACCATGGGGCGCATTCCTCACCTGCGTCTGGAGCCGGAGGCCTTGCGGGTGATCGGCCACGGCCTGAATGCAGAACCGACGCTGCGCGACACCCTGCGCCTGCTGAACGCGCGCGAGCGTGCCCG
>CAYRBG010000012.1:0-5408 GCA_964422355.1 uncultured Sphaerotilus sp. | reverse complement strand
TGACGGGCCTGCCCAACCGGCGGCAGCTCATCTGGCGGGTCGAGCGGGCCTTGGAGCACTCCAGCCGCTTGGGACATCCTTGCGCGCTGCTGTTGATTGACCTGGACCGGTTCAAGAATATCAACGACACCCTGGGGCACGTGGTCGGGGATGACCTGCTGGTGGCCTTTGCCCAGCGCCTGAGAGGGTGTGTCCAGCACAACGACATGCTGCTTGAGGGCAGCCCGGAGGCCTTGTTGCCGCACGCTCACCCCTTGTTGGAGGCGGTCGGGCGGTTGGGCGGCGACGAGTTCGTGGCTTTGCTGCCGGAGGTGGAGAGTGAAGACCAGGCGCACGAAGTGGCCCAGCGCATGCTGGAGGTGTTGCGTGCCCCTGTGGATCTGGGGGGGGTCGAGTATTTTGTGACGGCCAGTGTCGGCGTGGCGCTGTATCCGCGCGATGGTGCCAACGTGCTTGACCTGCTGCGCAACGCCGACATGGCGATGTACTCCGCCAAAGCCGCGGGGCGCAATGCCAGCCAGGTCTATCGACCCCATCTGGCCGGACGGGGGCGTGAGCGACTCGAGCTTGAGAGTGCGCTGCACAAGGCCATCGAGCGGGGAGAGCTGGTGCTGCACTACCAGCCCAAGGTCGAGGTCGGCGCGCGCCGCATCACCGGCGTCGAGGCGCTGATGCGTTGGCAGCGCGGGGGTGAACTGGTGCCGCCTTCGCAGTTCATCCCCTTGGCGGAAGAGACCGGCTTGATCGTGCCGATGAGCGAATGGGCGCTTCAGGAGGCGGCACGTCAAGTGCGCATGTGGCGCGATCTGGCCGGACTGGACCTGTCGGTGGCGGTAAACCTGCCGAGCATGGCGTTTGAGCGCTGCGACCTGGTCAAGCACATCCGGCAGGTGGCCAGCCTGCACGGCGTGCCCATGCGGGCGCTGGAGCTGGAGATCACCGAGACCGGCCTGATGAAGGACCTGCAGGAGGTGATGCCGGCGCTGCAGCGCCTCACCCAAAGCGGCGTGGCGATTTCCATCGACGACTTCGGCACCGGCTATTCGTCGCTCTCCTACCTGACCCAGTTGCCGATCAGCGAGGTCAAGATCGACCGGTCTTTCGTTCGCGACCTGGGCACGACGGAGCAGAGCTCGGCCGTGGTGACCGCCATCATTGCCCTGGCCCGCTCGCTGGGCCTGCGCGTGATCGCCGAGGGCGTGGAAACCGACCGCCAACGCGAGGTGCTGCACCGCCTGGGCTGCAGCACGATGCAAGGGTTCCTGTTCACTCGACCGTTGGATGCTTCCACGCTGTCGGACTGGCTGACGGTGGCCCGCACGGACCTGCCCCACACGCTGGGACACTGACGCCGCAGATTCCGGGGTGTGCCGGGCGGTATTCGGGCGATCACCGGCCCGGTGGGGGTGCCATGCTTTCGCGCATGGACAAGACCCAGACCCCCTCCGTGGCCGAACTGGCCAAGGCCACCCTGCGTCGCATGGCGCTCGACAAGCTCGAACCGACACCGGCCAACTACGCAAAGGCGTGGGTCCAAGAGGGGGGCACGGATGACCGCTCCGACGGGGCCAAGCCGACTCTAGCGGCCCGCACGGCAAGCGAGGCGTTGGCTTCGCGACTCTTGCCGGCCGGTGACGACCGGGGGGCACTGCAGACTGCGCTGCAAGGGCAACAGTGGGCGGACGTCAGCGCATTGCTTAATGACAAGGTGCCCGCAGCGTCAGACCTGGGGCAGCAGTGGGCCGATCTGATCGATCAGATCACCAAGCAGATGGATCGCAGTTCCAAGGCCTGGACCACAGCCAGACGGCGCCAGAGCCTGGGGCAGATCCTCACGTCCAGCCGGGGGGATGTGCACCGCTTGCAGCAACGCTTGGCCAACTTGGTGGCCGCTTGGGCCGAAAGCCGGAGCGATGAGGAGGCGGCCGATCCTCAACCGGAACAGGTGCTTGACCAGGCGCTCTCGGAATTGGCCGAGGCGCCATCCCATGCGTCGACGGGACCGGCTCACGCACCGATGATGGGCCAGAACGGTGGAGCGCCGATGGAGGCGGTCATCACCCCCGACGCCGTCGAGGCCCATTCATGGCCGCCGGTGGTCGATGCATTGCGTCAGACTGTGGTACAGGCCCTGCCGACCGATGATGAACGTGCGGCCGAGGTGGGCCTTCGTTTTGACACCGTGGCCAAGCAGGTGAGGGACCGGGGCGCTTCCGGCACCACCGGCGCCGAGTTGGAGCAGGCCTGCACGGAGGTGCAGCGAGTCCTTCAACTCCGTCACCACCTGGTGCGTCAGATGGTGGGGCTGGTCAGCGAGTTGACCGACAGCCTGGGCGAGATGGCGGAGGACGATTCCTGGGTGGAGGGTCAATGCCTGGCGATGCGGGACCACCTCGAGATGGGGCTGTCCACGCGCGGCGTCAGTGCCGTCAGTGACCTGCTGCGCACGACGCGCTTGCGGCAGCAGCAGTTGCGCAGCGAGCGAGCCACGGCCCGCGAAGCCCTCAAGCACCTGATTCACCAGATGCTCCAGGACCTCGGCAACCTCGGCGAGCACACCGGCCGCTTCGGCGAGAGCGTGGGTCGCTACGCCCAGGTGATCGGAGAGGCCGACAGCCTGGAAGGACTGGCCGGCATCGTGCGCGAGATGGTCGAGGAGACCCGCACCGTGCACGCTCTCGTGACGCAGACCACCGACAAGTTGCAGGCCGGACACGCCAAGGCCACCGAGTTGAGCGACCGCATTCGTGACCTGGAAGATGAGCTGCGTCGCCTGTCCCGAGAGGTCAGCACCGACCAGCTCACCCAGATCGCCAACCGGCGCGGCCTGTTGACGCATTTCGAGGTCGAGCGTTCGCGCGTCGATCGGGGTGAAACGACCTTGGCCATCGGCATCCTCGACATCGACAACTTCAAGCGGCTCAATGACACGATGGGTCACCAGACGGGAGACGAGGCGCTCAAGTTCCTCGCCCGACAGGTCACCGCGACGCTGCGTCCCAGCGACACTCTGGCCCGCTACGGTGGGGAGGAGTTCGTGGTCCTGCTGCGCGACACCCCCCTCGAAGAAGCCCAGACCGTGCTGACCCGAGTGCAGCGGACCCTTTCGGCGGAACTGTTCATGTACGAAGGGCGGCAGACGTTCGTGACCTTCTCCGCCGGGGTGACCCTGTTCCGCAGCGGCGAGACCCTGGAGGCGGCCCTGCAGCGTGCCGACGAGGGCCTGTACGAGGCCAAGCGCACCGGAAAGAACCGTACCTGTACCGCCTGATTGAGGGGAGGCTCAGGCGCAAAGCCTGTGAAATTGGCGCGAATGCCTCGGCCCATGCACCGGGAGGGTGTTCGCGGTCATGGTGATCCGTCAGAATGGTTCATCTTTCACTTGTCTTGCGTGCGGTGCGATCTCGGGAGGTCGCTGCACCGGGTTTGACGACGATGAACCGTACATCTATCTCTTGCCTGAACGTGGTCCGTCTGGCCGGTGTTGGCGCCATGGTCGCCGTCTGCGGCGGTGCGGCCTGGGCCGAAACCAGCCCCTACTACATTGGCGTGTCTCAGAACGTTCGCCGCGACAGCAACATCACCAAGACCATCGAAGGTTCGGAGCTCAGCGACACCATCTCGTCCACGGGCCTGACCGCCGGTCTGGATCAGCCGCTGGGGCGTCAGCGGCTGCGGGTGTCTCTGGACACCCGGCTCAATCGCTACAGCAGCCACTCCGAATACAACAACACCGACTACAACGCGAAGGCCGGCCTGGCGTGGGAGACCGTTGAGCGTCTGTCCGGGGACTTGTCTGTGGGGTCGCGGCAGGCGCTTTATCAGGACTCGTCGCGCACGCAGACCATCGGCAAGAACACGTTGCGCACGGACAACGCGGCATTCACGGCCAGATTGGGTGCGAACACCTTGTGGATGTTCGATGCCGGCGTGTCTGCGCAGCGGGATCGCTTCTCCAACAGTCTGTACAGCGCTTCCAATCTTCGTCAGCACACCTTCAGCACCGGGGTCACGTACCAGCCGTCTCCCGACTGGTGGGTGCGTGTCGGTGGTCGGCGGACCAGCGGTTCCTACTATGACCAGACGGACGAGATCTCGCGCAACGACTTCGAAATCAGCACCTTGTTGAAGGTGTCGGGGGCCTCAACCCTCAATGCCCGGATCGGCCGCACGCACGAAAGTCACACCACTTCGACCCGTCGTGACATCAACAGCTACACCGGCTCCCTGGGTTGGGACTGGGTGGCCTCAGGCAAGTCCAGCCTGGGCATCACCTTGTCTCGAGACAGTGCGGTCGGCGGTCGTTTTGACACCGCGCTGCCGGTCTGGATCACGGGCAACGCGGACAGCGTGCTGACCAACGTGCTGTCTGTGCGCGGCTTGTGGCAAGCCACCTCCAAGATCCGTCTGAATGCCAATTTGGCCTACGCCCGTCGCACCTTGGATGGTGGAGTCGTGCTCGACCAGATTCATGATTCGACCCGGTCGGCCACGCTGGGGCTGACCTACGCTGCCTTGCGCAACCTCGAGTTCGGCTGCAATCTCACGAACGAGCGCCGCCGGTCGGACAACCAGATCTCCATCTCCTACCCCTACAAGGGCCGCACCTACGGGTGTTATGGGCAGGCGATGCTGCGATGAAGCTGGAGCAGTTGGTCTGAAAGAAAAGGGACGGCAGTTGCCGTCCCTTCTTGTTCTTGTCGTCGGTGGCTGCGTGACTGAGGGGGCTGGGTGCCCCCTGTTCCGTCACTGACGCCCGATCGAGTGGTACTCCAGCCCGAACGAGCGGATCAGTGCCGGCTCATACAGGTTGCGGCCATCGAACACCACCTTGTCGGCCACGGCGTCGCGGATGGCATCAAAGTCGGGGGTGCGGAATTCCTTCCACTCCGTGACGATCAGCAGCGCATCGGTGCCTTCGAGGGCGCCCATGGCCTGCTCGGTGTAGCTCAGGCCGTTCCAGCCGGCCATCACGCGGGCGGCTTCTTCCTTGGCCACCGGGTCATAGGCCTGCACCTTGGCGCCGCGCTTGAGCAGCTCGCCGATGATCACCCGGCTGGGGGCCTCGCGCATGTCGTCGGTGTTGGGCTTGAACGCCAGGCCCCACATCGCGAACGTCTTGCCCGACAGGTCTTCGCCGTACTTGGCGATCACCTTGTTGACCAGCACCATCTTCTGCTCTTCGTTGACTTCTTCGACGGCCGTCAGCATCTTGCTGGGCATGCCGTTGTCTTCCGAGGTTTTCTTGAGCGCCTTGACGTCCTTGGGGAAGCACGAGCCGCCGTAGCCCACGCCGGGGTACAGGAACTGCGTGCCGATGCGCGGGTCCGCGCCGATGCCCACGCGCACCATTTCGATGTCGGCGCCGACCTTCTCGGCCAGGCGGCTCATCTCGTTCATGAAGCTGA
>CAYRBG010000011.1:0-26149 GCA_964422355.1 uncultured Sphaerotilus sp. | reverse complement strand
CAAGCTGGGCCCCGGCGAGCGCAACAAAAATGCCCGTTGCCACAGTGGTCGCCCGACCGATCCGATCGCCGGCAGACGTCAAGCCGGTCAAATTCAGGGCCAACACGACCACGGCCACGCCAAACAAAGAAGCCCACTGATTCACAAACGTGGGAATAGGCGCGATGTTTCCAAACAGCAAAAACGGCAGTGCGACAACCGCTGCCGCTCCCGCCAAACAGATTCGCTTTATGTCCCTATTCATCCGCCCCTCGTTGAATTCTATTCACGACCGCAGCAACATCACCACGTCGCCCGAGGTGATCGTTCGCCGGTTGAGCGTCTGCCTGCCTATCAGCGCCCTGTTCCCTTGATGTAGTCTCCAACGGTATCGCTGGCAGTCGCGGTGCAACGGGTATTTCCACCTGAATCGGTCGTGCAATCCGCGTCGTAAATGCGCCCGCCCACCTCCGCAGAACCAGTAAATCGAATATTAACCACACCCGCGCCACCGGTCATGGCAATAACACCTGTACCGTATCTAGGCGTCGGCAACACCGAGCCCGTAAAACCATACTTGGCCAATTCAGACAACGAATCACAGGAGGATCCATCGTCTGCCACCATTCCCATACAGAACTTGATGGCGCCTTTGATCCCGGCAAGATCGGAAACGTTGCTGGCCCACTTTGACTTGGCCACATACCCCTGATAGGCAGGTACAGCCACAGCCGACAGAACGCCGATGACGGCAACAACAACCATCAGCTCAATAAGCGTGAACCCAAACTGACTTCGCTTCATGATTCGCGGACACACCGGTAGGGGCACAACCCAACAGAACTATGCATGACCTCACTCATGATCAATCATCAAAGCAACTGTGGATACCGCAGCTTAATTCTCAGAACCACCCAGGTTGAAGCCGACTCCCGAGTGAAACAAAAAACCCACCGGTTCACGCGCTTGGCTAACCGGTGGGCCTTTAGAAGGGACAGACTGGACCTGCCCCGTTCTAACATCGCTGGGATCAGCGGTAAGTGTCCTTGACGTAATTACCGATCGTGTCCGTGGCAGTCTTGATACAAACGAAATTACCACCTGCATTCATGGCGCAGTCGGCCGAGTAAACACGGCCAGCCACATCGGACGTACCGGTGAAAGCCAGGGTGACGGTGCTCGCAGCGCCAGTGACAGACACCGCACCAGTTGCATAGCGAGCCTGGGGCAGCGCAGTACCAGCAAAACCATACGCTTGCAATTCAGCCAACGTATCGCAATCGGCAGCCGTCGAGGCACGGTCGTTCATGCACGCTTTAACGGCGCCCTTGATGCCTTCCATGTCAGACAGATTGCTGGCCCACTTGGCCTTGACGGTGTAGTCCTGATAGGCGGGCAGAGCCACTGCGGCCAGGATGCCGATGATCGCCACGACGATCATCAGTTCGATCAGAGTAAAACCTTGTTGAACACGCTTCATGGAGACTCCTGAGGGTTGGTTGGTGAAGACAGACCTTACTTTGCAGGGGTTGTGCCAGCCCCGATCCGTAGAAATCCGGACCGAAAGTGCAGCTTATGAAACTCAAGGGTGACACGCTCAGTCACAGACCAGTTTCTAGATGACGTTTTTTGTCAGACCGGTCCAGCCGCGTCACCTGCCAAGGAAGACAGCAATCGGCATGCAAACGAAAAACCCCGCAAATCGTTCGACTTGCGGGGTTTCAACTTGGTGGGCGGTGCAGGGTTCGAACCTGCGACCCCTGCCGTGTGAAGGCGGGACAATGCATCAAATAGGCACAAAAAGGCACTCAAACACCTAGGAGAAAGATCCCACAGAGTACATTTGCAGCCATCAGCGCCCCAGTGCGTTTTCCGTACCTTGTCCGTACCGAGGTGAACATGGCAGCCGACTTATCCAAAGTGACCATCCGCGACAAGCTCAAGCCCAAGCGTGAGCCTTACTGGCAGCGCCTGGATGTGGGCAAGCACATCGGGTTCCGCAAGATGGCCGAAGACTCGCCGGGATCATGGTGCGTGCGCTGGCCGGGAACGGACGGGATGAAGTACCAAATGCGTGCACTTGGAACCTTCGAGAACCTTCCCCCCGGAGAGCGCTACGGAGCTGCCATGAAGGCGGCTCGTGACCAGCTTGACCACATTGGGGCCGGAGGATCAAGTGAGATCCACACTGTCGAGTCGGCATGCAAGCTGTATGTGGAGCACCTGCGAGGTCGTGGCGAGTATGACAACGCGTCAGACACCGAAGCTCGCTTCCACCGTTGGGTCAGGGACACGAGTCTTGCAAAGATTGAACTGCAGAAGCTGAACCGTCGCCACTTGGAGGCATGGCGCAAGGACGTCACCGAAACACCCGTGGTGGTCAATCCGAATGCAGCAGCCAGTGGTGAAGAAGTCGTCACACGCCCACGCAGTGCAAGCACATTGAACCGCGACATGACGGCACTTCGCGCGGCCTTGAACTTCGCACGTGAGTCCGGGCATGTCGCTTCTGATTTGGCCTGGATTTCCGCACTGAAGTCGGTCGAAGGCGCCGATCGCCGCCGTGAGGTGTACTTGACCATGGACCAGCGCCGTGAGCTGTTGAACGGCGCCGAGGATGCCCTTCGTCCCCTCTTGAGCGCACTGTGCAACCTGCCGATTCGGCCCGGAGCAGCAGCAGCCCTAACTGTTGGGGACTTCGACAAGCGCTCCGGCACGCTCACAATCAGCAAGGACAAGTCGCATGCTGGCCGCAAGATCATGCTGGAAGGCAAGATGCTGGCACTGACGATTGAAGCGGCCAAGGACAAGCTGCCTGGGGCAGTGTTGTTCTGTCGCCCCAGTGGGCAGCAGTGGGACAAAGACGCCTGGAAGAAGCCTTTCAAAAGGGCGATAAAGGCTGCAGGACTGACCGATGAGGCGACTGTTTACTGCTTGCGTCACTCTGGCATCACGGACTTGGTCGAGAGCGGTGAGCCACTTCTCAAGGTGGCACAGATCAGCGGCACCAGCGCAGCCATGATCGAGAAGTACTACGGACACCTGCAACCCAAAAGCGCAGCCAAGGCACTGAGAATCCTGTCATTTTGACCGGTTGGAAATTCACTATTTCCGTACAAGGCAGGGCACGGAAAACGACCCACTGAGGGCACCTGAAGCAAATCGAAACTGACAGGCACCAACTAGTACGAGGTGCTTGCCAATGTTTCAATCTCAAGTTGCTGCTGCCACAACCGGCAACACTGCCACCAAAACCACTGGTCGCGGCCCGCTGGGCGTTCGTCGAGTCTTCAAGCCGAACGAGGCTACAGAAGCCCCGTCTGAAACTCTGGCATCCAATGCCGCACTAGACCCAATTGCGCCCGCAGTCGTTGACCGTAGCCTCCCCGGCGTTGGCCGCATCTTCAAGCTGAACGAAGCTGCGGAAATCCTGCGGATCAGCCGCAGCGAGCTGTACCGCATCATGGATTCCGGACGCCTCAAGACCATCGGGGCGCACAAAGCTCGCCGTGTTCTGGAATCGGATCTTGTCGACTACGTGAAGTCGATGTCCAACGGCAATTCCACGAAGGCGGCCTGAATGATGGCCCGCGCCCTCGTGCCATTTCTGCAGCCCTTGCTGATGTTGGGGATGTGCCCGTGACTGACCCATTCAATGCGGTGGCCTCGGCCCTTGAGCAACGCGGGAAGGTCCGGTACTACGGTTCCGATCAACTGCGCACCACCTGCCCGTGCTGTGGTGGACGCAGCACCAGTGCACTGTCCGCAAAGCGCGGCGCCAATGGCGGAGTGCTCATCAAGTGCTTCAAATCGGAATGCGACATCGAATTGATCGCCCGCGCACTGGGGCTGGAAATGACCGACCTGTTTCCGCCTCGCTTGGATGGATACGCAACCGCGAGGCCACGTCGCATTGGGTTGCTGCCGATCGTGCAGGCCCTTGACCTGATCGCGTCGGAAGCTTGGTTGATCGCAGTGGCCGGCGAGAACCTTGCGGCAGGACACTCGCTCGCAGAAGCAGACCTGATCCGCCTGCGTGCCGCCTCCGCCCGCATCCAGCGCATCCTCAAGGAGGCCTACCAATGATCCGCCGTCCCGACTACAAGTCCCTGGACGGCATATGCGCCGACTTGGATGAGCATATCGAGCGCAACAACCAACTCAAGGAAGCAGCACCGCCGCCGTGGCACGACATGCCCGACGAAAGAGTCCCTAGACCTGCAGAGGCGAAGGCTATCCCCGACGGCGTGGTGTTGACCTCTGGTGCAGACCTGACACCTGAGCCGGTGCGCTGGTTGTGGCGTGGTTGGCTGGCGCTGGGCAAGCTGCACATCTTGGCCGGCGCTCCCGGTCAAGGCAAGACGACCATCGCACTGAGCTTCGCCGCGACAGTCACCATCGGTGGGCGCTGGCCAGATGGCTCACGCAGCTTGGCCGGCAATGTTCTGGTCTGGTCCGGCGAAGACGATCCGGCCGACACCCTGTTGCCGCGCCTTCTGGCATCAGGTGCTGACCGCTCGAAGGTGTTCTTCGTATCAGGCACTCGGGTAGATGGCAAGGTGGAGCCCTTCGACCCATCCCGTGATCTGCAGGCGCTGCAGTCCCAAGCCGAACGCATTGGCGACGTGCGCTTGATCGTGGTCGACCCTGTGGTGTCTGCCGTCTCCGGCGACAGCCACAAGAACACGGAAGTCCGACGCAGCCTGCAACCGCTGGTAGACATGGCAACACAAATGGGCGCCGCGCTGATTGGCATCACGCATTTCAGCAAAGGTGGCCAAGGCCAAGACCCTGCCTCTCGGGTGGTGGGCTCCATCGCCTTCACAGCAGTTGCGCGCGTGGTACTGGTCGCTGCGAAGGTCAAGGGTGAAGACGGCGAAGACCGCCGCATCCTGGCCCGCTCGAAGTCCAACATTGGCCCGGACGATGGCGGCTTTACATATAGCCTTGAGCAGTCCGAGCCACTGCCTGACATCCATGCATCCTACGTGTCATGGGGTGACTCAGTGGAGGGGTCGGCGCGTGAGCTGCTGACCGATCCGGGCCTGGATAGCGAAGAAGAAAGCGGGCCGACAAACGCCGTCGAGGCCGCAGCCGATTTCCTGCGGCAGGTGCTCGCCGATGGACCGTCCCCGAGCAAATTCGTTCAGGACGAAGCCAAGAGTGCCGGCGTGTCTTGGGCAAGCGTGCGACGTGCAGCAGACAAGTTGAGCGTATTGAAGCAAAAGGGGGACGGCCGGTGGTACTGGAAACTGCCCGTCTCAGTTCAACTTGCTCAAGCTGCTCAATGTGCTCAAGAAGCTCATCGCAGGCAGGCCGAGCACGTTACAGACCAGGACATCGAATCCGAACTTGCTCACACGGGTGCTCACCACATCCAACATGAGCAAGTTGAACACCTTGAGCAACTTGATGGCAGAACGGGTTCCGCCCGATTTGCTGACGACGAGGTGCTGTGATGAGTGCCCTCGACATCCTCCAGCACCTGCGCGGCCGTGGCGTGACATTAACCGCGCGCGATGACGGCAACCTGAGCGCCAAGCCAGCCGGCGTACTGACCGACGACGAACGCCAACAGATCAAAGCCCACAAGCCCGAACTGATCGCCATCCTGCGCCAGCAGCGCCCACCGATCAGCTTGCCGCCTCCGGTGCTCGCCTTGTGCGGACTGGACGACGCAGAGATCGACCGCATGGTGCGCTACATGGGAATGGCGCAGCGCCAGGGATTCAATCCTGACGAAGCGGAAGAGATTGCCGACCGCCTAACCCTGCGGGATCGCCAGCTCGACGACCGCCGCATGTGCATCGAGTGTCGACACCTGGAATCAACCGGCAGGTGTGCGTATGCCAGGGCCGGTCGCCTTGCTGGCGCTGATCGCGGTTTCGAGCCATTCAAAACCGATTTGATCCGTTGCCACGGTTTCAGATCCAGCATGAAAGCCTGACCATGAACAACCTGAACGACATCGTGAACCTCACTTCCGAATCCATGGCCGAAGCTGCGGCCCGCGATCTGCTCGCCATCCGAACTGCTGGTGATCCGGACGGCGGTTTCACAATGCCCGACATAGTTTGGCTGCTGGTTCGGACCGTGGCCACCGGCCGGCAGATCGGCCGCCTGATCCTGGATGCCGATGAGTTGGCCGACGCCCGGCGGAAGTTGAACCGCTTTCTCGACATCGCCATCGCTGGCGGCTGGCGTGGCATCGACTTGCTTGAGACGTTGATGGCCAAGGGTGTGGCGTCCGATCGCCTGGAGGCCCTGGCACGCAAGGCCGGTCGGTACTGCGACAACCGACCAGACCTGCTCGATGAGTTGCTTGAGGAAGCCTTCGGCACCGAGGCACCCAAGAAGGTCCGCCGCATCACCACCAACGCACCATTGCCCGAGGTGCTGCACCAGACCCTGCCTAAGGTGGTGCTGCGCCGGTCAATGGACGAACATTTCCAACGGAAGGTCGAAATCGACGGCGAAGAACGCATCTGCATGAGCCCGGAAGCCATTCTCCTGATGGCAGCAAAGATGGGCTACGACCCCGAGGAGACCGGCGATTGCGGTGTCGGGGAGCCAGCGGCTCTGCGCATTGTCGACAGCGTGTTTAATGCAGCGACGACCGCCGGGTACAGCCGTGTGGAGGCCCTTCGCCAGATGCTCACCGACGGCCCCCACGGATGCGAAACGATGGCCGCCATCGAGCACCTGACCGGTGAGTGCGGTACTGAGGTGATCGTTCGCGGCATGAGGGCTGCTGGCCTCAACCTCCAGGGGGGCTGAAACTCGCCACCGGCTGATCGAAGCTGGCAGTGCTCCTCAAAACCTGCCCGCCATCAACGCCCAATCAAGTCCCCAAGAAACTCAGATCCAGGGGCCTGCGCCGTCACCAGCAGGTGATCCCGGGCTCGTGTGCAGGCCACGTAGAGCAGATGCCTCTCTGTGTGGAACACCTCGTCCAGGTCGGCTTCGTCAGTCACGGACTCGATCCGCTCCTGGAGCGGGATCACTTCGTCGTCACAGGCCATCACCACCACGCAGCGGAACTCCAGGCCTTTGGCCAGATGCATCGTTCCGATCGAAACGTGGCCGCTGGCGGTGTCGACCTGCTCGTCGAGTACCTTGAACTTCAGCCCCGCTGCAGCGACGGCTTCCTCGGCTCGGGCCTGCTCGGCTGCAGAGCGCACGAACACACCCAGCTCATGCGGCACAACGCCGTGAGCCACGCGGTCGCGCAGCCACGCGGTCACGGCCGCCTGTTCAGCGGCCTGATCCTTGAACGTGCGAACCTCAGGCTGCGGGCCGTTGAAGACGGACACGGTGTGCCGTCGGTCCTCAGTGTTGCCATCCACATCGGACACCTCTGGCCCCAGTAACCGATCAGCCTGGGCACGGATCTGATGGGAGGTGCGGTAGTTGATGTGCAGGGTGCGCGAGCGGCCGCGAATGTCCACGCCCAGCGCCTTCCAAGAGAACGGCAACTGGAAAATGCGTTGTCCGAGGTCACCGGCAAAGAACAGGCTGTTGGGCCGCCCCGCACCGATGGCAGCGAGCAGACGCAACTGTCCGACATCGATGTCCTGGGCCTCGTCGACAACCACGTGGTCGAAAGGTGGGTGCTTCATGGCAGCGACCTTGTCGGCCAGCGCGGCATAGAGTCCGGCCCGAGTGACCAGTCCGGACTTGTCCAGGCGGGCATTGACCTGCTCGAAGATTCGCCACAACAACACCCGTTGGGCTTCCGACAAGCGCGTCTTGCGGCCAAGCCGCTTGAAGTCCCGGTAGTCTTCCCAGCTTCGGAGCCTCCAGGTGTCGACCACGTCGTTCCATTCGCTCTTCAGGAAGGACATCCCGAACTTGTGGTCGGGTACGGCATCCGCCGCATCCTTGATGAACGACTGCAAAACCGCTGCTTCGGCCGGCTTGAACTTGCCCACGTGAAGCCCGTAGAGACGATGGGCCACAGCGTCGAGAGCATGCACCTCCAGACGCTCTCCCAGGCTCGGCTCGTGACTGACCAGCCGGCGCAACTTGGATTGCAGGGCCCTAGCCAGCGGATCCGAAAACGTCGTCAGCAGCACCCGGGCTTCGGTGTTTGTCCGAGCCAAGTGCACCGCGCGGTGCAGCGCGACGATGGTCTTGCCGGTGCCGGCCGAGCCCGACACCCGGGCCGGGCCGCTGTAGTCGCGCTCCACCCACTGACGTTGCGCGGGGTGCAGGAAGATCGTCCACTTCTCCCACGGATAGTCCAACGCACGCGCAAGTTCGTCCACGTCGCGCATCACGCGGAAGCGGCGCTGGGCGTCCGGATGGCTGAAGGGGTCTGCGTCTGGCGCTGGCGCGGGGGCCGGTTTGGGCTTTCCGCCGGTGGCGAGCTCCAGCAGGGCTTCCGCAGCTTCGCCCGGCAGGTGGTCCGCCAAGTTCAGCAGTGTGTCCTCGTTGGCCTGCAGCACCATGGGCAGCAGATCCTCCGGAACACCGTAGCGGAGCAGGTCCTCCGTCGCGCATCCGGCGAACAGGTGGGGTTTGGGCGGAGCGCCGCTGGGTGCCGAAGCAGCCTGCTTCAAGACCAAAACCTCTTCCACCCGCTCGCGAACTTCCACCCACTGGGCGGCTCCTGTGGCGGGGTGCGTTTCCAGGCGCCGCCGTTCTGCCCACTGGTAGGCCTTGTCGTGGTGATCGACGTAGCAGAGCATGAAGCTGCTGGCAGTCTTGTGCACGATCAGCCGGATGTCGCTGCCTACCCGCACTGACCAGAAATTCTTGTCACGCGCGCGATCGAGCTTGTGCAGGCTCATACCCGGGCTGACGGGATTCATCTGCAGGTCGAAGGCGGTGGTTTTGACGAGTTTCTGCTCGTCACCTGTGAGTTTGGAAAGGCTGTCGGTGAAAGTATCAGCGATGCGAAAGTTCATTTGCAACTCACCTCAGAAATCGAGGTGCTTGCCGCAATGGCCAATCACCAGCACTCGGTCTGCCCCCACCCATTCAAAATGAACCCGAAGAGTTTCTGCTACGCTATCCTTGGTGCCAATCTTGAGGTGCCGCTCCATCAAAATATCTTGCCCCTTGTAGTCAAACGTTCTTCTGCGCCGACCATCAGTACTCAGGGCATTAGCCTCATTTTGTGCATAAGCGTTTTGGCCAAAAGCCTTTCGCCCTTCCGCATCGCCCCGCCCACCTGCCAATGCATCCCAATATAAGGTCACCAACTTCCACAGCAACTCAAAAGCCTTTTTGCCATGCCGGAAGCTTTCCGAGTCTCTTGCTGAGGATATTGCGGAGTCCAGCACAACAACGCGATCAGGGAAGAGTGTCCGAATAACTGAGAGAGACTGCTCTAGATTTGGATCACCAGCCACCAATGTACTTACTGCTTCGCGCAATGGCTGAATAGCCTCAAGTCCCTCATCATCTGGACCAATTGCCGAGTTACGCTGCCCTGCAAGTGAATACTTCAAACTTTGTACGCTGGCTTGCAGTTCCATGATTCGCTCTTCGCCCGACTGGACCTCCTCACGGAGAGCGCTGATCGTCCCATCCTTTTCTCCCAGTTGATCCATAGCCTGCTCAAGCAATGCCACATAACTTTCACTATCATCTGATTTTTTGGCCTGAGCCTGGGCCAGAGCCCGTGCCAATTTTTCCTTGAAAATCGCCTGATCAACTACCCCAAGTGAAATGTGCCGCCATGAAGTGGGCACGTTAGTCTGATGCGTAACGTTTGAGAGGATCTCAGAATCGAGGTTTACACCCGCCTCCGCCAAATCCACCAACCGATCCGGCAAATACAACGAACTGTCGCAATAGATACCGCCCGCACCCTGCTTGGCTCGATAAATTACATTAATTGCACCGCCCCATGCGCCATATCTTCGACCGAGAATGTTCTCGATCTCAAATGTATTTACGCTTGGATCAATCTGAACCACATCAGCGACACCCACGAGGAGCGAACGAAGTCGTTCAGCCTTTACAAGGTAGCTCCCATCGCGTAATGGGCTGATTACCACGATCGGGAAATTGCGGCCTTCTCGCTCAACTTCGGATAAAAAAGCTCTGGCACTAGAAAGGTCCAACTTCTTGACGCTTAACCCAGGAGTTTCGCCCACTGGATTACAGCCATTAACAACATCGGAAACAATCCGAGGCCTCGTAACCTGTATAGGCGACGAAACCCTTGCGCTCGCCTCATCTGTCTTTAGAAGAAAAGTACACTCGACAGGTGCATCCTCGGAAATTTGCCGAACACCAATTCCAGTACTCCAAAGTCGCCCTGGAACTTGATCATCTCCATGAGAAAGCTCGGCACTAAATATGTACGGGTAACCAATGCCCTCAGGCCCATCCTTCGTGGCGCGTGAGGTGACTAAGCTACCGTCTTTCAACCGTTTCCGCGAAACTCCTCTCGCTAATTCCGCCGCACTCATTGGACCTCTTGATCGCTGCCTCATCCATCGCGCGATCAAGTCGACTATTTGTTTCGGGCCTTCGGTAGGCGCAAATAAGAAATTGCTGCTGTAGACGAGCATTTAGATTACCCCTGCATTTTTGTTGGAAATCAGTTTCAGACTCGAAACACCTTCATCACCTCATCCCCCAGGTGATTGATCACCTTCACCGCCACCCGCCCTGATTTCGGCTTGTCGAACGGCCTTGAGGTATCGCTGTTCAGCGTGGCCCAGGCATCTTCGTCGATCTCCGCCCGCAGCGTCGTCTTCAACGCCTTGTACGGATCGTTGGCCCCGAGGAAATAGGCCTGCCGAACGAAGAAGCTCTCTTCGTTGTAATCGGTGTCGATGAACCAGCAGGCGATGCCTTCGGCGCCGTCGCTGCGGACTTCACCGGTGTTGGGGTGGAAGACGTCCACGCCGTTGACCTTGATGCGGATCTGCTCGCCCTCGGCCGGCAGAACATCAATGTCGGGCTCGCCGAAGATGACGAAGAGGTTGCCCTTGCCGGTGTTCTTCAGATCCTCGGCCATGTGCAGGTCGGCGTTCATGCGGGCCTTGAGCACGGGGATGCGGCCAAGCTTGTCGAACTCGGTGGAGCGGGCGTCGAAGTTGAAGGCGCAGGCGATCAACACGTCGAAGCCTGCGTCACCGGCCTCGCGGGCGGCCTGCACCAGATCCGGCCGCGACACGGTGCCGAACTCGGGGCCGATGAAGATGGCGGCGCGCTTTTCTTCGCCTGCCGCTTCTCCGTACCGGCCCTCGGCGCACACGAGGTCGCCGGGCCAGGGCGTGAGCGAGGTGAAGTTGATCTTGTCGCTCTTGTGCGCCTGCTGCACCCCGGCGGTCTTGAGGTTGTCGAGAATGATCCGGACGAAGTCACGCTCCTCCGCGTACTTGGCTTCTTGCTCGGCCACGCCGTCGACCAGCTCGTCGTCCTCGTCGACCGTCAGCACCCGATGCGGCGACAGGCTCTCCACCGTGAACGGGCCGGCCACGCGGACCTTCTTCTTGTCCTCGTAGGGCTTGTCGTAGAGAAACTCGAACTCAGCCTTTGCGGCGATGGCGGCGTCGATCTCCTGCTGGCGGGCCATGCTGGCATCCCACCACCGTTGGTGCAAGGCCCTGATTTCATTGGGAGGGACAGTGAATACCGCCCTCTGGAAACCTTTCCCGTCGCCGACCAGCTCGGAGATGTCACGCGGAATTTCCCATTCCTGCCACTTCTTGTTCAGTGCTTGATTGAGTTGGTGGCGCAAGGACTCAAGCAGTGCCAGATGCTTGTCATAGATGACGTCGATCTCGGTGTTGTTGGCGATCGATTTCAGCGTGACGTGCGGCACCCGTTCGTAAACGAAGCCCTGATGCACACTGCCCCTTGTGGGCGCGCTGGATGGCGCGCTGCGCGTGACCTCGGCTTCCTTGAGTTGTCCATCACGACTGTCGGCCAGCAGGTAGTAAGGGTATCGGGCGCCCATGATTCGAGCGCGTGCCAAGGCCAGGGCCACGCGTGAAGTATCGATAGTGATCCAGCGGCGACCCCATTGCTCGCATACATAGGCGGTGGTGCCGGAGCCACACGTGGGATCCACAACGAGGTCTCCCGGGTCCGTAGCCAGTAAAACGCAGCGTTGGATGGCCTTGGTCACAGTCTGCACAACATAGGTTTGCTCTTCGCCGAAACTGCCTGACCCGGTGTCCATCCAAACATTGTCAAGCGGCGTTGTGGGATTGTCATCCAGGAGCAGCACGCTGCGAAGCCCCTTGCCTCCAGAACGCAGTCTTCCGATTCTTGCCAATTTGTCCATTTCCTCCCCAAGCTTTGGACTTAGGCTCCAGTGTCTGTTCTTCGGCACTGGATACGGAACGCCTCGGAAGTGATAAGGCTCGCTTCGATTCTCTTGATAGCCTTGAGAAGTGGTGGGGCCCAAGGCGCAGAACCGCCAGCCGCGAAGCTGGCTAGGCTTTAGTGCCAACTCTTCGTTGGTTGCCGCCCGAACTTCTGACATGTGAGCGTCAATAACCATCGTGTACTGTTTGGCACCAGCATCCCCAGGTACCTTTTCTCTCAGCAGCGGGCGTAGCTTCTGTACTTCAATCTTCTTCGCATAGACAAGTACGAAATCAACAACTGATTGGATTCCTGTTGTCGATTGCGAACTGGTCTTGAAAAAGGAGATCGTTCCAGAGTAGTTTTGGTCGCCGAAGACTTCGTCCATGAGGACACGCACCCGATGCACGTTCTCATCCCCGATCTGCACAAAGATCGACCCGCTCTCCGTCAACAGATCCCGCGCCACCGTCAGCCGGTCCCGCAGGTAGGTCAGGTAGGAATGGATGCCGTCCTTCCAGGTGTCGCGGAAGGCCTTGACCTGTTCGGGCTCGCGGGTGATGTGGTCAGCGTTGCCGTCCTTCACGTCGCGGCTGGTGGTGCTCCACTGGAAGTTGCTGTTGAATTTGATGCCGTAGGGCGGATCAAAGTAGATGCACTGCACCTTGCCGCGCAGGCCTTCGCGCTCGGCCAGTGAGGCCATCACGCCCAGGCTGTCGCCCAGGATCATGCGGTTGGCCCAGTGCGACTCGTGCTGGTAGAACTCGGTCTTGGCGTCTTCGCTGGGCAGGCCGTTGAAGTCGGCGAAGAGGTCGGGCGTGTCGCTCTGCAAGGCGCCGGCCTTTTCGGCCGCCGCGCGTTCGCTCTGGCGCTTCAGGTCGTCGATCAGCACCTTGGGGTGGACCTTCTCCTGGATGTAGAGCGGCGGGGCGTGCACCACCAAGTCGGACCAGTCCTGCGAGTCCTTGCCGCGCCAGACGAGCTGGGGGTCAAGGTCTTGGTTGCGGGCGGCTTTCTCTGCGTCCAGCCCGCCCGAGCGGCGCGGGTACTTCACCGGCACCGGCCCCTGTTCTTCCGGCTTCATGACCGATTGAAATTCGGCCGTGGGGATGTTCTTGCGGGTGTCGTCGGCGTGATTGAGCGTTTCGACGGTGAGGCCGGCCGGGGTGGCCTTGGCAACAGGGCTGGTCTTCTTGGTGGCCATGGGGTCAAACGCCTCCTTGCATCGGCTCGCCGGTGAGGATGGCGTTCAGAGCGATGTTGATGTAGTAGTTGGAACGGCCGATCTTCTGCTTGTGCAGCACGCCGGACTGGGTGAGCGCATCGAGGTACTTGGTGGCCGTGATGCGTGAAACGCGCAGGTCACGCTCGATGAACTCGATCTTGGTGTACGGGTGGCTGAACAGGTTGTTGATCAGGTCCTGGCTGTAGAAGCGGTGCTCGGCACGGATGCGGTGCTTCAGGTCCAGCAGGGTGGCCTTGATCTGGTTTACCGTGGTCACGCCGTCGCGGGCGCAGTTCTCCACCGCCGTGAGCATGTAGACCACCCAGTCCTCCCAGGCGTCGGCATCTCGCACCGCCTGCAGCAGCCGGTAGTAGTCGGCCTTGGTGCGCACGATGTGGCGGCTCAGGTAGAGCACCGGGATGTCCAGCAGCCCTTGCTGAACAAGATAGAGCACGTTCAGGATGCGCCCCGTGCGGCCGTTGCCGTCATAGAAGGGGTGAATGCTCTCGAACTGGTGGTGCACCAGTGCCATCTTGATGAGCGGATCCAGCGGCGAGAGACTCTCGTCATTGAGATAGCGCTCCAGCCCACTCATCAGGCTGACGATCTCACCGGGGTCTTGCGGCGGGGTGTAGACCGTCTGCCCACCGCCGTCCTTCAGCGCTGTGCCGGGCAGCTTCCGAAAGCCCGCGCTGTTGCGTTCCAACTCGGCTTGAACGGCCAGGATGTGGTTGACGGTGATCAGGCCCGTTTCGCGGACCGCATCAAAGCCCACCCTCAGCGCTTGGCGATAGCGCAGCACTTCCTTGGCGGCCGGATTGACGGCATCTTCCGGGAAGGCGTCGTCCTTGAACAACTCGTCGTGGGTGGTGACGATGTTCTCGATGGCCGAGCTGTCCTTGGCCTCTTGCATGCCCAGGGTGTTGATCAGGATGCCCTGATGGGGGATGGACGCAGCAACACCCTTCAGCTCGGCCAGATGGCGACTTGCCGATGCCAGCTTCTTCAACACAGCCGGGTGGTCAAAGCGGGAGGGGTCCAAAGTCTCCAGAGGACGGATCAAACTTGTCATGGGCACCTCGGATCAAGATGAATGCTGATGTGCATAGAAAACGTTGATTCTCTATACACATGCGAACGAACATGCACAGGAAATCGCGTCTTCCTATGCATGTGCGTTTTTCAGCATCTCGTTGAACTGCGCCTCCACCTTCTTGGCGAAGTCGTCCTGGATCTGCCAGACGTCAGCAAACTCGGCAAAGGCCCAGCGGCCATACGTCTTGAGGTGGTTCACGCCGGGCACCCAGTAGGTGTCCATCGTGGACTTCTTGTCCTTGGCGTCTTCGCCCCGGTAACCCTTGATCTCCACGATGAGGTGGAGCAAGTCGTCTTCGCCATGTCCGTCCTCCACCAGAACGACGAAGTCCGGTCGGTATTGGCGGGTCTCCGAGCCGTAGCGGTACGGCACTTCCAAGCCCAGGTTGTGGTTCTTCACGTAGGCCCGCACCCGGGGGTGCTTCTCGGCCACACGGCAGAACTCGGCTTCCCAGTCGCTGTCCAGGATGACCCAGTTCAGGTGGCAACGGTCGGCGGCCGTTTCCCAGCGCTCGGTCTTCGAGGTGTTGAAGTTGACGTGGGCAGTGGTGCCGACGGCGTTGTAGGGGTCCAGCACCGCCTTGATGGGGCGCTTCCCGTGCTCGGCCCGGGTGATGGCCGCCGTGATGCGCTCGCAGGCCATGTCGGCCAGCTCCTGGTACATCAGCAGCGCGGGATAGGTTTCACCCTTGCAGACCAGACATTGGTCCAGCCACTCCTTGGTGATGCGCTTGAGCTGGCCGAACAGATGCAGCTTGGCCTCTTCGCCCGGGTCGCGCCACTTGGTGTAGAGCAGCCGCTTGGTCAGGTGCATCAGCAGCGTGGAGTGCCGCATCGTGTCGAGATGCTCCAGGCTCAGGTCCACCGTCTCGCCGATGATGCCGGCGTTCTGAGTGATCGAGGGGCCCACCAGATCAGGTGTCAGCACCAGCTCGGAGTCGGCGGTGAACTCGGCCGTGAGGCGCTCCTCGGGCAGCTCGACCCGGTAACCCTGCACGCGCGGAAACTGGACCTCCAGCGCCTCGCGTTCACGCAGGGCCTTCACCTGCACGGTCTCGCGCGGAGGCACGGGCTTGGAGACAACCGGTTTGGCTGTGAAGTCAAATGGGATGCCCAGGACGTCGGCGTACTCGACGTTGAAGCGACCTTCTTCATTCAGGTCGTAGGACTGGCGGCGCAGCGCGCGGCCGATGACCTGCTCACACAGCAACTGGGTGCCGAAGGCGCGCACGCCCAGGACGTGGGTGACGGTGTTGGCATCCCAGCCTTCGGTCAGCATGGACACCGAAACGACACAACGGATCGAATCGCCCAACTTTCCGTGCTTGCCGACCGTGTTCATCACTTCACGCAGCAGGCGAGCGTCGTCGAATCCCTTGCCGGAGCGGATTTCGTCGGCGAGCGCGCCTCCCCGCTCCAGCGCCTCCTGCTTGAATTGCTCGATCTCAGCGCCAGCGGCAGCACGAAAATTGTCGTCAAGAGCTTCGCCGGACTCCAGTTGTTCACTGTCGATCAGCAGCGTACGCGGCCTGCCCAACGCGGTGCCATGCTCGTCGAAGTTGCGGAACAGCTCCAGGCGGCCAGGGACCGGGGTCGCGCTGCCATCATCGTTGTTGCGCAGGAATCCGGAGATGTAGTCGTAAACCAGTTTGGACGTGGCAGTGTTGTTGCACACCACGATGAAGCAGGGAGGCACCCGGATGCCGGCAGACTTCCAGAGGTCGAAGGTCTTGGTGTAATGGCCGTACAACGCCTCAAGCGCCGTCTGCAACTCTACCGGCAGGCTGAGCGGGTCCAGCGCCTTGCCTGCACCGCGCCCCTTCTTGGGCATGCGGGCTCGGATGTGTTCCCACAGGTTGCGGAACTTTGGCATCTCGCCGCCGGGAATGTTGTCGGCCACCGGCACGCGCGGCAGCTTGACGATGCCGCACTCGATCGCGTCCATCAGCGAGAAGTCGCTCATCGTCCAAGGGAACAACGTGCCTTCGGCGTAGCCTGAGCCAGCCAGGAAAAACGGCGTGGCCGAGAGGTCGATCACCCGCGCCAAGCCCAGCTTGCGGTTCACGGCTTCGAGGCCTGAAATCCACAGACGAGCGGCCTCGTTGTTCTCTTCGGCCTCTTTCTTTTCGTCGCCCTTCAATGCATCAGCAACATCGTCGGAACCCACGTCCGGCTTTTCGCGATAGCAGTGGTGCGCTTCGTCGTTGATGACCAGGATGTTCGACAGGCCCATCAAGTCGGGCATCACCCGCTGCAGCATCTGGCCTTCGGTTTCCAGCGTGTCGAGGGCCACACCGTCGCGCCCCTGAAGCAGTCGGCGCCCGCCCTTGGACAACTCGATGCGCTCGCGTTGCTTGAAGGCGTGGTAGTTGGTGATGACGATCTTGGCGCGGTTCAGATCCTCCAGCATGTCGCTGGGCACCAGTTCGCGGCTGGCATAGTAGCTGTCCGGATCGTTGGGATGCAGGACGCGCAGGCGGTCCTTGATGGTCAGACCAGGGGCAACGAGAAGAAAGCCTCGGGTGAACTTCTTGCTGGTGGGCCGACGCACGGCATTGACGGTTTGCCATGCGATCAGCATGGCCATGACGGTGGTCTTGCCGGCGCCAGTGGCCAATTTCAGTGCCAGACGCATCAGCTCAGGATTGGCATCGTGATTCGCACTGGCAAGGTGGTCCAGAAAGGTCTGCCCGAGCTTCCCAAGTTGTGGCGCAACTTCCGTGAGCCAGATCGCCGTCTCGGCCGCTTCTACCTGACAGAAGAAGGGACGAATGCTGCCGAAATCGTGGTGCCGCCAGTGCTGGAGCAATCGCGCCGTTTCGGGCGTCACCTTCCAGTCGGCCGGGTTGGGCAGCACTCGCCACTTGTCCACCTCGTGTCGCACCGAGTTGATGATGGCCGTGTGGTCGTAGGCCTGCTTTTGCGTCGAAAGACCGTCGTCAAACAGCAGGGCCGACTGCTTGCCCCCACCCTTCTGCTTCTTCGCTTTCGGAATGGGTGTGATGAACTCGGCGCTGCGCCGCCGATCGATGATGCGTTGCGTGGGCTGCCCGGACGGGTCAAGCTCCCAGTGCCGTCCCGGGTACTCATAGGGCGAGTTCAGGATCGGCTTCTCGAAGAAGGGATTGGACATGGTGCTGTCGGAGTTCGGTGCTCCGTGGGTCTTGGTCGGGTGCCCTGTTCCTCCCAAGGCATCACCGAGTGGATCGGTTCATGAGATGTGGGGGCACTTTACGTTCGATTCTTTCAGACTGGCCCCCCTGAACCGATGAATCCACGTCGAAATGTGACAACCATTCATCGATTTGCCTTGAGGTGAACGCGATCACGTCGCCCGTGCATGTCCCCGCGCCAAAGCTCCACCCATGAGCCACCTGAAGGCTCGTGACCTGGGTGCTTCGTTCGACACTAACGGAACTCGCTGTCCTTCGGCGGAATCTGGTGAAACCACGTCCATCCATGCCCTTGGTATGCGTTTTAGCACGCCATTTCCATTCAAAAACGGACGGGGCGGAAATGCGATGGAACGCAAGGTGGGAGAAGTGCGGCAGGGAGAACGTCACTTAACATAACCTCGGACGCACGAGGCGAGCAAGAAAGTAGGCGGGCCGCGTACTACGTTTGACTACACAGCCAAAACATCTTGAGCGCCATTCGAGGGGGGGGGCAGCCTGACGCGCGGGGCCTTAAACTGCCCTGCCTGTTGGCTGTGCGGCGAATCACCATCCGCATGGTCAAGTTGCCCGGTGTTCATCGTCGCGGGCAGCGCCAGCAGGTCGGCCGCACGAGAACCACCGACGTGCGCGAAAGCTGCCGGGCGTCTAGCCTCTCCGGCAGGCCGAACAGGAGGGGGCAGGCATTCGTGTTTTGCCCCTTCCACCCATCCAGATGCAGCCCATGGACAGATGAAACCCAGGCTTCGCCCTGGGTCAGCGTTGCTCGGGAATGCCGACCGGGTGTAGACGAAAGCCGGATGGATCACCCAAAATCGTCACGTCGGTCCCGTGGGAGCTCATAAGCACAGCAAGCGCGAAAGCGTTGAGACTGGAGTTGGGCAAGCACGGGGCCGGCCCCATTTCAGGAGCCCGGGGCCACCCCGAGGTCGCTGCCCCCCTCAGAATCGGCGAGCCGGCGATCGATACACGGCGTCATGGGGAGATCGCAGCTACGCCCTCCCTGAACTTCGTCGCGGGCATGAACCAGGGCTTTCACTCCACTTCGACATGACGGATCGCCTTGATGGATCCGTCCGTCGTTCTGCGGCTTCAAGTTGCCGCGCAAGGGTTGACCTCTGAATCCATGTTTTCCGTACCGTTTCCGTACCCGCAAGAAAAAAGCACCTAGCGTTTCCGCTAAGTGCTTGATTTTCTTGGTGGGCGGTGCAGGGTTCGAACCTGCGACCCCTGCCGTGTGAAGGCAGTGCTCTACCACTGAGCTAACCGCCCGAATCTGGTGACCCTTCATCGGGTGCAGCGACTGGTCTTGTGCGCTGCGAAGAATGCTATTATGACATGGAATCAGACGGATGCAAGTACTTTCCGCCAAATTGTGTTGCCTCCGCTGGCCTTGTCGAGTTCGGCCAAGATGGCTTCGTGCGCCGCCCGCTCTTCGTCGGTGCAGGTCAGGATGGGCAGATCGAACTCGGCGAGATTGATGCCGACCACTTCCGTCTCGGCACCCGCCTCGGTGGTCGCCTCGTCGGAGGCGTCCATCATCAGGGCGTCCTGCCCCCGCGTCATGCGGATGTAGACCTCGGCCAGCAGCCCCGCGTCCAACAGCGCGCCGTGCAGCGTCCGGTTGGTGTTGTCCACCTCCAGGCGGCGGCACAGGGCATCCAGCGAGTTGGCCTTGCCGGGATACATCTCGCGGGCCATGACCAGCGTGTCGAGCACGCCGTCGACGTGGTCGGCGAAGCGGCCCAGGTTCACGCGGCGGAACTCGGCGTCCAGGAAGCCCACGTCGAACGCGGCGTTGTGGATGACGATCTGCGCGCCCTTCAGGTACTCGACGATCTCCTGCGACTTCTCGGCGAACTTGGGTTTGTCGGCCAGGAAGGCGTCGGTCAGTCCGTGCACACGGACGGCTTCCTCGTTGTTGGGCCGCTCCGGGTTGAAGTAGAAGTGCAGGTTGTTGCCGGTCGGCCGCCGGTTGATGAACTCGACACAGCCGAGCTCGATGACGCGATCGCCCTGGTCGGGACTCAGGCCGGTGGTTTCGGTATCGAGGAAGAGCTGGCGCATGGCGACCCCAGATGCTCGCGGCTCAGTGCTCGCGGGCGTGGTTGATCGTGTACTTGGGGATCTCGATGGTCAGGTCCTGCCGGGCCACGATGGCCTGACAGCTCAGGCGCGAGGTCGGCTGCAGGCCCCAGGCCCGGTCGAGCAGATCGTCCTCGGTCTCTTCGGACGGATTCAGGGAGTTGAAGCCTTCCCTCACGATGACGTGGCAGGTGGTGCAGGCGCAGCTCATCTCGCAGGCGTGTTCGATGGCGATGCCGTTTTCCAGCAGCGCCTCGCAGATCGAGGTGCCGGGTGCCACGTCCAGCGTGCGCCCCTCTGGACAGTACTGGGCGTTGGGCAGGATCTTCAGGGTGGTCATGGTCGGAACAGCAGAAGTCAGAGGTCTTCGAGCGAGCGGCCGGTGAGCGCCTGCCGGATGCCGCGGTTCATGCGTGCGGCGGCAAAGGCCTCGGTGCCGTCGGTCAGGGCCTGGGTGGCGGCTTCGACGGCGCGGGTGTCCTCGCGCGCGGCCGCGGCGGCCAGGCGGGCCAGCAGGGTGTCGATGGTGCCGCGCTCGTCGCCGTCCAGCAGATCACCGTCGGCATCCAGCGCGGCCTGGGTGGCCAGCGCCAGCCGCTCGGCTTCGACGCGGGCCTCGGTCAGCGCCCGGCGGTGCATGTCCCCCTCGGCATGGGCAAAACCTTCGCGCAGCATACGGGCGATGTCCTCTTCCGGCAGGCCGTAGCTCGGCTTGACGGCGATCGACGCCTCCACACCCGATGCCTGCTCGCGCGCCGACACCGACAACAAGCCGTCGGCATCGACCTGGAAGGTCACACGGATGCGTGCCGCCCCCGCCACCATCGGTGGAATGCCGCGCAGTTCGAACCGCGCCAGCGAACGGCAATCGCTCACCAGTTCGCGCTCGCCCTGCACGACGTGGATGGCCATGGCGGTCTGGCCGTCCTTGAAGGTGGTGAAGTCCTGCGCCTTGGCGGTGGGAATGGTGGAGTTGCGCTCGATCACGCGCTCGACCAGCCCGCCCATGGTCTCCAGACCCAGCGACAACGGGATCACGTCCAGCAGCAGCAGCTCACCGTCGGCCGAATTGCCGGCCAAGGCGTTGGCCTGAATGGCGGCCCCCAGTGCCACCACCTCATCGGGGTTCAGGTTGATCAGCGGCGCCTGGCCCGTCAGTGCCTCGACGGCGGCACGCACGGCGGGCATGCGGGTGGAACCGCCCACCATGACCGTGCCCTTCAATTCGTCCGAGGATATCTTGGCGTCGCGCAATACGCGCTTCATCAGCGAGACCGTGCGGTTCGTCAGCTCGGCCGTGGCCGTCTCGAAGTCGATGCGCTTGACCGGGATCTGCACGGCTGTGCCGTCGTCCAGCGTGAACGCGGCGGAGACGCAATGCTCGTCCGTCAGGGCCTCCTTGATCGCGCGGGCCTGCACCTGCAGGCGACGACGCTCATGGGCCGAACAGCTGTCCAGCGAGCGGTCGGTGGCGTGCGCGAGCATCCAGCGTGCCAGGACAAGGTCGTAATCGTCGCCGCCCAGGGCCGAATCGCCACCCACCGCAACCACCTCAAACACCCCGCGCGACAGGCGCAGCAGCGAAATGTCGAAGGTACCCCCGCCCAGATCGAACACCGCGTACAGCCCCTCTGACGCGTTGTCCAGGCCATAGGCAATGGCCGCAGCGGTAGGCTCGTTGATCAGGCGCAACACGTTCAGACCAGCCAGTTCGGCCGCGTCCTTGGTGGCCTGACGCTGGGCGTCGTCGAAATAGGCAGGCACGGTAATGACCGCGCCATAGAGGTCGGCATCGAAGCTGTCTTCAGCGCGCTGACGCAGCGTGGCCAGAATTTCCGCCGAGACCTCGACCGGCGACTTCTCGCCACCCACGGTCTCGATGCGCACCATGCCGGGCGCATCCACAAACCGATACGGCCATTGGCCCTGCGCCTGCACATCCTTCAGACCGCGCCCCATCAGACGCTTGACCGACACCAGCGTGTTGGCCGGATCGTCCGACTGCGCGGCCAGCGCCTCCACGCCAATGCGGCGCTTGCCGCCCGGCAGATACTGCACCGCCGAAGGCAGGATCACCCGCCCGTCATCGTCCGGCAGGCATTCGGCCACGCCGTGGCGCACCGCGGCCACCAAAGAGTGGGTGGTGCCCAGGTCGATGCCCACCGCGATGCGGCGCTGGTGCGGATCGGGCGACTGCCCCGGCTCGGAAATCTGAAGAAGTGCCATGGAAAACCGTCAGGGGTCCAGCGCGTCCAGGCGCTGGTCAACGTCGGCCGCAAATCGGTCGACGAACATCAGGGCCCGCACCTGCGCTGCGGCGGCGGGCCAATCCATTTTCTCGTCCATCACAACGGCCAGACCGTCGATCATCTGCTTCTTGCGCGCAGCGACCTCGTCGGCGAGCTTTTCAACGGCGACCGCGGTCTTGGCCTCGTCGAGCGTTTCGCGCCAGTCCATCTGCTGCATCAGGAACGCGGCAGGCATGGCGGTGTTGTTCTCGGCGTTGATGGGGGCCCCCTTCAACTCGCACAGATAGGCCGCACGCTTGAGCGGATCCTTCAGACGCTGGTAGGCCTCGTTGACACGGATGGCCCACTGCATGGCCACACGCTGGGCGGCCGCGCCTTCCGAGGCGAAGCGGTCGGGATGGACCTCGGTCTGCAGCGCCTTCCAGCGGGCGTCCACGGTGGCGCGATCCTGCACAAACTGGACAGGCAGGCCAAAGAGGTCGAAGTCGGAATCGGTGAGGTTCATGGTTGCATCAGCGGATCGGGTTCGGACGGACCCGCCGAATGCAAGTCCGATGCCGGTCAGACGCGGAACGATTCCCCGCAGCCGCAGCGGTCCTTCTCGCGGGGATTATGGAACTTGAAACCTTCGTTCAAGCCCTCGCGCACAAAGTCCAACTCCGTGCCGTCCAGGTAAGGCAGACTCTTGGGATCGATGAGGATCTTCACCCCATGGTCCTCGAAGACGTGATCCTCGGGTGCGACCTCGTCGGCGTACTCCAGCTTGTAGGCCAAGCCCGAACAGCCGGTGGTCTTCACGCCCAGGCGGATGCCCACGCCCTTGCCGCGGCGAGACAGATAACGCTGAACATGGCGTGCCGCCGCCTCGGTCATCGTGACCCGCATGGCCGCCAAGCGCTCCAGCCCTTCGGTGGGCGCCGCCAGTTCGCCACGCTCGACATTGCACAGACCCTCGGCCGCCGCGGCCGAAGCGGGGGTGGTTTCAGTCAGCATGACGGGCCTTGTAATCGTCCACGGCGGCCTTGATCGCGTCTTCGGCCAGGATCGAGCAGTGGATCTTGACGGGCGGCAGTGCCAGCTCTTCGGCGATCTGGGTGTTCTTGATCTCCAGCGCCTCGTCCAGCGTCTTGCCCTTGACCCACTCGGTCACCAGAGAGCTCGACGCGATGGCCGAACCACAGCCATAGGTCTTGAAGCGCGCATCCTCGATGCGGCCGGTGGCCGGGTCGACCTTGATCTGCAGCTTCATCACGTCGCCGCAGGCCGGGGCACCGACCATGCCCGTGCCGACGTCCGCGTCTTCCTTGTCGAAGGCGCCGACGTTGCGGGGGTTTTCGTAGTGGTCAATGACCTTTTCGCTGTATGCCATGGTGATTCTCCTGGGCGGCTCAGTGAGCGCTCCACTGGATGGTGCTCAGATCGATGCCGTCCTTGTACATGTCCCACAGCGGGGACAGTTCGCGCAACTTGGCCACGCGCTCCTGCAGCACCTGGATGGCGTAGTCGATCTCTTCTTCTGTCGTGAAGCGGCCAATCGTCATGCGCAGGCTGGAGTGCGCCAGCTCGTCGCTGCGACCCAGGGCGCGCAGCACGTAGCTGGGCTCCAGGCTGGCCGACGTGCAGGCCGAGCCCGACGACACCGCCAGACCCTTGACGCCCATGATGAGCGACTCGCCTTCCACAAAGTTGAACGAGATGTTCAGGTTGTGAGGCACGCGCTTCGTGAGGTCGCCGTTGATGAAAGTCTGCTCAATGGACGACAGGCCCTTGACGAGGCGATCATGCAACGCCCGGATGCGCACATGCTCGGTCGCCATTTCTTCCTTGGCGATGCGGAAGGCCTCGCCCATGCCGACGATCTGGTGCGTGGGCAGCGTGCCCGAACGCATGCCGCGCTCATGACCGCCGCCGTGCATCTGAGCTTCCAGGCGAATGCGAGGCTTGCGGCGCACATACAGCGCACCAATGCCCTTGGGCCCGTAACTCTTGTGCGAGGCCAGGCTCATCAGGTCGATGGGCAGCTCGGCCAGGTTGATCTCGACCTTGCCGGTGGCCTGGGCCGCATCGACGTGGAAGATCACTCCGCGCTCGCGGCACAGATTGCCCAGAGCGACCACATCCTGGATCACGCCGATCTCGTTGTTCACGAACATGACCGAGGCCAGGATGGTGTCCGGACGGATCGCGGCCTTGAAGGCCTCGAAATCCAGCAGGCCGTCGGGCATCACATCCAGGTAGGTCACCTCGAAGCCCTGGCGCTCCAGCTCTCGCATGGTGTCAAGCACAGCCTTGTGCTCGGTCTTGACCGTGATGAGGTGCTTGCCCTTGCCTTGATAGAAATGGGCCGCGCCCTTGAGGGCCAGGTTATTGGACTCGGTCGCGCCCGAGGTCCAGACGATCTCGCGCGGGTCGGCACCGATCAGGTCCGCCACTTGGGCCCGCGCCTTCTCGACAGCCTCTTCCGCTTCCCAGCCCCAGGCATGACTGCGCGAAGCCGGGTTGCCGAAGTGCTCACGCAGCCAGGGCACCATGGCATCGACGACACGCGGATCGACCGGGGTCGTCGCGCCGTAGTCCATGTAGATCGGGAAGTGAGGCGTCATGTCCATTCGAAAAACTTTCAAGACAGGTCATCCCCGACCACCCTCAGGGTGGCCGCTTCGACCCTCGCAATTGTCTGTTACTTGGTCAGCGTCGAGCCCAGCGCGAACACCGAGTTCGGGGCCGTCACCTTGATCGGCTTGACCACCGGCTGGCTGGAGATGGCGCGCTTGATCGGCGCCTCCTCGACCGACACGCCCCGGGCAATCTGGTCATCGACCAGACTCTTAAGCGAGATCGAATTGAGGTACTCCAACATCTTGGCATTCAGGCTGGACCACAGGTCGTGCGTCATGCAGCGCCCGGACTCGTCGCCCATGCAGTTCTCGCCACCGCCGCAGCCCGTGGCATCGATGGCCTCGTCCACGGCGACGATGATGTCGGCCACCGTGATGTCCTCGGCCTTGCGGCCGAGCGAATAGCCGCCACCGGGGCCACGCGTGCTCTCCACCAGCTCCTGGCGGCGCAGCTTGCCGAACAGTTGCTCCAGGTAGGACAGGGAGATCTGCTGACGGCTGCTGATCGCGGCCAGGGCCACCGGGCCGCTGTGCTCGCGCAGCGCCAAGTCGATCATGGCAGTGACGGCAAACCGTCCTTTGGTGGTCAATCGCATTGCGTACTCCATCAAATGGTTTCGGTGCCCCACCGGAGCTCCTGGACCCACACCCGACCGGACGTCCCGCGATATCCCGAGTGATTTACTCGATTATAGGACGTTTGAAGCCGACGTGTGCATAAGGGCTTCGCCGCCCAGCGAAGCCTTGAGATCTTCGATCAGGCCATCGCAAGCGAGTTCGACCAGATCGAGGACGTGTTCAAAACCGGCCGCGCCTCCGTAGTACGGATCCGGGACCACCTCGGACAAGCCCGTCGGCGCATACTCCATGAGCCGGCGGATCTTCTGACGCTGCGCGGGCGGACACACCTGGCCGAGATACGACAGGTGGTCGTTGTCCATCGCAAGAATCAGATCAAACAAGACAAAGTCTTCGTCGGCAATGCGCCGCGCCCGCAGGGGCGTCAGGTCGTACCCGCGGTGTCCGGCGTGCGCAATGCTGCGGGGATCGGGCGGGTTGGCGGTGTGCCAGGCCTTGGTGCCGGCCGAGTCCACCTGCACCCAGTCCTCCAGCCCCGCCAGACGGACGCGATGGCGCAGCACCGCCTCCGCCGTGGGGGAGCGGCAAATGTTGCCTGTACAGACCATCAGGACGCGGAACGAGCGCCGCCGATCGAAAACGTTCATGGTGTTCGAGGTCATGCCCTGACCTTACCACTAGCAGGGGGCGTGCCAACATCGGTGCCGCTGCTGGCTCCGAACGCCTGTTCGCGCAGATGGGCCAACTGATCGCGCACCCTCGCGGCCTTCTCGAACTCCAGGTTGCGGGCGAATTCGAGCATTTCCTTTTCGAGCTGCTTGATGCGCTTGCTGAGGTCCTTCTCGGACATCGCCTCGACCTCGGCCACCT
>CAYRBG010000010.1:0-26998 GCA_964422355.1 uncultured Sphaerotilus sp. | reverse complement strand
GCAGCGGGCCGGCGCAGGCCACCGGGGCGAACTGGGCGATGCCGTAGGTCGTGCCCTCGGCGCGGTGGGCGGTGCCGAAGGCATCGTGCACGAAGATGTCGCACAGGGCGGCCATCTTCTTCGCCAACTCTTCGTTGTTCTTCTTCTCGCCCTTGTTCAGGCGGCAGTTTTCCAGCATGACGACTTCGCCGGGAGCGACTTCGACGCCGTCGACCCAGTTGGCCACCAGCTTGACCTCACGGCCCAGCAGCTCGCCCATGCGCTTGGCGACCGGCGCCAGCGAATCTTCGGGCTTGAACTCGCCTTCGGTCGGGCGACCCAGGTGGGAAGTCACCATGACGGCGGCACCGGCATCCAGAGCGGCCTTCACGGCGGGCACCGAAGCGCGCACGCGGGTGTCCTCGGTGATGTTGCCGGCGTCGTCCTGGGGCACGTTGAGGTCGGCGCGGATGAACACACGCTTGCCGGCCACCTGGCCATCGTTGATCAGGTCTTGAAAGCGGAGGATCTTCATGATGTAGACGTCGTTGAGGGACAAGGAAATCGTGCGTAAGGTGCCGAGGCTTTCATGCACCGACCGCTCAGCCGTACAGCATGCCACGGTCTGGGGGGGAGTGGGTCACCTTGATGCAGGTTGGCGGCTGCTGGCCGTTGGTGCCCGCCGACATCGTTTCCGCCGCGGCACGCGGCGGTGCGACCGATGTCACACCCCACGGTCCGGCACCTCAGAAGGAAGGGCCCCGAGGCCGCAGCCCTCAATGAAGCTTGAGCAGAATCAATGTCCGGACGTCGGACGGCGTGAGGGCGCTCCGGACTCGCCCTTGCCGTGGTCCGCATCGGCTTTGCCCTTGTCAGCGCCTTCTGCGTCAGAAGTGCCGTGGCCGGAGCCTCCCTCTGCGTCTACGCTGGATGCAGCGGCAGGCGCGGGCTGTGCGCTCTTGCGCGGCACCACCGGAACGATGCCCTCCAGCTTGTTTTCCCGCATGTAACCGTCCATCTCCAGCCAGCCGGCATAGACGGCCGCTTTGGATGCTTTGGGGTAGAGGGTGTAGCAGTCCTCGATGGCACGCAAGGCGTGTCGGCAGGCACTGCCGATGGCCTTGCCCTCGGCCTCCTTGCGCGCGGCCGTCGCGGTGCCGGATTCGATGCCCAAGGCATCGCATCCGGCCGTCAGGACCGATCCGAAGGTCAGCAAGACAAGAAGCGAGCGGCGCATGGGCGACCTGCATGTGGAGGGAGCAGCGATGTCTGCTTATCGTCCCGCCAGGTGCCGAACTTGAGCAGATCGGGCCCTCGGATCGACCACGCCGGTCAGATCCGCAGGTCGTGCGGAGCCAGCGCAGGAGTCCCTCGGTTCAGTCCAGGCGTTCGCCCACGGCAAAGGAGGTCGCCCGCAACACCTCGGAGGTCGGCAGACGCCGCCCGCCGGGACGCTGCAGCTGGGTCAGGGCCAACACCCCTTCACCACAGGCCACGCACAAAGTGTCCGGGCTCACCGCCACGACCCCACCGGGCTCGGCCGCGGGCAAGGTCGCGGCGTCGTACACCTGGGCCGCCCACACCTTGAAGGTTTCTCCGCCCCGCACAAACGTGCACCCGGGGAAGGGATCGAACGCCCGCACCCGTCGAGCCAGCACGTCCGCCGACCGGGACCAGTCCAGCGCGGCTTCAGCCTTGTCGATCTTGTGGGCGTAGGTGATGCCCTCTGCCGGCTGGGGCTGCGGGGACAAGCCTCTCGCCGCAGCTTGGGCCAGCGTGGACACGATCATCCGCCCACCCAGTTCCGCCAGACGGTCGTGCAGGGTCGCCGTGGTGTCGTCGGGCCGGATGTCGAGGGACTCGATCGAAAGCATGTCTCCGGTATCGAGTCCAGCGTCCATCTGCATGATGGTGATGCCGGTCTGCGCATCTCCGGCCTCGATGGCCCGGTGGATGGGGGCGGCACCGCGCCAGCGCGGCAACAGCGAGGCATGGATGTTCAGGCAACCCAAACGCGGCAGATCCAGCACCCATTGCGGCAGGATCAATCCGTAGGCTGCGACCACCAGCACGTCCAGGTGCGCATCGAGCAGTGCGGCCTGGGCAGCGCTGGCCTCATCGGGGTACTTGCCGTCCAGCCTCAGGCTCGTGGGCTGCACCACCGTGAGCCCCCGCGACAGGGCGTACTGTTTGACCGGCGACGGCTGCAACTTCATGCCTCGCCCGGCCGGCCGATCAGGCTGGGTCAGCACCAGCGGCACCTCGGCGCCAGCTTCGGCAATGGCCTGAAGGGCCACGCGGGCGAACTCCGGCGTGCCGGCATAACCCACCCGGAGCCCGGACAGGCTCGGCGTCCGGTCCGCGCTCATGCGGGGCGCTCGTCCTCGCGGGCGCGCTTGGCCAGCTTGCTGCGGATGCGGTTGCGCTTGAGCGGCGACAGGTATTCCACGAACACCTTGCCCATCAGGTGGTCCATCTCGTGCTGGATGCACACGGCGAGCAGCCCGTCGGCCGCAACTTCGTGCACCTGGCCGTCGCGGTCCAAGGCGCGGACGGTCACCTCGCTCCAGCGTTCGACCTTGTCGTAGATGGTGGGCACGGAGAGGCACCCCTCGTCACCCACGATGCGCTCCTGGCTGGTGGCCACCAGCTCGGGGTTGATCAGCACCAGCGGCTCGTCGCGGGCCTCGGAGACGTCGATGACGACCACACGCTCGTGCACGTCGATCTGCGTGGCGGCCAGACCGATGCCCTTGGCCTCGTACATGGTCTCCAGCATGTCGGCGACGAGGGCTCGGATGCGGTCGTCGACCTGCGCGACCGGCTTGGCCCGGGTGTGCAGTCGGGGATCGGGGTAACGCAGGATGGGCAACAGACTCATGGCTAGGCTTGGGATCGGGCGGAACTCTCGTGCGAAGCGCGTCGCATGCAGGTCCGACGATCGTGGAGAACAACACGGGGAGGCAACCTGCCCCCTTCCAGCATTGGGGCAGAATTTACGCATTCAAGGCAGGATTGTCCCGCAAGCCGCTCGGGTTTGCCGGGCCACTGCGCAAACCACCCCGGTGCGCGGATGATTCCGCACAAGCGCCGCTGGAGTCGAGTCTCATGATCGTGCATGCCCGCCGAACCCCCTTTGCGTATGCGCTGAGCGCGCTCTCGCTCACGGTCTGCGCGTCTTTCTCGGCCCACGCCGCGCCCAACGACCCGGTCTACCCGGCCCAACGGGAGACCGCCCGGCACGTCGCCGAAGCGGGCGTCCCCCTGTCCGAACTCGCTCCCGACGCCCCTGACCAGCATGTCGTGCGCCGCGGCGACACGCTTTGGGACATCTCCAGCCTCTTCCTGCGCAGCCCCTGGCGCTGGCCGGAGCTGTGGGGCATGAACCTGGAACAGATCCGCAACCCGCACCTGATCTATCCCGGTCAAAGGCTGGTCCTGGTCCGCTCCGGTGGCCGAGCACGGCTGCAGGTCGCCGGCCCGGTCGGGGTGAGCGGCGACGGACGACTGTCTCCCCGCGCTCGCGGCGAGAGCGTGGGCCCCGATGCGATCACGAGCATTCCGATGCACCTGATCCGGCCCTTCCTGAACGAGGCTGTGATTCTGGATGCGGCCGACACCGAACACACGCCCCGCATCGTCGCCGGTCGGGAAGGCCGGCGCCTGCTGGGCATGGGCGACATCGCCTACGTGCGCGGCGATCTGGCCCCCGTGACGCGTTGGCGCATCTACCGCAACCCTCGTGCGCTGAAGGACCCCGTCAGCCAAGAGATTCTTGGTTACGAGGCCGCCTACGTTGGAACTGCCGACTACCGCCGCGAAGGCGAGGAAGTCTCCAATGCCCGGGGCGAGCCCGAGGTCGTGCCGGCCACCTTCGTCATCACGGCCACCAAGCAGGAAGCGGGTGCGGGTGATCGCCTCACGCCCGCCGTGGACGTCGAAGAACCTGTGTTCGTTCCACATGCGCCACAGCGCCCGGTGGACGGGCGCATCATCTCGATCTATGGGGCGGGCCTGACCGCGGGCGCCCACCAGATCGTTGCGCTGAACGTGGGCCGCCGAGACGGCATTGAACAGGGCCATGTGCTGCGCGTGCTGCAAAGCGGCGAGACCGTCGTCGATCGCGACGATCCGCGTCGCCCCACGCTGAAACTGCCCGACGAAATTCAGGGATCGGCGCTGGTCTTCCGGGTGTTCGACCGACTGTCCTACGCCCTGATGGTTCAGGCCTCCGGGCCGGTGCGCGCTGGTGATCGCATCGCCCAACCCTGATTCCGCGCGCATCGTCCGCCGTGCCTCCCGATCTCGATGACGACCTGAAGAGCTGGCTGAGGCTGGTCAGCACTCCCGGCGTCGGCCGCATCAAGGCGCGCCGGCTGCTCGCGGCGCTGGGCAGCCCTCAGGCCGTGTTCGATGCGCCTCGCAGCACGCTCACCGAGCTGGTCGATGCACGCGCTGCTGCCGCACTCCACGCCCTGCCCGCGAATCTCGACACGCTGTGGGAACGCACCCGGGCGTGGCTGTCCGACACGCCCGCAGGAGCGGTGCCACGCTCCCTGCTGACCCTGGGTGATCCCCGCTATCCCCGGGTGCTGCTTGAACTGGCCGACCCGCCCATGCTGCTGCATGCGCTGGGTCGGGTCGATCTGTTGGACCGCCCGCTGCTGGCCGTGGTCGGCAGCCGACACGCCACGGCGCAAGGCCTGGAACATGCCCGCGCCTTCTGCCGCGACCTGAGCCGACAAGGGGTGTGCATCGTGTCCGGCCTGGCACTGGGCATTGATGCGGCCGCCCACGAAGGTGCACTGGACGGGTCCGGCAGCACCATCGCCGTGGTGGGCACCGGGCTGGATCGCTTGTATCCGCGCCAGAACCTCACTCTGGCGCAGCACATCGCCGAGCGGGGACTGGTCCTGAGCGAGTTCGTGCTCGGGACGGCGGCGCACGCCTCGCACTTTCCGCAGCGCAACCGCATCATCGCCGGGCTGTCCCTGGGCACGCTGGTGGTCGAAGCGACGCTGGAGTCCGGCTCGCTCATCACCGCGCGGCTGGCTCTGGAGTCGGGACGCGAGGTCCTGGCCATCCCCGGGTCGATCCACAGCCCTCAATCCCGCGGCTGTCACGCCTTGATCAAGCAAGGGGCCAAGCTGGTCGAGTGCACGCAGGACATCCTCGACGAGCTGAACCTGCGCACGGCATCGCCCACGGTGGGCCTGGTTGCCTCCTCAAGCACATGCCCGGCGGCGGGGGAATCGGATTCCGAAACGTCCGACGACGCCGACACAGACCCCATCCTGGCCGCCCTGGGCTGGAGCCCGGCCACGCTGGACGTCTTGCAGATCCGCACCGGGTGGTCCACCAGCGACCTCACCGTGCGCCTGCTCGAACTGGAACTGACGGGTGCGGTTGCGCGACTACCGGGGCAGATTTTTCAACGTCTGGCCCAGGCCTGATCCCCGAGGCCGGTGTCGGCCGGTACCGCCCTCTGCCGCGGGAATGGGGCTGCGTTATAGTCACTTCATGTTCGACGTGCTCGTCTACCTCTACGAAAACTACTGGCGTCCGGATGCCTGTCCAGACCATGCGCAGCTCTCCAAGAAGCTGTCGGCCGTGGGCTTCGAAAGCGAGGAGATCGAAGACGCCCTGAGCTGGCTCGACGGCCTGACGCACCTGGAGTTTCCTTGCGTCGAGCCACGCCACGCCGACGCCATGCGCCTTTACTCGGCCGCCGAGCAAGAGCACCTGGGAACGGCCTCCATCGCCTTCATCAGTTTCCTGGAATCGGCCGGCGTTCTGTCGCCCGTGCTGCGCGAGCAGGTCATCGACCGCGCCATGGCCACCGGCTCCACCCCGATAACGCTCGAAGACCTCAAGATCATCGTGCTGATGATCTTCTGGAACGCCGGTCTGGAGCCCGACACGCTGGTGCTCGACGAACTGTTCGTCGATGCCACCGACCGCATCATCCACTGAGATCCCGCGCGCAGCCGACACGCGCTGCGCAGTCGGTCCGCCGCGCGACCCCTCCCGGCTTCACGGAGCTCAGTTGAGCAGCCGCTCCGGCTGGGCGTCGAGCTTGGCCAAGGCCTCGCGCGTGGCGCGCACGGTGAGGGCCTCTTCCTCCGCCGGCACCAGCAGACCCGCCTGCAGGTAGGATGCAAGACGGTGCTTCTGGAACATGATCGTGCGCCCTTGAGAGGACACGAACAGACTCAGGTGCCCGCGCATGCCCAGCCATGCCAGCTGCACCGGATCGATGCGGCCGTGCAGTTCCAGCTTGAACCAACTGCCCACTTTGAGCTCGGTCGCCCAGGCGAGCATGGCCGGCGTCGGCATGGAGCCACCGTCGGACACCACCTCCAGGTCGTTGCTGTCCTGATCGGAGAGGTCGCGGATCATGTCCTCGTCGATCTCCAGGCTGTCGAGGTCCGGCAGCACCTCTTCCAGCGTTTCAAGCTGCAGCTTGAGCTCGGCCATGCGTTCGGGCGCCACCGTGGCCGTGCGCGCAGAGAAGGCGGCCGCCAGCGCGTTGTTGAGCGCCTGGATGTACTCGTCCTGCCGGGGCAGCGGCACCCCCGCCAGGGACATGCCCTCGCGCAACTGCTTGAGCAGGGGCGGAAGACGCCGGATGGCGTCGGCCCGCTCCTCGCGGGACACCTTGGCCCCGGCCAGCCAGACCAGTTCGGCCGCGGCCCGCTGCATCTGCCGCGTTGTGTCGCTGCTCGCGCCGGACTTCACGCCGCTGGTGGCCAGCACGTCGGCCCAAACGTGGAACATGAACTCGCGCACACCGTCGTGCACGGGCACACCCTCCAGCATCTTACGCAGCTCGATCGTGTACTGAATGGCCAAGGTCTCGCGCTGCTCGATCTGCTGCGCGAGCGACACCCCCTTGCTGGCCGCCTGGTGGGTGGTCTTGAAATAGTTCTCGATGAACTTCTCGAACTCGGTCAGCACGGTCTGGAACACGCGGCGACCGGTATCGGGATAGGCCTCGACCACCTGGACGACCCGCTTGACTTCCTTTTCCAGCGCTTCGCTGACCCCCTGTGCACTCCCGGCCTCGAAGCCCATGACGCAAGCACCCATGCGGTCGATCAGCTTGCGCGCCGGGTGGTCGACCGTCGCGAAAAAGTCCGGCTCCACCACCGCCACCCGCAGCACGGGCATCTGCAGCCGGGCGAACCAGACGCGGATGCTGGCCGGCAGGCGCTCTTCGGTCAGCAGGCTCTGGAACATCAGCGCCACGATCTCGATCGTGGCCCGCTCCACCGGCGTGGTCGCCGCCTGCTTGAGGATCTGTTTGCGGGCCTGCAGTTCCTGCAGCAATCCCGGGGTGTCGACCGCCCCGGCCGGGGCACCTGCTGCTGCACCACCCGGCCCCAAAGCACCGCCATCGCCCACGGCGCCCGCAGGCATCTCACGCCCGACACCAAAACGACGCTTGAGCGCCAATTGGGCTTCGGTGATGGCCGCCTTGAGCCCAGGACTCGCCGAATGCGGCTGCACGAGCGTCGAGCCGGCGAACTCCGGCACCTGCCGCGACACCAGCCGGTTCAGTCGGCCCAGCACGGCCTCGGCCTGCTCCAGGCTGCGCATCAAGCCCGGGAAGCGGGTCAGCAGACGCGTCTCTTCATCGACCGAAGCCGCGGGAGCACCCGCACCACCTCGCCCCGGGACGGTCGTGGGCCCACTTGCCGCCATCGCGGAGCGACCGGCACCTGCCGAATTTGCCCCCGCCATGGAACCAGAGTGTCCGGTCGACACTCCTCGCTGCAACCCCAGACCGGGGTCCGGCACAGTCGGTGCAAAAAGGTGCGCGGTTTCAGGCGTCGGCACCATGCGCTGACGAGCAGCGCTGACCGGTGTCGGAAAACGAGCGTGAGGCACTGTTCCGCCCGGAGGCACGGGGATCGCCGCTGCGTCCGCCGCAGAACCTTGTCCAGAAGAGATGCCGCCAGGGCGTCCGGCAGGCCCTTGGCCACCAACAAGAGCGCCCGTTGAGCCCGTGCGCACACCGCCTCCGAGGCCAGCCCCCCCCGCTGGACCACCGAATCCGCCTCCCGTCGCCCCTGCAACAGGCCCTCGGGCCCCGCCGGCATCGCGCGAACGGCGAATGAAGGAGCGCAGATTGACCTCGGTGCACACCCCCTGCTGCATGAGCCAGCCGTTGAGGTCGTGATACGCCCCCTGCAGCAAGGTGGACAGCTCCTCATGCAGGATGGGCTGGCACGCGTGCCAGTGCTCCAACGTCAGCCCGGCGGCCAGCCAGCCATCCACCATCTGGCGCGCCAGGACGTGCGGGCGCAGGATGTCCTGCGGCGGCATCTCGTCGACCCGATCGATGGCGGCCATGCGGTAACGCAGGTCGGAAAACTCCCACGACGCCTTGTCCATCAGCGCCAGCGCCAAACGGGAGGAAACGATCTCCAGCTCGATGGTGTCGTCGGCCACCAGCGACAGCTCCAGCGGCCGGCCACGGGCCGGCGCCCTGTTCGAGACGGTTTCGCTCTGCGCAGCCTGCAAGGCGCGCATCAGACCATCCAGGCCCTGCTGCTGCCACTGTGCGGCCTTGAGCGGCACGCTGAGTGCCGCCTCGCGTGCCGCATAGGCCTTCTCGCCGGAGACCGCCTGATTGGGGAGCTCACGCACCCGCTGCATGATGGAGTGCACGGTGGCACCCAGCTCACGCTGCAGCCCGTCGACATAGGTGCGACGCGCCTGGACGGACAGCGTCGAGGAAGGAACTCCGGGGGCCATGTCGAACAATGCGCAGTCGCTGAACTCGCTTGCGGTCGGTCAGACCACCGCGCCGGCGTTCGGATCGTTGGGGTCCTGGTCCTTGCGCACCGGGGTCGTGATCAGGTCTTCACGCTTGACACCCAGCCACATGGCGATGGCCGCCGCCACGAAAACGGACGAGTAGATGCCGAACAGAATCCCGATGGTCAAGGCCAGTGCGAAGTAATGCAGGGTCGGTCCGCCGAAGAGCAGCATCGACAACACCATCATCTGCGTGCTGCCGTGGGTGATGATCGTGCGGCTCATCGTCGAGGTGATCGCATGATCGATCACTTCCGGCGTGGTCATCTTGCGGAATTTGCGAAACGCCTCGCGGATCCGGTCAAAGATCACGACCGATTCGTTGACTGAATAACCCAGCACCGCGAGCACTGCCGCCAGCACCGACAGCGAGAACTCCCACTGAAAGAAGGCGAAGAACCCCAGGATGATGATGACGTCGTGAAGGTTGGCGATGATGGCCGCCACCGCGAACTTCCACTCGAAGCGGATCGCGAGGTAGATCATGATGCCGACGACCACAAAGCCCAGGGCCATCAGTCCGTCTTCGGCGAGTTCCCTCCCCACCTGCGGACCGACGAACTCGCTGCGGGCCAAGGTCACGGGCTCGGCGCCCGATGCGTCACACACCTGACGGCTGATCGATTCGCCCTTGTCCGTGGTCAACTGGCGCTGCACCACCGTGCCATGCTCGGCCTTGCACAGCTCGCTGAACACCTTGGCGACAACCTCGTTCTGCTTGACCCCTTCGCGCAAAGGCAGGCGGATCAGCACGTCGCGCGACGTGCCGAACTTCTGCACCTGCACTTCGCCGAAGTTCATGGCCTCGACCACCGAGCGCACCTTGCCGATGTCGGCGCTCTGGGCGTAGGACGTCTCGATGACGGTGCCGCCCGTGAACTCGATCGACAGATGCAGGCCGCGCGTGATCAGGAAGAACACCGCCGCCGCGAAGGTGAGGAAGGAAATGACGTTGAAGACCAGCGCATGCCGCATGAACGGGATGTCGCGCCGGAAGCGAAAGAATTCCATGTTCTCGAAACTCCTGAATGCTGCTCGGTGCGGCCCGTTCAGGCCTCAGACTTGACGACGGCAGAATCGGTGCCGGGCTTGGCGACAGGTCGCCAGACCTGCCCGATGGACACCTTCTGCAGCTTCTTCTTGCGGCCGTACCAGAGGTTGACCAGACCGCGCGAGAAGAACACTGCCGAGAACATCGAGGTCAGGATGCCCAGGCAGTGCACCACCGCAAAGCCGCGCACCGGACCGGAACCGAAGGCCAGCAGCGCCACACCCGCGATCAGCGTGGTGACGTTGGAGTCCAGGATGGTCGCAAACGCACGGTCGTAACCGAGGTGGATGGCCGTCTGCGGCGCGCTGCCGTTGCGCAGCTCTTCGCGCACGCGCTCGTTGATCAGCACGTTGGCGTCGATGGCCATGCCCAGCACCAGCGCAATGGCGGCAATGCCGGGCAGCGTCAGCGTGGCCTGCAGCATGGACAGCACCGCCACCAGCAGCAGCAGGTTCACACCCAGCGCCAGGGTCGAGAACACACCGAACAGCATGTAGTACAGGCACATGAACACCGCGATGGCGATGAAGCCGTACAGCACGCTGTCAAAGCCCTTGGCAATGTTCTCGGCGCCCAGGCTCGGGCCGATGAGGCGCTCTTCGATGATTTCCATCGGTGCAGCCAGCGAGCCGGCGCGAAGCAGCAGCGCGGTGTCGGCCGATTCGACCGGCGTCATGGCGCCGGAGATCTGCACGCGACCGCCGCCGATCTCGCCACGGATCACCGGTGCGGTCACGACTTCGCCCTTGCCCTTTTCGAACAGCAGGATGGCCATGCGCTTGCCGACGTTCTCGCGCGTGATGTCGCGGAAGATGCGGGCACCGCGCGAGTCCAGGGTCAAGTGGACGGCAGGCTGCTGGTTGTCATCGAAGCCCGGTTGGGCATCGGTCAGGTTCTCGCCGGTCAGGATGACCTGGCGCTTGACGATGACGGGCACGCCGCCGCGTTCCAGATAGCGCTCGTCGCCGAAGGGCACGGGGCCGGTGCCGGCCACGGCGGACTGCGCTTCGATGCTGTCGTCAACCAGGCGCACTTCCAGCGTGGCGGTGCGGCCGATGATGTCCTTGGCTTTGGCCACGTCCTGCACACCGGGCAACTGCACAACCACACGGTCCAGGCCCTGCTGCTGGATCACCGGCTCGGCCACGCCCAGCTCGTTGATACGGTTGTGCAGGGTGTTGATGTTCTGCTTGAGCGCCTGCTCCTGCACCGCGCGGGCGGCCTGGGGCTTGAGCACACCGGAGAGCTTGAACTCTTCACCGGAACTCACATTGGTCCACAGCAGATCGGGCTGCTGTTCGTTGAGCAGCGCCAGCGCGGCTTGTGCGCCAGCCGCATCACGCAGGCGCAGCTCGACGGAATCCCCATTGCGGGTGATGCCGGCATGGCGGATGTTCTTGTCGCGCAGCAGAGTGCGCAGGTCCCCCGTCAGCGCTTCGGCCTTCTTGGTCAAGGCCGCCTTCATGTCGACCTGCATCAGGAAGTGCACGCCGCCGCGCAGATCCAGACCCAGGAACATCGGCTGGGCATGCAGCGAGGTCAGCCACTGGGGCGAGCGCGAAATGAGGTTGAGAGCGACGATGTAGGACGGGTCGGCCGAGTCCGGATTGAGCGCCTTGACCACAGCGTCACGGGCCTTGAGCTGGGTGTCGGTATCCGTGAAGCGGGCGCGCACCGAGGTGCCTTCGAGCTGCACGAAGTCCGGCTGCAGCCCGGCGGCCGAGAGCGCCTGCTCGACGCGCGGCACCAGAGATGCATCGACCTTGATGGTGGCCTTGCCGCTGGACACCTGCACCGCAGGCGCCTCACCAAAGAAGTTGGGCAGGGTGTAGAGCAGACCGATCACCACCGCCAAGGCAATGATCAGATACTTCCACCAGGGATAACGATTCATCGTGACATCCTCGGGGCAAGCCCCGCTGTCGCGCCCGGGGAAGCCGGGCAAAGGGGGGCATGCGGACCGATCCGGCCTGCCTCCCCGTGGTCAAGAACGGTGGCGATCACTTGGCCGAAGCCAGCGTCCCCTTGGGCAGCACCTGCAGCACGGCCGAGCGCTGCACCTGGATTTCAACGCCGTTGGCAATCTCAAGGCCGACGTAGTTGTCGGTGAGCTTGGTCACCTTGCCCAGCAGGCCGCCTGCCGCCACAACCTCGTCGCCCTTGGCCAGGGCGTCGATCATGGCCTTGTGCTCCTTCTGGCGCTTCATCTGGGGACGGATCATGATGAAGTACAGCACCACGAACATCAGCACCAGGGGCAGCAGTTGCATGAGCTGCGATCCGCCGGAGGCGGCTGCGGCAGGGGCTGTTTGCGCGTAAGCGTTGGAAATGAACACCTTGGGCTCCTGGACAGGACGGAATTGACAGAAAAAACCCGGCGATTGTAGTTCCCGCCCCCGTCGCGCCCTGCTCAAGACCGCAAGGATTCGGTCGATAGCACCTGCATGACCGCCTGTGCCCTCCTCGCCCCGGACCTCGCCGCCCCCTCGCGCACGGAGCTCCTGCGCCTGGAGCACGCCATCGGCGCAGGTCTGTTCTCCATGCGCTACCAACCGCAGATCGGGTTGCTGACCGGCGCCATCACCGGCGTGGAGGCCCTGCTGCGCTGGGACGACCCCGAGCGCGGCGAACTGGAACCCGACACTTTCCTGCCCCTGGCCGAAGCCGGCGGGCAACTGGAACGACTGAGCCAATGGGCCCTGATCGAGGCGCTGACGCAGGCCCAGCGCTGGCAGGCCCGGGGCCTCAAACTGCCCCGCATCTCCGTCAACCTCATCCTGGCCCAGCTGCTCCGCCCAGGCTTTGCCTCCGAAGTCATGGGGCTTCTGACCGGCCACGGCCTGACCCCTGACCAACTCACGCTGGAGCTGCCGATTGACGCACTGCTCGACCCCGACGCGGCCGACACCCTGCAGGCCCTGCGCTTTGAAGGGGTACACGTGGCCGTGGACGGCTTCACCGGCGATGTCGGCTCCCTGAAGGACCTGCAGGAGCTGCCCGTGGACGAGATCAAGCTCGATCGCTCCCTCGTCGCCGCCCTCGGCCCACAGCGCGATCCGCTGCTGCACGCCACCATTGCCCTCGCCCATGCCCTGGGCTGGCGGACGGTGGCGGTGGGCGTCGAGCGCGACGCCCAGCTCGATGCCCTGCAGGACGCGCAGTGCGACGAATTCCAGGGCCACCTCATCGCCCCGGCGCTGAGCGCCAACACCCTGGCCGATGTGCTGGCCAGTGCGCCGGTTCAACACCGCGTGGTGGTGGAGTCGTGGCTGCCCTCTTCCGCAGGCCAGACCACACGCAACGCCGAGACCCTGGAATCGATGACCTGAGTCCGCGAGCGTGGATCAGGAGGGCGACTTCTGCGCCGCCGCGCGCGCCGCGAATTCGGCCCGCAGCGCCTTGAGCTTCTCCCGCGGGTCTTCCTTGACCGTCTTCTCGTCCAGCTTCATCTCGGCGATGAAGCGGCTGGGCGGCACCTTCTTGAGCTCGCGCCCGCGCCGCTGACGGATCAGCGTGCTCACCAGCAGGGTGCGCCGCGCGCGGGTGATGCCCACGTACATGAGGCGGCGCTCTTCTTCCAGGCGCTCTGGCGTCATGTCCTCTTCCTCGCGACGGAAGGGCAAGGTGCCTTCGTTGACGCCCACCAGCACCACGTGCGGCCACTCCAGACCCTTGGAAGCATGCAGGGTGGACAGCGTCACCACATTCTGATCCTCGCCGCGCTCGGCGAGACTGAGGATGACGCTGATGGTCTGGGCGATGTCGAGCACGCTCTTCTTCTCGGTCTCGACCGTCACGCCACCATCGTTCTCGATCTCGCCGCCGCAGCGCCGGGCGATCCAGTCGATGAAGTCGAGCACGTTGGACCAGCGTGCGGCCGCCACCTTGGGGTTCTCTTCGTTTTCCAGCAGCGAGGACTCGTAGCCGATCTCGGCCAGCCATTCCAGCAGCATCGGCTTGGCCGCCTCGGCACCGACCGTCGTGCGCGCCTTGTATTCCAGGTCGTTCACGTAGCGGCCGAACTCGTGCAGCGAGCCGATGGCCTTCTTGCTCAAGGCCGTGCCCAGTGACTCCTGGAACAGCGCCTCGAACAGGCTGACCTTCCACTTGCCGGCGAACTCGCCCAGGGCGCCGAGCGTGGTGTGGCCGATGCCGCGCCGCGGCGTGGTGATGGCGCGCAGGAAGGCCGGGTCGTCATCCTGGTTGACCAGCAGACGCAGCCAGGCACACAGGTCCTTGATCTCCGCGCGATCAAAGAAGCTCTGGCCACCGGAGACCTTGTACGGAATCTGCGCCTTGCGCAGCGCCTCTTCCAGCTTGCGGCTCTGCATGTTGGCGCGGTAGAGGATGGCGAAGTCCTTCCACTCCGTGGTGCCGGTGTGCGCGCCGGTGGCGTTGGCCACGATGCTCTGGATGCGCGCCACGGCCCGCTCGGCCTCGTGCTCCTCGTGGTCGCATTCCACCACCCGCACCGGCTCGCCTTCGCCGAACTCGCTCCACAGCTTCTTCTGGAAGATCTTGGGGTTGAGCGCAATGACGTTGTTGGCCGCACGCAGGATGGCGCCGGTGGAGCGGTAGTTCTGCTCCAGCGGGATGACCTTGAGCGAGGGGTAGTCCTGCGGCAGGCGCTTGAGGTTCTCGATGGTGGCGCCGCGCCAGCCGTAGATGGACTGGTCGTCGTCGCCCACCGCCGTGAAGATGCCCTCGTCACCCACGATGGCCTTGAGCAGTTCGTACTGCACGGAGTTGGTGTCCTGATACTCGTCCACCAGCACGTGGCGCAGAGTGCGGCGCCATTTGTCGCGGGCCTCGGAGTTCGTCTGCAGCAGGTGCAGCGGCAGACCGATCAGGTCGTCGAAGTCCACCGCCTGGAACGCGGCCAGGCGCTCCTGGTAAAGCTTCATGACCATGGCAGCCACCCGCTCGTCCTCATCCGCAGCCGCGGCAGCGGCCTGCTCGGCATTGAGGCCCTGGTTCTTCCACAGCGAAATCGTCCACTGCCAGGCGCGGGCCACCTTGGGGTCGGTGGTGCCGCCGGCGTCGCGCAGCACCCCGAGCACGTCGTCCGAGTCCAGGATGGAAAACGCCGGCTTGAGGCCCAGCTTGTCGCCGTCCTCACGCAGCATGCGCACGCCCAGGCTGTGGAAGGTGGCGATCACCAGGTCCTTGGCCGCCCGCGCACCGATGAGCGAACGCGCCCGCTCCCGCATTTCCTGCGCCGCCTTGTTCGTGAAGGTGATGGCCCCGATCTGCGAGGGCTTCAGCCCCGCCTGCAGCAGCCGCGCGATCTTGTGCGTGATGACGCGCGTCTTGCCCGAGCCGGCGCCCGCCAGCACCAGACAGGGGCTGTGCAGGTGGTGGACGGCTTCGAGCTGGGCGGGGTTGAGGGTGGAGGGGGCTTCGGCCATGCGGCAACAGACGGAAAAAGTGTGGCTTATGACCGGCGCGGATCATAACGGTGGCCCTCACCTGGGCTTTTCCCGAGGTTTTCCGTGCGTCTACGCGTCTACGATTTTTCGTTTTTTCAGAAACGGACGCTCAGACCCATCTGCGGAGCCCCCTTGGCCAAACCCACGCTGCTTGTCGTCGACGACGAACCCATGAACCTGGCGGTCATGTCGCAGGTGCTTCAGACCCAGTATCGGGTGCTGGGCGCACGATCTGGGGTGTCGGCGCTGCAGTTGCTTGAAACCCAGCGTCCGGACCTCATCCTGCTCGACGTGATGATGCCCGACATGGACGGCCACGCCGTGCTGCGCCGCCTGCAGGGCGACGCACGCACCGCCTCGATTCCGGTCATCTTCGTCACCGCGATGTGGACGGCGAGACCGATGAAGAAACCGGCTTCACCCTCGGCGCGGTCGACTACATCACCAAGCCCATCCAGCCCGCCGTCGTGCGGGCCCGCGTGCGCACCCACCTCGAGCTCAAGGCCGCGCGGGACCGTCTGGCCGACGTCAACCGAGGGCTGGAGTCCGAGCTGGCCCGGCGCATGAAGGAGGCCGTGATTGCCCAGGACCTGACCCTGTGCGCCATGGCCGAGCTGGCCGAGACCCGCGACACCGAGACCGGCAACCACGTCCTGCGCACCCAATCGTACGTCGAAGCCTTGGGGCGGCGCCTGCAGCAGCACCCGGACTACTGCGCGCAACTTCAGGAACCGGACCTGGTGCGCATCGTCAAGGCCGCCCCCCTGCACGACATCGGCAAGATCGGCATCCGCGACGAAATCCTACTCAAGCCCGGCAAACTCTCCGACGACGAGTTTGCGGTCATGCAGACCCATGCGCGCATCGGCGGCGAAGCGCTGGCCAAGGCCATCCGCAAGGCCGTCACCCTGCACGAGACACACGAGGACGACCCGCTGCCCGAGTCCGTGCGCTTCCTGGAAGTGGCCCGGCTGATCGCCACCCACCACCACGAGCGCTGGGACGGCTCGGGCTACCCCGACGGGCTGGCCGGCTCCGCCATTCCTCTGCCCGCGCGGCTGATGGCGCTGGCCGATGTGTTCGACGCCCTGACCATGCGCCGCATCTACAAACGCGCCTGGACCGTCGAGGACGCCGCTCGACACATCGTGGAGCAATCGGGCCGCCATTTCGATCCGGCCGTGGTGGAGGCCTTCCTGGACATTCGGCACGAGTTCGAGGCCATCTCCTCGATGCTGACCGACTGACTGCGAGATGACCGCCGACCACCTCCAGGACGAGCAATACCGCCCCCTGTTTGAAGCCAATCCTGCGCCGATGCTCATCTACGAGCGGGGCAGTCTGCAGGTGCTGCAGGCCAACGCAGCTTTCGCCCGGCACTACGGCTACGACCAGGACACGCTGCGGCGATTGCGCCTGTCGGACCTCTACGCCGAGTCTGACCGGCCGGCCCTGCTGCAGTTCCTGGGCACGGTGGGCGAGGCCTCGGCACACCGCGAGTGGCGCCACCTGAGGCGCGACGGCAGCGTCATCGATGTGGTCATCCAGTCCCACGACATTCGCTACCAGGGGCGCCGCTGCCGCCTGGGGGTGGTCACCGACATCACGCGCATCAAGCGGGCCCAGGAGCGCGACCGGCAGCGCATGCAGGTGCTCGACAGCCTGGTGCGGGGCACCCCCCTGCGCCCGCTGCTCGACCAGCTCGCCCACGACCATGAAGGCCTGTTCCCCGGCAGCCGTTGCGAGGTCCGGCTGGACACGTCCGGCCCAGCCTGTGCCGGCTGGACCCTGCCCGTCCGAGGCCCCCACGGGCAGGTGCTCGGCACCGTCGTGGTCGACCGCACCCCGCCCGAGCCGCCCAGCGACGAAGAGCAGGAACACCTGACGTTCTCGGCCCAACTCGCCGCCACCGCCATTGCCCACTGGCACACCCGCGGGGCCTTGCGCGACCGGGAGCAGGAACTCTCCCGCCTCGTGCAGGCCATGCAGGCCGATCAGCAACGCATCACCCGGCTCAACCGCGCCTACGCGGTGCTCAGCGGCGTCACCGAGTCTCTGATGCAGCAGCCCGACCGCGATGTGCTGTTCGCCCAGGCCTGCCGACTGACGGTGGAGGAAGGCGGATTCAGCGGCGCATGCATCGCCTTGCCGCACCCCGACGACCCGCTGGGGCCGTCCGTGCGGCCGCTGGTGCTGGCCGGCAGCCTGCCGCCCGCGATCCTGAAGCTGCGCGTGCCGATGGACGACCTCAGCGTGTCGGCCCAGGTCCTGAGGGAGCGTCGCCCCTTCGTCGCCAACGACAGCCTGACTCATCCCCAACTCCGCACCTGGGTCGAGCGCACGCGTGGGCTGGGCTATCGCTCGGGCGCGGCTTTTCCGATCGAGCAAGGAGGGCAGGCCATCGCCTGTCTGTGGGTGTTTTCCAGCGTGCGAGGACACTTCGACGACGAGCATGTGGCCCTGTTCGAACGCATGACGCAGAACCTCGGCCTGGCGCTCGACCTGCACGCCGCGCAACAGGCTCACCGGCAGGAACTGCAGTTCAAGGAACAGCTGATCGAGTCGGTGGCCGGCATCTTCTATGCGCTCGACAGCCAGGGCCGGCTGCTGCAGTGGAACCGGCGCCTGCCTGAGATCCTCCAGCGCGACCCCGCCGATCTGACGCGCCTGTCCGCCATCGAGTGCTTCACCCCCGAGGACCGGGCCCACATCGCCCACCAGATCGCCTGGGTGTTCCAGCACGGCGAAACCCAGACCGAAGGGCGCCTGATCAGCCGCGATGGCCACGTCACGCCCTACCTGTTCACGGCCAGGCGACTGGGCCAAGGGGCACAGGCCCTCATCGTCGGCACAGGCGTCGACATCTCGGAGCGGTTGCGCACCGAACAGGAACTGCAGCAGCATCGCCTGCACCTCGAAGACCTCGTGGCCCGACGGACCCAGGAGCTGGGTGCCGTCAACGCCCGTCTGCAACGCGAGGACCAGCGCCTGCGGGCCATGCTGGCCCTGAGCCAGAAGGCCAGCGGGCTGAGCGAGTCGGACATCTTCCTGCACGGCGTGGCGGAAATGGAGCGCCTGACCCGCTGCCGGGTCGGCAGCCTGCACACCCTGGGCAAGGACGGCCGCCTCCAGGCCCAGGCCTGGCTGCACGGGCGCGCGTGCTGGCTGGACGCGGGTGACGCCCCTGCCGCCGATCCCGCCGCGCCGTGCGCTGTGGGACGCCATTCAGGAGGACGGACAGCCGCGCATGGTTCCGGCCACCCGTGCCGACGCCACCTGTTCGGCCGGGGTGCCGGTGTTCGAGGAGGGCCAGCTGTGCATGGTCCTGTGCGCCGGGGATCCGCCCGAAGACTGCACCCAGTTCGGCCTGCGCGAGCTGCAGAACCTGGCCAACGACCTGTGGCGCATCGCGCGCCGTCGCCGCATCGAACTGGACCTGGAACAGGCCAAGCTCGCGGCCGACGCCGCCAGCCAGGCCAAGAGCGCGTTCCTGGCCAACATGAGCCACGAGATCCGCACGCCGATGAATGCCGTGCTCGGTTTCTCCCGACTGCTGCGCGACGAGCCCCTGACCCCCCGGCAGAGTGAATTCGCCACCCGCATCACCGACGCGGGCGAACACCTGCTGCGCGTCATCAACGACGTGCTGGACTTCTCCAAGATCGAAGCCGCCAAGATCGAGCTGGACCGGCAGGACTTCGGGCTGCGGGATGCCGTCGAGCGCACCGCGGGGCTGCTGCGGGACGGCGCCGCCGACAAGGGCCTGGTGCTCTTGGTGGCGTTCTCGGACAACTGTCCTCAACGCGTCCGGGGTGACCGCCTGCGCGTGGAGCAGATTCTGCTCAACCTGCTGAGCAACGCCGTCAAGTTCACCGCCGAGGGGCAAGTCGCGCTGACGGTGTCGCTCGAAGCGGAGTCGGCCCCCGATGGCGCGACCGCACCCGCCCTTCTGCGCCTGTCGGTGTCGGACACCGGCATCGGCATCCGGTCGGACCGGCAGGCTCACCTGTTCGAGGCGTTTGAACAGGCCGATGTGTCCACCACCCGTCGATTCGGCGGCACCGGACTGGGGCTGGCCATTTCCCGGCGCTTGGCCCGGCTCATGGGGGGCGACATCGAAGTGCGCAGCACCGAGGGACAGGGCAGCACCTTCACCCTGGTTCTGCCCCACGAACCGGCCCTCGATGCCGCGCCGGCACCCGCACGCGAGCGGGGGGCCCCTCCCGCCCGCTCCCCAGAGGGCCCGGTGCCGCCCTTCGACGGCCCCACCGCCGCCTCCGACGAAGCGCCTGCATCACCGCCACCCGGGCAGACTGCACCGCACGTGCTGCTGGCCGAAGACCACGCCATCAACCAGGAAGTGGCCCGCCACCAGCTTCAGAACCTGGGTCTGCAGGTGGATGTGGTGAGCGATGGGGCCCAAGCCGTGCAACGTGTGCGAGCGTCGTTGGCGGCGGGCCGGCCGTATGCGCTGGTCCTGATGGACGTGCAGATGCCGTGCATGGATGGCCTGCAGGCCACCGCCGCCATCCGCACGCTGCCTGGTGCGTCCGCGCTGCCCATCGTCGCCATGACGGCCAATGCCTTTGCGGAAGACCGCCGACGTTGCATCGAGGCCGGCATGGACGACCACCTCGCCAAACCCGTCGATCCCGAACGCCTGTCCCGCTGCCTGGCCCGTTGGCTGCCCGAGCGGCCCCACGCCCGGTCAACCTCCTGCCCCACCGTTCACCCGGAGGCCGCGATGCCGGACCTGCCCGGATTCGACGTGCACGGCGCCTGGACCCGCATGGGCCGGGACACAGCGATGTATCTGCGGGCCCTGCGCCTGTTCCTGGACCACCACGCCGACGACAACGCACTCGCGCTCGCCCTGGACGAGGAGGACTCCCCCCTGCAGAAGGCCCGTCGTCGCCGCTTCGCCCACGCACTGGCCGGTGCGGCAGGCACCCTCGGGGCGATCGAGCTGCAACACCGTGCCAGGTCCGCCGAGCGCCTGGACGACACCGCAGACCTGGCCACACGCCTGGGCATCCTCGCCGATCTGGAAGCCGAACTGCGCCGTTGTCTGAGCGTCATCGCTTCAGCCCTGGCGCCCCGGACGCAGGCTGCGCCGACCTCGCCCAGCCCCCCGGAATACCCGCCTCAAGCCACGCCGCCCGAGCTGGCTCAAGCCCTCGTGGACCTGCTGTCCTTGCTGGAGGCCCACGACACGGCCGTCCTGGAACGCTTTCAAGGCCTGCGGTGCGCTCTCGAGAAGAGCGCAGGCCCCCTCGCCTGCAGTACGGTGGAACGCCACCTCCACAGCTTCGACTTCGACGCGGCCCGCGCGGCCCTCGCCCCCTTGCTCAACACCCGCCCCACACCCTCTGCGCCGGTCGACCGTTGAGCCACGCGAGGTCCGAAACCCTCTCGATGTCAGCGCGGAACAACACCGTGCCCCCCGGACTCGGCGTGAAACCGGTCCGCTCGACACGCCCCGCCCCCGTCACCGCTAGACTCAAACGCCACAAGTAACAATAGGTTTCTCCCATGACCCCCGAGGTCCTGCGCTACCAGATCCCCACGGAGCAATGTGCTGCGTTCGAGGCCGCATATCGGCAAGCCGACGAGATCCTCTTCAACTCCCCCCACTGCCTCGGCTACGACCTGATGCGGTGCGAGGAAGCGCCGGGGCAATACCTGATGGTCATCTACTGGGACTCGGCTCAGGGGCATCTGGACGGGTTCTGCAAGTCGGCCGAGTTCGCGCGCTTCACCGAACTGGTGGCGCCCTATGCCGAGTTCCTGCAGGAAATGCGGCACTACGTGCACCTGGAAGGTCGCGACCGACTCTGATCTGCCGCAGGCCCATCGGCCAAGAATCTTTGTGCTGTAGGCCTTCAGTCCGCAGGAAAACGGCCGATATCCCCGTCGTTGTCATGAAAAGGCACACCCGAGCGAAAGCCGGGGTCGCAAAGCCACCGGCCGTCGGCACACCACGCCACGGCAGCGGGGTTTCCACGCTCAACCAAGCCTTCGGGCCGGGATCGACCACACCATGTCCAGACACGTTGCCGGGGACCGCTCCTCCGCCACGCCCTCCCTCATCCGTCCCTTCGGGCCCGCTCTCGCACACCGAACCCTGACCGGCACGGCGCTGGCCGTGGCGCTGCTGCTGAGCGCGTGCGGAGGCGGCAGCGAGCATGCATCGAACGCCACCACGGCGGCGTCAACCGCAGACGCGGAAGCCGACAGCGGCCCCGTCACCGCGGCGGCCGAAGCCGACGGACTGGAAATTCTGCCGACCTATCACATGGCCCCGGTGCTGCCGGACGCGCCGAGCGACATCGACACCGACGGTCTGGGCCAGTCAGCCAACATGGCGCCCATGTCGTTGCACGTGCCCGCATCCCGCGCAGCGCTGTCGACCGCTCGACTGAATCCCGAACAGCTTCGCTCCAGCATCGCCGCCACGGCCGAGGACAGCGACCGCGTGAGCGCTGCGGCCACCGGCACGACGGCCAAGGTCTACACGCCGGCGCAGATCCGCGCCGCCTACGGTTTCCCGACACTGCCCACAATCACTTCCGGTCTGACGGCAGCCGCCGCCGCCAACCTCGGGGCCGGGCAGACGATCTACATCGTCGACGCCTACCACCACCCGAACATCGCAAAGGATCTGGCGGCCTTCAACGCCAAGTTCGGCCTGCCGACCTGCACGACCACGGTGCTCACGGCAACGAGCAAGCTGCCCTTGGTCACACCCTCGCCCACCTCGGGCTGCGCGCTGACGGTGGCCTACAGCACCTCAACCGGCACGCTGAGCTCGACCGCCCCTGCGTACAACGCCGGCTGGGCCACCGAGATCGCCCTGGACGTGCTGTGGGCCCACGCCATCGCCCCGATGGCTCGCATCGTGTTGATCGAGGCCCCCAACGCTTCGGTCGGTGCGCTGGCCAACGCGGTCAATCTGGCGGCCAACATGGGTGCGGGCACCGTCTCGATGAGCTTCGGTGCCGTCGAAGGCTCCTGGACCAGCTCGGTCGACAGCGTGTTCAAGCGCAGCGGCATGTCGTACTTCGCAGCCTCGGGAGACTGGGGCACCCAGGTGAACTGGCCGGCCGTGTCCGCCAACGTCATCTCGGTGGGTGGCACCTCGCTCAACTACACCGGCGGCAGCGCCCGTACCGAGACCGCCTGGTCGGGCAGCGGCGGCGGCACCAGCGTCTACGTGGCCATGCCGGCGCACCAGACCTACGTCGCCGTGCCCGGCAAGTCGACCACCAGCCCCAGACGCGCCGGTCCGGACGTGGCCTACAACGCCAACCCGTACACCGGTCACTACGTGTACTTCACCCCGTCCGGGTCCACCACCGGTGCCTGGTACGTGGTGGGGGGGACCAGCGCCTCCGCGCCCCAATGGGCGGCCACCCAGGCCATCGCCCGCGCCAAGCGCGCCGCGGCCGGCAAGACACTGCTGAACACCCTCCAGACGCCGCTGTACAAGACCATCGGCGCGGTTTCGACCACCTACGCCTCGGCCTTCCTGGATGTGACCTCCGGGACCAACGGCACCTGCTCCACCTGTTCGGCGGGCAAGAGCTATGACCTGGTGACAGGCCTGGGCACCCCGAACGCATCGAGTCTGCTCACCGTGCTGACCGCCTACTGACCCCTGCCCCGATCGACCCAGGGCCGGCTGCAGAGATGCAGCCGGCCCTTTTGCTTACACGTTTTGCAAGGGTGCCGTGCAGGATTCCCCAAACTGAACAAACGCGTATACGCAACGCGGCAAGCGCATCGATTCCAATTCACATCTTGCGTTTTCAGCGAATTTCCCACCGACCCCATGACCCTGCGCCCCGCCCTGCACCGACTTCCCGGCTGGCAGGATTTGTTGACGGCATTGGCCTACGCCGCGTTGGGTTGGGGATCTCTGAAGATTGCGATCCCGCCCGACTATGTCTCGCTGGTGTTCCTGCCCGCCGGACTGGCCGTGGCCGCCGTGCTGATGCGGGGCTCCCGGGCCCTGGGCGGTGTCTTTCTGGGCGCGCTGCTGGTGCAACTGATCGCTCGCCAACAGGTGGGCCTGCACGCATGGACATGGACGTTGGGGGTACCAGCGGTCGGTGCCACCCTGCAGGCCGGGGCCACGGCCTGGGCGATGCGGCGGTGGCTCGGTTTTCCAGACCATTTCGACACCCCAAAGTCGGTGCTGGGGTTCATGCTGCTGGTCGTTCCGCTGGGGTCCGCCATCAACGCCTGCGTCTCGGTCCCCACCCTGGCTGCCAGCGGCGTGATCCCCTGGTCGGAAGCGCCCTACAGCGCCTGGACCTGGTGGAACGGCGACGCCCTGGGCGTGGCACTACTGGTACCCCTGGTGTTGACCCTCGTCGGCAGCCCGGCGCACCTCTGGAGGCCGCGGATCCGCACGGTCGCCCTGCCCATGGCGCTGGCCCTCGCGCTGGTGCTGGGCGCCGTGTCCTTGGTCCGCGTCAACCAGGAGGCCACCCTGCAGGCCCGCTTCCAGCGGGAGTCCGACGATGCGCTGCAGCGCCTGCAGCACCGCTTCGATGCGCTGACCGATGCCGCCGACGCCATCGCCGTGGCCGTGCAGCTGAGCCCGACCCTGGATGCGGATCGATTCCGGGCCCTCACCCAGCCCTGGCTGGAGCGCTACCCGGGCATCCTCAACTTCGGCTGGAGCCCGCTGGTGTCACACCGGGAGCGCTCGGCCTTTGAAGATCGGCAGCGCCGGCAACTCCTCCAGCCCTTCCAGGTCAAAGGCCGCAGTCCGGACGGCCGGACCTTTCCGGCCGCGCCCGCCCCGGAATACCTGCCGCTGACCCTGATCGAACCGCTGGCGCGCAATGCGCAGGTCCGGGGGCTCGACGTGCTCGTGCTCCCCGCCACCGCATCGGCTGCTCGCTGCGCACTGACGTCCCTCGGCGGCTGCGCCACCGAACCCCTGCGCCTGGTGCAGGAGACCGGCGCACAGAAGGGGGTCGTGCTCTACAAGGCCGTGCGCTCCGACGCGTCCGCGGGAGCCGAGCCCACGGGCGTGGTCTCCGTCGCGCTGCGGATGGACGAGTTCTCCGAGGCCACGCTGAGCGCGCCGGCCAACGAATCGGGGTTCCTGAGCCTGTGTGTGGTGGACCTGGACGGCCCGCCGGGCCAGCAGGTCCTGATCGGTGAGCCGACGTGCGACACCGCCGCAGGGCCTGGCCCCGCAGCGACCATGGGCCTGGCCAAGACCACCGCGCTGCGCTTCGGTCAACAGGACTGGGTGCTGCGGGTCAACTTCGGTCCCCGCTTTCTCAGCCAGACGCGGGACTGGACCGCCTGGGCCGTCACCGCCATCAGCCTCGGAGCGGTGGGTTTGCTGGGCGCCTTTCTGCTGGTCATCACCGGACAGAACCGGCGCACGCAACTGCTGGTGGACGAACGCACCCGGGAGCTCTCCCACAGCAACGCCAGCCTCTTGCAGCTGGCGCACTATGACCCGCTCACCGGCCTGTTCAACCGGGCGCGCTGGAGCGAGCTGGCCCAGCGCACGCTGGACGACAGCCGGATTCAGGACTCTCCGCTGGGCGTGCTCTTCATCGATCTCGACCGTTTCAAGCACATCAACGACAGCCTCGGCCACAGCCACGGCGACCTGCTGCTGTGCACCTTGGCCCACCGGATGACCTCCTGCCTGCGCGGACGCGATGTGCTGGCCCGGCTGGGCGGTGACGAGTTCGTGGTGCTGCTGCCCCGCCTTCGGGACCGCCACGGCGCACGCCGGGCCGGCGAAAAGCTGCTGCAGGCGCTGGCCCAGCCTGTCGATCTGGCCGGACAGACCGTCACGGTGAGCGCCAGCATCGGCGTGGCCTGCTGGCCCGAAGACGGCGACAGCATCGAGGCCCTGGTACGCAACGCCGACATCGCGATGTACGCGGCCAAGGACAGCGGCCGAAACACGCTGCGCTTCTTCTCCACCGAGCTGCAGGAACAGCTCTCGGAACACCTGCTGCTGGAACGCGAGCTGCGCCGCGCCTTGTCCGACAACCCGGGCGAGCTGCGTCTGGTCTACCAACCACAGATTCACCTGGGCAACAGCCGGGTGATGGGCCTGGAAGCCCTGTTGCGCTGGCAGCACCCCACCCTCGGGGCCATCTGTCCGGACCGCTTCATCCCCGTGGCCGAGCAATGCGGGCTCATCGAAGAGGTCGACCGCTGGGTGCTGCGCCAATGCTGCGAACAGCTGCGCCGCTGGGAGGAACAAGGACTTCCGCCCCTGCGGGTGGCGGTGAACATCTCGGCGCAACACATCGGACGCGCGGAATTCCTGCCCCAGCTGGAGCACATCCTCCGGATTTCCGGGCCGACCGCCCAGCGCATCGAGCTGGAAATCACCGAGTCGCTGCTGATGCAGGGTCAGACTGAGGTTCGGGAGCACCTGCTCTCGCTCACCCGGCTCGGCCCCACGCTGGCCCTGGACGATTTCGGCACCGGCTACTCCAACCTGGGCTACCTCAAGCGCCTGCCGCTGGACAAGCTCAAGATCGACCGCAGCTTCCTCGTCGACGTGCCCGGAAAACCGGAGGACGAGGCGCTTGTGCGGGCCATCGTCTCTGTGGCGCACGACCTGGGGCTGCAGGTGCTGGCCGAGGGCGTGGAGACCGTAGCCCAGCGCGACTTCCTGCGCCGACTCGGCTGCGACCTGATGCAGGGCTGGCTGGAGTCCCGGGCGCTGCCGGTACCGGAGCTGGAGCATTGGCTTCAGGAGCGCCATCGGCGCTTTGGAAGCCCCGAACGGGCATGGGCCCCTGCCGAGCCTGCAATGCAGCCGGCCTGACCGCCACTCCGAGAAGGGTCTGTGGGGCTGGACCCCGTTACTGCCCTTCCTTCAAGGCCCGCCGCAGGATCTTGCCGACGTTGGTGCGCGGCAGGTCGTCGCGGAACTCGACGTGCTTGGGCACCTTGTAGCCGGTGAGTTGGCTGCGGCAGTGTTCGATCAGCATGCGCTCGGTCAGGTTCGGATCCTTGCGCACGACGAAGATCTTCACCGCCTCGCCGGAATGTTCGTCGGCCACACCGATCGCCGCCACCTCCATGACCCCCGGGTGCGCCGACACCACCTCTTCGATCTCGTTGGGGTACACATTGAAGCCCGAGACCAGGATCATGTCCTTCTTGCGGTCCACCAGGTACACGAAGCCCTTGGGGTCCACGTAACCCAGATCCCCCGTGAGCAGGAAGCCGTCGGGGTGGAACGCCAGCTCCGTTTCCTTCGGTCGCTGCCAGTAGCCCTTCATGACCTGGGGGCCGCGGATGCAGATCTCACCCACCTGACCCTGAGCCACTTCCCGGCCGTTGAGGTCGCGAATGGACACCTCGGTGGACGAGATCGGCAGACCGATCGAGCCGTTGAAGGTCTTCATGTCCAGCGGGTTCATGGTCGCAGCGGGCGAGGTCTCGGTCAGCCCGTAGGCCTGCAGCAGCGGTGAGCCCGTGACCTGGAGCCACCGCTCCGCCACCGGTGCCTGCACGGCCATGCCGCCGCCCAGGGTGACCCTCATGGTCGAGAAATCGATCTTGGCAAAGTCCGGGTTGTTGAGCAGCGCGTTGAACAGCGTGTTGACCCCCGTCACCACCGTCACCGGGTACTGGCTCCACTCCTTGACGAAGCCCGGGATGTCGCGCGGGTTGGCGATCAGCAGGTTGCGCGCGCCGATCATCAGGAAGGTCA
>CAYRBG010000009.1:0-29865 GCA_964422355.1 uncultured Sphaerotilus sp. | reverse complement strand
CGCGCTTGAAGGTGTTGTTGATGCGGCGGACCATGGTCGGCACCGAGTCGTAGGCATACAGCGACTGGTCGGGATACATGGTTTCGGAGGTGTTGCCGTCGGCGGCGACTTGCCAGCCCGACAGGTACACGGCTTCCAGGCCAGCCTTGGCCTGCTGCATGGCTTGACCGGCAGTGATGGCGCCGAAGGCGTTCACATAGCCCTTCTTGGCCGTGCCGTTGACCTTCTCCCACAGCACCTTGGCGCCGCGCTGGGCCAGGGAGTACTCGGGCTGCAGCGAGCCGCGCAGACGCACGACGTCGGCAGCGCTGTAGCCGCGCTTGACGAGCTTCCAGCGGGGATTCTCAGCCCAGTCCTTTTCGAGGGCGGCGATTTGTTGTTCGCGGGTCAGTTGTGCCATTGCTTGCTCCGTTTGACGTGTTGAAGTGGCGTTGCAATGGGATCTACTGTACCGGCGCACGCCGCCCAGACCAACACTTATGTCTTATATAAGACACTTTTTTTGACCCATACGAATCAACGAGTTATCACTATTGTTTCATATGGCGAGAACTTTTTTCTCAACACAGGAAGCATTCACTCCCCCGACAAGTGTTCGATTTCATATCGCAAAAACACATCTCCAATTCATGAAATCCAGCCTGAACTGAAAATTCATTTACTTTCACCCCCTCCCTTCGGCGGCAAAGGGGATGAATTTTCTGGTGCACCCACACCCCACTTTGCGGCTTTGCGCATGCTTTCCGTGCGCGACACGCACCAATCACAGGCGCCGCATGTAAGCAGTTGCAGCACGTTCCGCACAGTTGATCCGCCTCAACTCCGACCGCACCTCTCCCCCCAAAAAATTCACGCCAGCGCACGTTTTTTCAGCAAGGAGAACGCCATGGGCATGCAAGTGAGTGAAGTCGTCAAGGTCAGCACCTTCGTCGCACCGCTGAACTCCAGCGAACCGTTTGAGGCGCTGGACGCCTGTCATCGGGAAGTGATCGAGGCCCTGCAGCGCATGGCCCGCTTCATCGACCATCTGGAAGACAACGGCGTGGACGACACCGCCCGTGCGGAAGCCTCCAGTCTGGTGACGTTCTTCAGCCAGCATGCCCGCCAGCACCACGCCGACGAAGAAAAGCATGTCTTTCCCTCCCTGCTGACCAGCGAGGACACCGAACTCATCCAGCACGTGCGCCGCCTGCAGCAAGACCATGGCTGGCTGGAAGAGGACTGGATCGAACTTTCGCCCCAGCTCGACGCCGTCTCCCAGGGCTACAGCTGGTACAACATCGATGTCCTGCGCCAGGGCCTGGGCGTGTTCACGGCGCTTTACCACGACCACATCGATCTGGAAGAGTCACTGATCTACCCCGAAGCGAAACGCCGCATGGCCGAGCGGGACGACGCCGGCTCGGGCCGCGCACAGGCCGAAGCCCGACGTCAGCCCAACGGCTGACCGCTTGGTGGGTGAGGCTGGTCTGTCCTGACCAGGATACTGCTCCTTGTGGGCACGAACGCGACCGCTGGCCGGTCGCGTTCGTTTTTCAGGGGCCTCCCGCAGAAGCAGATCCGGCACGCGCCATGCTCATGCAGTCGTGAAGTTCACTGCATTGCATTTCATGGCCGAGCCCTCCTCTGTCCGCAAACCCTTGGTTCTCCTGCCCGCCTGTCACCGTGTGTTGGGAGAACATCCTTTTCACGTCACAGGCCGCAAATACGTGGAAGCCGCCCGACTGGCCGGTGCCCAACCGCTGATCGTGCCGGAGGCGCAACCCGACGAAATCGATGCGCTGCTCGAACTGGCCGACGGCGTGCTGCTCACCGGATCACGCTCCAACGTGCAGGCCGCGCTGTACGGTCAGGAAGTGCGAGATCCTTCCCTGCCCCAGGACCCCAATCGTGACGCCTGGACCCTGCCCCTGATCCGGGGCGCCCTGGCGCGCGGCGTTCCCTTGCTGGGCATCTGCCGCGGACTGCAGGAAGCCAACGTGGCCCTGGACGGCTCGCTCTGGCAGGCGGTGCAGGACGCCGGCCCCTATGCCGACCACCGCGCTCCCGACGGGCAGCCGGCCGAAGTCCAATACGCCCCGGCCCACTCCGTGACCATCGAACCCGACGGCCGCATGGCGCGCTGGTTCGGCGCCGGGGCGTCGGTAACGGTCAACAGCGTCCATGGCCAAGGGGTTGAACGGCTCGCCCCCGGCCTGCACGTGGAGGCCCGCGCCCCCGACGGCCTGATCGAAGCCTTCTCTGCGCCGAACGCCCTGGCCTTCTTCCTGTGCGTGCAATGGCACCCAGAATGGCGCCCCCATCTGCACCCCGAATCGCAGACCCTGTTCCTGGCCTTTGGTGAGGCCTGTCAAGAACGCATGCTGGCCAGGCGCTCCTGAGGCGCGCGCCCTCCAAGCTCGGTCGGCCGGATCACCAGGCCGCGTGCGCGGCTCCCGACCGGCTGAATCAGCCCTGTTCAACCGGCCCGGTTCGGGCCGAAGTGCGGGCCCGCCACTGCGCCAGCAGTTCGAGCGGAGCGGTGTCGCGGTGGTGGTGGTCCGACCAGAACTGCCGCCAAGCTCGGGCACCCTTGACCCCGTTCCACAACCCGAGGGCGTGGCGCATCGCCGTGGGCCAGGGGCGGCCACCGTCGTGCACTTTCTGCAGATGCTCGAACCAGGCCTGCTCCACCTCAGCGCGATCCGGGTGGGAGGCCGCGTCGCCCAAGAAGCGAGCGTCCCAGTCGGCCATCAGCCAAGGTTCGTGATAGGCCTGACGCCCCACCATCACGCCGTCAACGTGCGACAAGTGCGTCGCGATCTCTTCGTTGGTCTTGATGCCGCCGTTGATGACGATGGTCAGCGCCGGAAACTCCTGCTTGAGCCGGTAGACCAGCTCGTAGCGCAGCGGCGGGATGTCGCGGTTTTCCTTGGGGCTCAGGCCCTTGAGCCAGGCGTTGCGGGCGTGGACGATGAACACCTCGCAACCCGCTTCAGCCACCGTGCCCACGAAGTCGCGCACGAAACCGTAGCTTTCTTCGCGGTCGATGCCGATGCGGTGCTTGACGGTGATCGACAGGTTCGACGCATCCCGCATGGCCTTGACCCCATCCGCCACCAGCCGGGGCTCAGCCATCAAGCAGGCGCCGAAAGACCCTTTCTGCACCCGCTCGGACGGACAGCCGCAGTTCAGATTGACCTCGTCGTAGCCCCAATCCTGCGCCAAGCGCGCGCAGGCGGCGAGATCCGCTGGATCACTCCCGCCCAGCTGCAGGGCCAAGGGGTGCTCGCACGCGTGGAAGTCCAGGTGCCGAGGTCGATCGCCGTGCAGCAACGCGCCGGTATTGACCATCTCGGTGTACAGGCGGGTGTGGCGGGTGATCAGGCGATGCAGGTAGCGGCAGTGCCGGTCGGTCCAGTCCAGCATGGGCGCCACGGAAAGGCGCCACGGGGAAACGGATGAGGGGCTGAGAGAAGAAGACGCAGAAGGATTCACGGTCGGATTATCCCGCCCGCTGCACCCACCCCAGAATCTCGCGGACCGCCGTCTGCCTCCACGCCCACCGGGTGAACGTGTGGTCGGCATGGGGCACGGTCAGCTCCGCAAACCGACCGGAGCGCTGCATGCGCGCCACGCACGATCCGGCCTCGTTCCGCAACAGCGCGGGTCCGGGGTCCTGCTCGGCGAACAGGAAACCAAGATCCCCTCCCGCTTCGAGGAACGCAGCCATTTGCGCACCGACGTCGTCGGGCCGCGGCCGCCCCAGGGCTCGACTCGCTTCTCGGCCCAAGGCTTGCGCCTTGGACCGAAGCTGGCGCCCCACGATCCGCGCAGGTCCGCGCCAGTCCACTTTCCCGCTCAACAAGCGCTTCCACCGCTGCGTTGACCACAACCCCGCCCGATAGCGTGCCATCTCGCTGGCCGCCTTGTGGGCCGACACCCCGCCCCCCGTGGGCAGCAGGGGCCCAGGGTCATGAAAGGTCAGCGGATTGATCGCCAGCACGCCCGACAGGCCATCCACCCCCTGCGCGCGGCACCGGAGCGCCGCATGCAGGGCATGGTAGGCGCCGGCACACAGACCGATCACATCCACCGGCCGCCCCGTTCGGGCATGCAGGAAGTCGATCGCGGCCACCACCTCCTCGGCGCCGCGACGGGGGTAGGCCACCTGCAAGGGTGCCCCCTCACGCGCATCGGTTTCGCCGATACCGGACAGGTCCACGCGCAGCACCACATGCCCGGCACGGGCCAGGGTTCGGGCCACGTTCACATACAGACGCCCAGGACCGACACGCCGGGCCCCACCTGCATTGACGAGAAGCACGGCTTTGCCCGAGGCTCCAGACGCCGCCTGCATCCCTTCTGGCTCCGTGACCACACCGTTCAACACGACGCCATCGGCAGGCACCCGGACCATGCCCTCTCGAACGCCGGCCAAATGCAGCACCGACGCTCGCCCCGGATGGACCCGCACAGGCGGCTCCAGCACCGCCCGCGACGATCGCAGCAGACGCGCCACCACCGTCTCCGCAGCGTCCCACTCTCCAGACGGGGCTTCCAGCGCGTGGAGCCATTCCAGCGTGGCATCGCACCAATCCTGCGGCACCCGACAGTGGTGGGGGTCGAGCATCATGGCCGCGTAGCCCGGCAGACGCTCATGGGCCACCAGCGCACCTGTTCGGCGAAGCTGCTCGGCCCACTCGGGCAGCCCCTGCGGGTCGATCAGATCGTCGCGCTCCAGAATCAGCCATCGGCGCGCCATGGGCAGGGGAGCCCGACGGGCATCCAGACCTTGCAGGGCCTGCACGGCCTGAGCATGCATGGCATGTCCGCCGGCTTCAAACACATCGGGGGCATCGGCCTCGGGCACCGGTCCGCCGCCCAGAAGACGCAACTCGCGCAGATGGGTCCGGCCGCTGAGCACCGGCATCCAGCAGGCCACAGCCGCCACATCCGGGTGCTTCTGCGCCACGCGGGCGGCCAGCAGAGCGCCGACGCGCACGCCCAACAGCGCGATCCGCTCCACGCCGGAAAGCTCCCGCAAGGCCTCCATCGCCGTCTCGATGGACTCCAGCCAGGCGTCGACGGCAGAAGGATCCAGCTCGTCCCCCCCGGAGTCTCCGCATCCGGGGTAGTCAAAACGCAGGCTGGCATAGCCGTCGTCGGCGAGCTGGCGCGCCAGCGCGCGCAAGGACGCATGGGACGACATCTCCTCCCGGCCCAGCGCACCGCACAAGACCACCGCATGCCGGCGCTGTGCGGTCTTCGACCGCACAGCGGCCGGATGCCACCACGCCGCAAACCGGCGGGCACCTTCATCGCACCCGTCCTGGACGCCATGGCCCAGGTACAAGGGCACACCGCCCCGTTGTGCATCGACCCCGTCTTGGGTCGGTGGGGCGCCGGTGACAGGCTCGGACTGCACCTCGCCGGTGACCAAATCCACCCAACGGGGGCTCGCCGTGTCGGCAAAACCCTCTCCCAAGCTGTTGCCGGGTGCGTCCACGTTGGACGCGATCTCGGCACCAATGAGCGTCGTGCTGAACACGGTCGTCATGCCGGCTCCTGGGCGAAGGAAATGACCGCCGGCGCAGCCAGATTCGCGGCACGGGCCATGCCCCGCCAGACCTTGGGCACGACCGCGGGCGCAGGCAGGCGATGCATGCGCAGCCGGACCTCATCGCCGGCGGCCAGATGCACATACTCGTCTTCGGCCCACCAGCCGGGCACGTCCAGATGCACCCACAGTGCAAGCCTGCGCGCGCGGATCACCACTTCAACGCCTTGATCACCCATCGGCGCGGCCGAAGCGGTCAACGCGGCGTCGGTCCCGGCCATGGGCACGTCCAGCACATCATGCACGCCACGGCCCGGCAAATACCAATGCGCGCCCAGCACCCGCCCATCCACATCGAACAGCCGAGCCCGCACCGCCTGATGCCGGCGAGGACCAAAGCGGAACACATCGGTCAGGTCGCTGAAATGGTCCAGCAGCTCGGACACCGGCAGGGACATTGCTCCATGCGCGGACAGATCGACATCGGTTTCGACCCGGTCGGTGCAGCGCAAGTCTTGCCAGACCTCGACTTCCACCCGACCGTGCAGCGCTCGGCCCGGCTCATTGAGCACGTGCAGCATCAACCCGCTGTGACCCTCGTCGCTGAGCAGCACAGCCTGGGGCTGAAGGACGCGCCGCAACAGGTGCCAGCACGGTTTGGGCAGCCCTTGGTCGTCGAGCACGCCCCAGCCTGCCCCCGCCCACAAATCCCGCAGGAACCACACCTGGGCTCCACGACAACGCCCCCCGGGCCGACGCCACTCCGCCAAGGCCGACGCCATCACTTCGCCGCTGACGATGCGCGACAGCATCAGGTAGCGCTCATGATCGCGGTAGCGCAGCGTGCGCGCGTCGACACCGAACCACTGTTCCAGGTAATGGTCGCGCACATCCTCAAAATCCCAACCGGCCCCCAGGTCGCGCGGCGTGCGCTGCTTCCATGTGGGGTGCGTCACCCGCAAGCCGCTGCCGCCGGGCATGCGGTCCTGGGTGGCCGGCGTGGGGACGTTGGCAAACGCCAGACATTCCGTGGCCCAGACCGGCGCCTGCCGGCGGGCATCGTCCAGATCCCGCAGGTAGGCGCCGACGGCGTAGCAGGACGTCGTGCCGGCATCGACCGCGTGCGGAAAAGCCCCACCGTGGGCACTGGAAGGCCAGTACACCGTGTCCGGCAAAGCCTGGCTCACCCACTCCGGCAGATGCTCGTGAAACAGCGCGCTCTCCCACTGGGCCCGGGGGGCGCCCCACATCGCCGCCTGCTGCTCCACCTCCGAATTGCCGCAAACCACGGCCAGACAGGGATGTCCTTGCCACAGGCGTGTCTGCTGCTCCACCTCCGCACGCACCGCATCCAGCCAACCCGGATCGGCGTCCGGATAGTCCATGTTGGCGAACATGAATTCCTGCCAGACCAACACCCCGGCCTCGTCGCAGGCCGCGAAGAACGCGGCCGGCTCATACACCATCGTCCCAGCCACGCGCAGCAGATTCATGCCGGCGTCCCGAACCTGCAGAACGGCCTCGGCATAGCGCGCCGGCTCGGCATCCGGCCGGGCCACATCGAGCGGCGTCCAGCAGGCCCCCCGAGCGAACACCGGAATGCCGTTGACGCTCAGGCGGAAATCTCCCCCGCTGCGATCCACCTGGATCGAGCGAAAACCGACGCGGCCCAGCAAACGCCGCTCAATCATCCCCTCGCAACGCTCGATGCACACCGTCACCGCATGCAGCACCGGCTCGCCGTGGGTGTGCGGCCACCAGCGTTCAACATCGGGCACCCGGACTTCCGCCGTGAGCCGCCCGTCGTCGGATCGAATCAATGCCGCCTGGGCCAAGGCCGGCCCCGACCCAGCGGTCTCGCCACCTTGAGGCCGACACCGCTGCACCTCGACCCAGCTCCGAGCCGGTGGGCCCGACCAGCGCAGGCCCACGGACAAGCGGCCCTCGTAAGGTCGAACTTCGTCGAGGCGAGCACGCAGCTCCACGGAACCGGGCTCAGGCCCTCCAACAGCGGCCTCGCCCGGAATACGACTCTCCAGCCACGCCTCCCGCCAAAGCCCGACCACCGGCGTCGGTGGTGACCACCCCGGTGTGCGACCGAGCACGCTGGTGCGCCAGAAGCGCAGTTGCTGGTGTTCGATCATTGGCGCCCGCCAGCGCGGGCGCGGATGGCGGGCCGACAGCGCGGCATCCAGTGCACGCACGCAGACCGTCAGCGTGTTGACTCCCGCGTGCAGCACGTCACCGACAGGAATCCGGTGCTCCAGATGCATCGAGCGGCTCTCCAGCAGCGAGGTGCCGTTGAGCCACACCTGCGACCAAGTGGCGATGCCGTCCAAGCAGAGCACCGGCTGCGCACCATCGGCCAGCGCCTCGGCTGGTGCTGACCAACACAGTTGCAACCACCAGTCGAGGGCGTCATAGGGATTGGAAAGATGTCCCCCGTGGCCGGTGGGGCTCGGCACCTCGCCCCTGGCCACAAGGGCGGCCACCGGCTCGGCAGCCGACACTGGCCACCAAGTGCCGTCCCGCGCATTCAAGGCCGCGGGATCGAGACACTCCCCAGGCGCCGTGTGACACACCCGCCAGCCCGGGACCGCCGCGCCCGCATCCACACCCTCCTCCGCCGCGATGCGCAGCGCAGGATCGACAGAACGCAGGCCCCAGCGCAGGACCGGCAGCGGCGGGAGTGCGGTCATGCGCCGCGCAGCTCCTGCACCGCCGAGCGGATGGCCGCCACGCTGGCGAACACGCTGCGGTTGAGCATGTGGTCCGGAAATTCGATGTCGAACGCCCCTTCCAGCGCCAGCATGACGTTCACGCTGGCGTGCGAGCTCATGCCGGCCTGATACAGATCGGCCTCGGCATCCAGGGCATGGGCGTCGCTGCCCAGTCGTGCATGGGCGGTCAGCACCTGGCGGATTTCTGCGTCGATGGTGGTGGTGTCCTGGGCTTGGGTCATGTCGAGGTTTTCCTTTGAGAAATGGCGAAAGGCGAAGGTCCGCACAACAGGGTCACGCAGGCCAGCGCGAGCTCACCTTCGTGGCTCAGGCTGACGGAGCGGCTGCACACGCCCAGCCGCCGGGCACGTTCAGCGGCGGTGCCGTGCAGCAGGATACGGGGCGCGCCATGCGCTTCGCAGCGCACTTCAAACTCCGTCCACACCCGCGGGGCGTCGCACCAGTCCAGCGCCTTGATCGCCGCCTCCTTGGCCGCGAACCGGGCGGCCAAACGGGCGGGCGACGGATCGGCACCGTCACTGGCCTGCTGGATTTCGGTCGGAGTGAACACGCGCTTGAGGTAAGCGTCGCCAAAGTCCGTCACGGAACGGCGCACGGCTTCCACGGCAGCCAGATCCACGCCGGTTCGCACCTGAAAGGCCGACGCGGGATGCCCGCCTCCCCCGCTCATTTGCGACCGATCAAGACCTGACGAGACAGTTCTTCCTTTCCCCGTGACCAGACAGCGACGCCGGAGCATGAGCCTTCCCGTGTTGTTCATTTGAATACTACGATTACAGTATGTTACATCGCAGCCGTTTCCGGCACATCGTACGGATCGGCTCGGCGCACTGAATCTGCAGGGCACTTCAAGCTCTCAGCCTCCAGGAACGGGCATGCGTCACACAAGGCCGGCCCGTTGCGTGGGGAGAGGTTCAGTCCCGATCCGGTGCGCCGACAACGACGAGTGACAGCAGCGGGCCGACCCGCGCAAAACCTTTCGTTCACATCAACCCACCGCCGACCATGGACACCCAACGCCTGCCCACCACGTTTGACGAATTCCTGAACGCCGCCAAACGCATCGCCGAAGAGGTGGTCGCTCCCAACGCGGCCTCTGTCGACGCCCAAGCCCGTTTCCCGAAGGAGTCGGTGGATGCCATGCGTCGGGTCGGTCTGCTGTCGGCAGCGGTTCCCCCCAGCCACGGCGGCCCTGGTCTGGGCATGCGCGAGCTGGGCCAGATCTGCTCGGTGATTGCCGGCGCCTGCGGCTCCTCCGGCATGGTCCTGGCCATGCACTACAGCCAGCTGGGCACCCTGGTGCGCCACGGTATCGGCGCGCCCTTCTTCGACGCCTACTTGCGCGAGCTGGTCAAGAAGCAGTACCTGCTGGCATCGATCACCTCCGAAGTCGGCACCTGGGGCAGCACCCGCACCTCCATCTGCGCCCTTCAGCGCGAAGGCGATCGTTTCACCCTGGTCAAGGAAGCCACCACCGGTTCCTACTGCGCCGACGCCGACGCCATCCTGGTGACCTGCCGCCGCGACAACGACGCGGCCGACAGCGATCAGATCCTGGCCTTCGTCAAGAAAGGCGACTACACGCTGACCCAGACCACCTCGTGGGACACCCTGGGCATGCGCGGCACCGTCAGCCCCGGCTTCCGTCTGGAGTCCAACGCGCCGATCGAGCAGGTCGTGCCGGGCAGCTTCGCCGACAGCGCGGCGCAAAGCATGGTGCCGTATTCGCACATCCTGTGGTCCTCGCTGTGGTGCGGCATCGCCACCGACGCCGTCAACAAGGCCGCGAGCACCGTGCGCGCGGCCGCCCGCAAGAACCCGGGTGGTGAGCCCCCCGCCACCGCCAAGCAGCTGGCCACCGCCATGGCCGACCTGCAGGCGATGCGCAACAACTGGCAATCGGTGGCCCGCGAGTTCGACGAGATCGAGGCCCGCGGCGCCCGCGCAGACCTGCTCAAGATGAGCTGGGGCCTGAAGATGAACAGCCTGAAGATCGACTGCTCGGAAAAAGTGCACGAGCTCGTGCATCAGGCCATGCTGATCATCGGTCTGCCCGCCTACAAGAACGACAGCACCCTGTCGCTGGGCCGCCACTACCGCGACGCGCTGAGCGCCCCGCTGATGATCACCAACGAGCGCATGCGTGGCCGCAGCGCCGCCCTGCTGACCGTGCTGAAGGACGAGTGAGCCCCGGGGACGACCGCATGCACTACGACATCGAGACCTTCTACCAGCAGCTCGTCGAGCACGGCCTGATCCTGCCCACCGGGGTGCGCGGCGGCTACGGCCGCAGCCAGGTGTTCGAGGACATCCTCAACCGCTTCAACGACCTCGTCACCCGCACGGCCGCCGCGGACGGCGCCGAGCTCATGACCTTCCCGCCCGTCGTGCCGCGCACGCTGATCGAGAAGGTCGGCTACATGGACAACTTCCCGCAGCTCGCGGGTTCGGTCCACAGCTTCGAGCGGGATGAAGCCACCGCCAAGGAAATCTCGCGCCGCATCCACGACGGCGAGCGCTGGGAAGACCTGCTCGACATCACCGAGGTCATGATGACCCCGGCGGCGTGCTACCCGGTCTACCCGATGTTCTCCGGGCTGCTGCCGCAAGGCGGCCGGCTGGTGACGACGCTGAACTGGGTCTATCGCCACGAGCCCTCGGATGAGCCGACGCGCCTGCAGTCCTTCCGCATGCGGGAGTACATCCGCGTGGGCAAGCCCGAAGAGGTGGTCGAGTGGCGCAACCAGTGGCTGGAACGCGCCCTGACCCTGCTGGGTGGCCTGGGCCTGCCGGTGGCGTCGGACGTGGCCAGCGACCCGTTCTTCGGGCGCGGCGGCCGCTTCATGGCCGCCAGCCAGAAGGACCAGCGCCTGAAGTTCGAGATCCTGTGCCCGGTCATCTCCGAAGAAAAGCCCACAGCCATCTGCTCGTTCAACTGGCACCAGGACCACTTCACGTCGGTCTTCGGCATCCGCAACTCGGACGAGTCGCAGGCCAACACCGCCTGCCTGGGCTTCGGCCTGGAACGCGTGACGCTGGCCCTGATCAAGCACCACGGCTTCGATCCCAAGGCGTGGCCCGCCGAGGTGTGGGCCCAACTCTGGGGGTGAAGCCCATGGATGCGCCCTTCCCGCTCCTCCAGGTGCCGACGGCCGAGGTCGAGGCACCGCCCGTGCGGTGCGTCATCCCAGGCCTGCGGGCCGAGGACCACGTGCCGCACGAGCTGCATCACGGCGACCGCATCTGGGTCGAGAAGAACTGCTACGCCGACTTGTGGATCGGCCTGTTGGGTGCGCTGGGTCACGACCCGGCCGCCTGCCTGGGCTTCACGCTGGGCATCGATTTCCTGGGCGACCAGTGGACGTTCTACAAACCTTCTCTGGACGACCTGTACGTGCTCTACGGCATCGACGTGCAGGAGCTGACCGTGTGGCGCCCGCTGATCGAGCACGCCCGCGAGCACCTGGCCGCTGGCCGCCTGATCGCCACCGAGTCCGACGCCTGGTGGCTGCCCGACACCGCCGGCACCGACTACCGCACCAAGCACACCAAGACCACCATCGTCCTCAACGAGCTGGACGAAGCCGGTCAGCGGCTGGGCTTTTTCCACAACGCCGGCTACTACCAACTCGATGGCGAGGACTTTGAACAGACCTTCGCGATCGGGCCGGCGGCCGAGCCACCGCTGATGCCCTTCTACGCCGAAGTGATCGACCTGCGCCAACGCATCCAGCGCTCCGGCGAGGACCTGCGCGCCCTGGCCAGGCCGATGCTGCAGCGCGCCCTGCGCCGCCGCCCGTCGGACAACCCGGTCGAGCGCTTCGCCGCGCGCTACCAGGACGAGCTGCCCTCGCTGCAGGAACAGGGCCTGAACCACTACCACGCCTGGGCCTTTGCGGCCACGCGCCAGCTGGGCTCTGCGGCCGAGTTGGCCGCCCACCACCTGCGCTGGCTGGAGGCCGAAGAGGATCACCCCTACCGGCAGGCGGCCACCCATCTGCTGGAAGTGGCGGCGCTGGCCAAGACCTTCATCCTTAAAGGCGCGCGGGCAGTGGCCTCCAAACGACCCTTCGCGGACGGCGCACTGCTGACCGAACTGAGTGCGCAATGGGAGTCGGCAATGCAGCACCTGACCCCTGCGGCGGACTGATCGCTGCACCGGCCTCCAGAGCGGCATCGACGGACCGAACCTGTGTGGGGATTGCCCGCCCAGGTTCGGCCATCCGCACGAACCGTCAGCGCGCGGAAGCCTGTGCCGACTTCAACGCCTCGGCGATCGTGCGGGCGTTGTGCTCGAACAGCTTGAGGTAGGTGTCTGCGGACGTGCCCGGGCGTGAAAGCGCGTCGGAGTACAGCGTGCCGCCCACCACCGCCCCCGCTTCCCGAGCCAGTTGCTGGATGAGCCGCGGGTCGGCGATGTTTTCAACAAACACCACCCGCACCTTCTGCTGACGCAGCAGGCGGATCAGCCGGGCCACGTCTGCGGCCGACGCCTCGCCCTGTCGGTTCCAACCCTGGATGGACAAAAACTCCACCCCATAGGCCTGGGCGAAGTAGCCGAACGCGTCGTGCGTCGTGACGATGCGCCGCTCGGCCGCCGGCACTGCGGCCAAGGCATTGCGCGTCAAGCGATCCAGCGCATCCAGTCTGGCCAGGTAGGCATCGGCGCGCTGCTGCAGATCGGCTGCGGCCTCGGGCCTCAGACGCTGCAGCGCCTCGCGGATGTTGAGCACATAACGCCGCACCACCGCCGGGTCCTGCCAGGCGTGCGGATCGATCTCGCGCCCGAGGCGGCGCGGCGTCACGCCCCGGCTGGCTTCAAGCTGCACCCCGCGAAACCCGCTGACGCGCACCAACCGCTCGATCCAGCCCTCGAAATGCAGACCGTTGACCACCACCAGCTCGGCGCGGGCAAGGATCTGCACGGTGCGTGGCGTCGGTTCAAAGGCATGGGCATCGGCATCCGGACCGACGAGCGACTCGACCTTCACCCACGGCCCACCCACCTGCGCCACCAGATCGGCCAAGATCGAAAAACTGGTCACCACCGCCACCGGGGCCTGCAGCACCGACGTCCCAGCCTGAACCCGCCCGACGGCCACCCCCATCAAACCGACTCCCAGCCGGAGCAACAGCTGCCGCCGACCATTCTTTGCGCGTCCCGTCATCGCACCCACACTGTCGTCCCGTTCACGCCACCCGGTGAGAGCGCCGACGCCACCAGCGCCACCCCAGGCCCTCGCGCCAGCCCACCCCGATGGACACCACGTACAGACCGCCAGCGACCAGCACGATGGCCGGCCCCGACGGCCACTCCAAGTGGAAGGACAGCAGCAGGCCCGTCACTGCGCTCAGCACGGCCAACACCATCGCCGCAGCCACTTGGCTCCACACCTGTTCGGCCCAGAAACGCGCTGCCGTCGCCGGCAGCATCATCAAGCCCACGGCCATCAGCGTACCCATGGCCTGGAAGCCAACCACGAGCTGAGACACCGTCAGTCCCAGCAGCACCGCATGCAGCAGTCCCCCGGAGCGGCTGACCATGCGCAGGAACGCAGGGTCAAAGCTCTCCAGCACCAGCGGGCGCCACATCACGGCCAGCGCCGCCAGGCTCAGGCTGCTGACGCCGGCAATCCACTTCAAGGACCACTCGTCCACAGCCAGCACGCTGCCGAACAGGATGTGCATCAGGTCCACGCTGTTGCCCCGTGAGGAGATCATCAGCACGCCCAAGGCCAGGGCCACGAGGTAAAAGGCGGCAAAACTCGCGTCTTCGCGCTGCCCCGTCGCCCGGGTGACCGCACCGGCCAGCGCCGCCACGACCAATGCCGCCAACAGTCCCCCCACGCTCATCGCTGAAATCGAGAAGCCGGCCAGCATGAACCCGGCCGCCACCCCCGGCAGCAGGGCATGCGCCATCGCATCCCCCACCAGGCTCATGCGACGCAGCACCAGAAAGCACCCCAGCGGCGCGCTGCCCAGGCCCAGCGCCACGCTGGCCGCCAGAGCCCGGCGCAGGAACGCGAACTCGACGAAGGGCTGCACCAGCGTGCCGTAAACAAAGTCCATCAAGACCGATCCATTCACAAACAGCGGGTGGACACCGGGCGCGCTCAACGGCTGGAGGGGGCGGCCGCGCAGCGCGGTGCCTCTTCGTCCCAGGTCTCCGACATGCGGCGGGCCTGGGCCAGGTGCGCGTCCGACAAGACCTCGGACGTCGGCCCCCAGGCCACGACGTGACGCGCCAGCAGCAGGGTCTGGGGGAAATGCGCCCGCACCTGGGCCAGGTCGTGCAGCACCACCATCACCGTGCGCCCCTGGCGATGCCAGTCCTGGATCACATGCTGCAGATCGGCCGTCGTGCGGGCGTCGACTGCATTGAACGGCTCGTCCAGCAGCAGCACATCGGCATCCTGCAACAGCAGGCGGGCGAACAGCAGGCGCTGAAACTGCCCGACCGACATCTCGGCAATGGTGCGGTGCTCAAAACCAGCCAGGCCGACGGTGTCCAGCGCGGACTCGATGCGCCGGAGCTGTGCAGCCGTCAGGCGCTTCCACCACCCCAACTCGGCCCACAGCCCCGTGGCCACCACGTCCAGCACGCGGATCGGAAAGCTGCGGTCGATGCGCGACTGCTGAGGGAGATACGCCAGACGCACATCCGGCGCCCGGCGAATCCCCCCTTGCACCGGCCGAATCTCACCCGTCAGCGCGCCCAGCAGCGTGCTCTTGCCGGCCCCATTGGGCCCCGTGACGGCCGTGAGCGAGCCCCGCTCGACCCGGCCGCGCAGATGATGCAGCGCGGGGTGACCTCGGTAGGCCACCGTGACGTTGTCCAGCTCCAGCACTGCGGGCATGCCGGAGTTCATGCCGAAGCCCAGGCCACCGCGGACCAGATCACGACCCACAGACCTGCGACGACCGTCAGGCGCACAGCCCACCCCATCAGCATGGACGCACCTCCGCCTCAGGATCAGGAAGGACGGGGATGCGGCACATGCCTTTAATGATAATGGCGTTTCATTAAGCAGAGGCTGGGTCAGGACTCTTGCCCCGCGTCATCTGCGCAGACCGGACCGCCCGCTAAGCTCAATGCATGAGCAGGCCTGCGCAAGATCCCGCCCCACTCCTCGACGACACATCGGTGCCGGGGCCCCACCGGCTGGACGGCGACGCCGTGACCCGGCGGTGGGACGTCGACCCGGACGGTGGCCTGAACACCTCCGCCGTGCAGGTACGGAAAGAGGTCCACGGACTCAACCACTGGCCCGAGCCGCCCAGCCGCCCCTTCTGGCACCGGGTGCTCGAACCCTTTCTCGACTTCATGACCGCGGTGCTGCTGGCGGCTGCGGGCGTTGCCCTGGCACTGGGCGAGCACACCGATGCCTTGGTCATCGTGGTGATCATCGTCGTCAACGGCACCATCAGCGCGGTGCAGTCGTGGCGGGCCGATCGCGCGCTGCAGGCCCTGAACCGACTCTCGCTCACCCGGACCCTGGTGCGCCGCGACGGTCGCGTGCTCGACCTGGATGCCCGGGAACTGGTGCCCGGCGACATCGTCGTGCTGGAGGCCGGTGCCCAGGTGCCGGCCGACCTGAGGTTGCTCCGCGTGACCCAACTGCGGATCGACGAATCCGCACTCACCGGAGAGTCGGTGACGGTCGACAAACACTCCCGACCCCTGACACCGACCGACGATGCGGCGGAGCCCCCCCTGGGAGACCGTCTGAACATGGCGTTCAAGGGCACCTGGGTGACACACGGTCACGCCGAAGGTGTGGTGGTGGCCACCGGCAGCCACACCGAGCTGGGGCGGGTGGCCGGGCTGCTCGGACACTCTGTCCCCAAGCCCACCCCGCTGCAGCAACGGCTGGCAAGGCTGGGGCGGCGGCTGTCGGTGGCCGTACTGGTCATCTGCGTGTGGATGTTTGGTCTGGGAGTGGCCCGCGGCGAACCCGTGTGGCAAATGGCTCTGACCGCCATCTCCCTGGCTGTGGCCGCCATCCCGGAAGCCTTGCCCGCCGTGGTCACGGTGCTGCTGGCCCTGGGCGCACGCCGCATGGCGCAGGGCCAGGCCCTCGTGCGCCGCCTGCCGGCGGTCGAAACCCTGGGCTCGGTGAGCGTCATCGCATCGGACAAGACCGGCACCCTGACGCAAAACCGCATGCAGGTGCAGCAGGCCTGCACTCGCCTGGATGCGGAGGGTGAGGCGCCGTCCGACACGTCGGACCTTTGGCGTGCGGCCGTGTTGTGCAACGACGCCCAGCCCGCTCCCGCCGCTCCCCTCCCCAGCGAAGAAGCTCCGTCGCCCGACGCCGACCACAAGCCGGAACCGGCCCGATGGATCGGCGACCCGACCGAAACCGCCTTGCTGGACGGCGCACTGCGGGGCCTTCCGACCACCGACCCCGTCACCCACTTCCGTCAGCGCTGGCCCCGCATTCAGGACTGGCCGTTCGATGCCGATCGCAAGCGCATGACCACGCTGCACCCGCAGGACGGCGGCTGCTTGAGCGTGACCAAGGGGGCCCCCGAGTCGGTCCTGCCGCGCTGCGCCGATCCGGACATCGCTGCCTGGGCCCACGTGGCCCAGACCTGGGCCACCCAGGGCTGGCGTGTGCTGGCGTTCGCGCAACGCAGCTGGCCGGCCGGCACCCATGATCCCCACGGACTGGACGCGGAATCGGTGGAGCGCGAACTCACCCTGCTTGGCCTCGTCGCCCTGCTGGATCCCCCCCGCCCGGAAGCCGCCGCGGCCGTGGCCCAATGCAGGCAGGCATCCGCGTCGTCATGATCACCGGCGATCATCCGGCCACGGCCGGGGCCATCGCTCGGCAGTTGGGCATCTTGGACAGCCCCTGCGCTTCGCCGGGAGCGCCACAGCCGGTCGTCACCGGAGCCGAGCTGAGCCGCCTGGACCCGGAGGCCTGGCCCACCACGGTGACCGCAGCCTGTGTTTTCGCGCGGGTGGACCCGACGCAGAAGATCAGCATCGTCCGGGAACTTCAGGCCCAAGGCGCCTACGTGGCCATGACGGGTGACGGGGTCAACGACGCCCCCGCGCTCAAGGCTGCCGACATCGGCGTGGCCATGGGACGCAACGGCACCGACGTGGCGCGCGAGGCCGCCGCGCTGGTGCTGCTCGACGACCATTTCGCCACCATCGTCACGGCGGTGCACGAAGGTCGGCGCATCTTCGACAACGTCCGCAAGTTCGTGCGATACGCCCTGACGGGCAACTCCGGCGAGATCTGGACGCTGTTCCTCGCGCCCTGGTTCGGCCTGCCCGTGCCGCTGCTGCCCGTCCACATCCTGTGGATCAATCTGGTGACCGACGGGCTGCCGGGCTTGGCGCTGGCCACCGAGCCGGCCGAGCCGGACACCATGCGCCGCCCGCCACGCCCCCGCTCGGAAAGCCTGTTTGCCCACGGCCTGTGGCAACACGTTCTGGTGGTCGGACTGCTGATGGGAGGGCTGAGCCTGGCCATGCAGGCCTGGACCCTGCGTGAGGGCAACCCGCACGGCCAGACCATGGTGTTCACCACGCTGACGCTGGCCCAGATGACCCACATTCTGGCCATCCGCTCCGAAACCGTTCCGCTGTGGCGCATGGACTGGCGCAGCAACCCACCCATGGTGGGGGCGGTGTTGCTCACAGTCGTTCTACAGCTGGCGGTCCTGTACGTGCCGCCCCTGCAGGAAGTCTTCCACACCCACGCCCTGAGCGCCGCCGAACTGGGCTGGTGCCTGGGTGGCGCGGGTGTGGTGGGAGCGGCTGTCGAACTCGAAAAAGCCTGGCGCCGCCGTCAGAAGCGGTGACGCAGGCTCAGTGCGATGCTGTTTGCATCGGTGCCTGCCGAAGCGGTGACCCCGCCCAGGAAGCCGTTGCCGCCGGGCGCCGCCTGACCCCAGTTCTTGTTGTCGTAGCGCGCGACGATGAAGGTCGCGTCGGTCCGCTTCGAGAAAGCATGGGTGTAGGCAAAGCCGTACGAGTTCGTGTCCGCATTGGCCGGGCGGCGATCGTTGAAACGGCTGTACGAAAGGTAGAGCGCATCCGTGGGGTGGGGGCCAAACGGGAAGCGGTAGCCAATGTGCAAGAGACGGGAGTCCTGCTTGAGCGCCTCGGTGAATGCCGCCTGGACCGTGGGCGCCACCGCGGCCAGACTGGCGTTGGCGGCCGTCAACGTCGAAGCGATGGTCGAGACACCGGTCGGGTGGTCGTCCTTGAACGAGGCCACAAAACCGCTGACCGCCCCCTTGCCGACATCCACCGCCCCACCGAGCACCGCCGACGTCAGCGACTTCTCACCCAGCTCGTTGTTGCGCGTGTTGTAGGCCGCGCCCACCTTGTAGCCCTGGCCCTTGTACATGGCGTTGATGCCCCACAGGCGACCGGCCGAGGATTTGCCCGACACCTCGCCAAAGGCATACATCAGCGCCCCGGAAAAGCCGCCAAGCTCTGCCCGGTACGCCAGCGCGTTGCTCACGCGGATGTCGAACCCGGCCGGCAGGCTGGCCAGTTGGCCCGCGGCCAGCGCCGACTGCGTCGTCGTCGTGTCCAGATTGGCGGCCATCTCGTAGGCCGGGGTGTACTGACGTCCGCCCAGGAAGGCGCCGATCGGCGTCACCAGCCCCAGGAACATTTGCCGGTCAAAGAACTTCTTGTCCAGGTTGACACCAACCGTGCTGCCAAGCGAGGCTGCCACCGCCGTCACGGCCGGCTGCAGCGCCGTGGGCAGCCCCAGCGCGGTTGCGGTGTTGAGGCGGTCGGGCACCTGGCTGCCGGACATGGGCTGATTGCTGAGCGTGCCGTTGTCGGCCTCCAGCCGGCTTTCAGCCACGAAGATCGTCTTCCAGCCGGGCTTGAGCGTCTCGGTGCCGCGGAAACCCAGTCGCGAACCTTCCATGATCCCGCTGGCCAAGTCGGTGCGGGAACCGCCCTTCAGGCCCGACACATGGTGGATGCCCACATCCACCACCCCGTACATCTGAACCCCTTCGGGAGGCACTTGCGCCAGCGCCGTCGTGCTGCTGGCCACGGCCGTCAGGGTCAAGGCAAACCGTCGCTTCATCATCTTTGTCTCCAAGTCTGTGAGGTGGGAACAGCTATTGACGCACAAAGGTCAAGCGATGGGCAGCCGGGGTCTTCCCTGTTTTCCCGCAGAACGTGCTGCGGCGGCAACAATTCTCAATGTGGCCGCCAAAGGCGCCCTTGGCAGGTCCGACGGCCGCAAGCCGATCAACGCCCCAGTCGGTTCGGATGCCAGTACAGGAACTTGGCGTAGATGTCGACGTCCTTGGTCTCGCGCAGGAACAGCAGCCCGATCACGAACGAGATCCCGGCGATGACGATCGGGTACCAGAGCCCTTGGTACACGTCCCCATGACTGGCCACCATGGCAAAGGCGAAAGTGGGCATCAGGCCGCCGAACCAGCCGTTGCCCAGGTGGTACGGCAAACTCAGCGAGGTGTAGCGGATGCGGGTCGGGAACAGCTCCACCAGCAGGGCCGCCAGCGGCCCGTACACCAGCGTCACCAACAGGGCCAGGGCCGTCAGGATGGCCACCACCTTGACGCGCTGGATCTGCGCCGGATCGGCCCGCTCTGGGTAGCCTGCAGCGTTCAGGCGCTCGGCCAGGGTTTGACGAAAAGCCTTGACCTGCGCCGCACTCTCTTCGGTATAGATCTGACTGCCGGCCACGTATTCGGCATTGGGCACGGGCAGCAGCTCATCCCCGATCAGGACCATGGCGGCACGACCGGAAGGCAACGCATCGTTGCGGTAACTCACCGAGCGCTGGGTCAGCGCACGCTTGGCCAGATCGCAGGCCGAGGAGAAGTCCTGCTCGCGCGCGATCGGGCTGCCCTGGAAGGAACAGGTCATCGGATCGGCCTGCACCACCACCTGCTGCGAACGCAGTGCCTGGGCCAGGGCCGGGTTGGCGGCCTCGGTCAGGGCATTGAACAAGGGCATGTAGCTCACGCAGGCCAGCAGCATGCCCAGCAGCACGACAGGCTTGCGACCGATGCGGTCCGACAATCGGCCGAAGATGACGAAAAACGGCGTGGCCAGCGCGAGGGCCACGGCCATCAGGGCATTGGCCTCACCCACGTCCACCTTGAGCACACTGGTCAAGAAAAACAAGGCGTAGAACTGGCCCGTGTACCAGATCACCGCCTGACCGGCGACGACGCCGAACAGCGCCAACAGGATCACCTTGAGGTTCTTCCACTGTCCGAAGCACTCCGACAGAGGCGCCTTGGACACCGTGCCCTCGCGCTGCATCTTCTCGAAGGCCGGCGACTCGTTCATCGAACCGCGCATCCACACCGACACGATCAGCAGCAGCGCCGAGCCCAGGAAAGGCAAGCGCCAGCCCCAGGCATCAAACGCCGCCTCACCCAGACCAAAGCGCGCCGCCGAGATGACGATCAGCGCCAGGAACAGCCCCATGGTGGCCGTGGTCTGGATCCAGGACGTGAACTCGCCCCGGCGGTGCTGAGGCGCATGTTCGGCCACATACGTGGCCGCTCCGCCGTACTCGCCCCCCAAGGCCAGGCCCTGCAGCATGCGCAGCACCACGAGCAGCGTCGGTGCCGCCCAACCCCAGCTGGCGAAGTCCGGCAGGACACCCACTGCAACCGTGGACAGCCCCATCAGCAGGAGCGTGACGAGGAAGGTCTTCTTGCGTCCCACCGAGTCACCCAGGCGCCCGAACACCACCGCGCCCAAGGGCCGCACCAGAAAGCCCGCGGCGAACGCCAGAAGCGCAAAAATGAACGCCGCGGTCGCGTCCAGGCCGGCAAAGAACTTCTGAGCGATGACCGTGGCCAACGCGCCGTACAGATAGAAGTCGTACCACTCGAACACCGTGCCCAGCGAGGAAGCCACGATGACCCTGCGATCCTCGGCGGTGATGGGATCGACACCGTCGGTGCCGGCGAAGGAGGCGGAATCGACTTCGGGGAAGCGCATGGAAGTCCTCGGGATCAACGGCAGAAAATCGACGACGGAGCAGTGCGGAACGTCCTGCTCAGCTTCACAGCCAACGCAGGAGCTCCTGCGGCGGACAGCGGCGAGCCTGAGGCAGCGACGAGGCCGTGCGGATGGCGCGCTGCAGCACCTGGCGCGTGCCCGCCGCGCCAAACGCTTCGATCAGCGCGTCCTGCAACAGCCCCCCCAGACGGCGCAAGGCGGCGGTGTCACCGCTCAAGGCCCAACTGCTGGACAAGGGATTGCTCCACGCTTGGCGTGCAGCGTCCGCCAACCCCTGGGGCAACACCGTCTGACCCAGGCGCTCGCGCATGTCCCGGGCGATTTCCGCCACGGCATCGGGGTGCAGGCGCTGTGCCTGCGCGAGAACATCGTTCGTCAGCGCAGCAAACACCGCGACCGCATCCGGATCCACGGCCGGGCCAGGGCTCGAGGCCCCAACGGGCACGGGCGCAGAACCCCAGGGTTCCGACGGCTTGATCCCCGACGGAGGAACCGGTGCGGCGGGCGACACGGTCATGGACGCCGGGGCCGGGGCGGTCGGTACCGCCTCGACGGGGGGCCGAGCGGCGTATGGCGAAAGGCCGCCGGGCCAAGGATCGGCCGGCAGCTCACCCTCGGGCCGCGACAGGGCCGCAAACAGCCCGGCATACAACCGCTTGCGCAGGGCCGCATCCCACTCGTGACGCTCACCCAAGCTGTCCACGTAACGGATCAGCGTGCCGACGCCGTTGTCACGCATGGTGTCGAGTTGGAGCACCAGCGCCTCACTCAGGGCTTCAGGGGAGAGCCAAGGCTCCAGCACAAGGACGGCGGCGCGGCGGCGCAGGCTTTCTGGCGTGGTCATGAAGATGTCATCAACAGCGAGCTCGCATTGGGCCGAAGGGACACGCGGCCCCGAACAGGGTTAACCCTGAATTCCCCTCGTGTGGGTGTGACATTCGTGCGAAGCCCACGGTCACAGGATCCAACCCTGATCCTGCACGGTTGCGGACCCACTGCTAGGATCACCCTTGATTTCGCAGCAGCGCCCACCCTATTCGGGTGCCAAGCCATGACCACACCACCCTCCCCCGCACCGGTCCTTGAAGACGAAGGCGTGCCCGTTTCCCGCCGGATTCGCGAGCGGCTTCAGGCCGCGCAGAAGCGATTCCACGCCAACGACAACATCAGTGCCTACATCGAGCCGGGCGAGCTCGCCGCCCTGCTCGACGAGGTGGAAGACAAGCTCCAGGGCGTGCTGGAGAGCCTGGTCATCGACACCCAGAGCGATCACAACACGCAGGAAACCGCCCGCCGGGTGGCCAAGATGTACCTGCAGGAGGTGTTTCGCGGTCGCTACGAGGCCGAACCGCCGGTCACGGAGTTCCCGAACGTCGAGCACCTCAACGAGCTGATGATCGTGGGCCCGATCACCGTGCGCAGCGCCTGCTCGCACCACCTGTGTCCCATCATCGGCAAGCTGTGGATCGGCGTGATGCCCAACGAGCATTCGGCGCTCATCGGCCTGTCCAAATACGCCCGCTTGGCCGAATGGATCATGAGCCGTCCGCAAATCCAGGAAGAAGCCGTCACCCAGGTGGCCGACCTGCTCAACGACAAGATGCAGCCCGACGGCCTGGCCGTGGTCATGGAAGCCGACCATTTCTGCATGGGCTGGCGCGGCGTGCGCGACCTGGAATCGAAGATGATCAACAGCGTGATGCGCGGCTCGTTCCTGAAGGACCCGAACCTGCGGCGGGAATTCCTGTCGCTGCTCGGCCAGCGCCGCGCCTGACCCCGACCGCACCGCTTTCTGGAGGCCCCATGCTCGTCCGTCTGCTGTACGCCTCGCGCGCCGAGGCCGTCACGCCGGAGATGATCGACCAGATCCTCGTCCGCTCACGCGCCCACAACCCCGCGCTCGGCATCACGGGCATCCTGTGCCATGGCGGCGATGTCTTCATGCAGGTGCTCGAGGGCGGACGCGAGGCCGTCAACACCCTGTACAACCAGATCGTGTCGGACCCTCGCCACCAACAGGTGACGCTGCTGCACTACGAAGAAATTCGAGAGAGGCGCTTTGCCGGCTGGACCATGGGTCAGGTCAACCTGGCGCGAGTCAACCCTTCGCTGGTGCTCAAGTACAGCCCCCGGCCCGAACTCGACCCGTTCGAAACCAGCGGCCCCATCGCCATGGCCTTGCTGGAAGACCTGATCGCCACGGCGTCCATCGTGGGACGCGCCGGTTGACCGCGTAGCCGGGCGCCGATCAAGTCACCGCGACCGGCTTGGGGTGTCCGGGATGAACCGGCTCCTCTGGCGAAGAGGCCGTCGCGCGCTCACCTGCGCGTGTCATGTGCGAGGCCCAATGGATGCTCCAACGCGCCACATGCTCTTTCCAAGGCAGGGACGACAGCGTGTGATCGGCCTGCGGAATGCGCTCCAGCGACAGCAACTGGTGCTGCAGCACATCGCGCCACTCCCGCATGGGCATCGCGACATCCTCGAACTCACGAGCCACCCGATCGTCTCCGCTCAGGGCGATGGCCACCGGATGTCCAGCAGCCTTCAAGCGGGCCGCCATGCGCTGGGGCAAGCTGCCCGCCGCATTTCTGTGCGCCGGCCCATCAGCCGAGGACGCACCGGCTGAATCGACGCCGACAGCCCCTTGCCCGGCTTTTCCGGAAAACAGCTGACCCAGGGTACGCCGGAGCCCACTCAGGGAACGACCCATCGATACACCGCCCCGCAGCAGCTTGCGCCAGAAGGCCGGCTCCGTCAGACGTTTCAGGTAATAGTGTTTCAGGCGCGTCGCAGCCTCGCCGGCGGCGGTATGCACCCAGGGGTTCACCAGAATCAGCCCCGCAATGCGGGCATCCTGGGCCGGCGCATGCAGGCACGACGCACTGGCGCCATCGCACAAGCCCCAGAGCACGACCTGCTTCATCGACGGCACCTCGCGGAAGAAGACATCGACGGCCGACCGCACATCTGCCTCGACGCCCTCGAAGTCACGCAGCGCGTCCCAAGAGTCGCCCATGCCGCGGTAGTCGAACCTCAGCACGGCCATCCCCTGCGACGCCGCGCTGCGCGCCAGGTGCACAAACTGCCGATGGCTGCCGATGCGGTACTGCGGCCCACCGACAACGATCACGATGCCGCCGCTGGGCGCGTCCCCCGCCGGCACGCTCACGACCCCGACCGCAGGTTGGCCGGCGCAATCGAACATCAGAGCCCGCTCTTCGTATCGATTCACTGCAGCACCTCCTCCAGCGCCTGCACCGATCGAGCGATCAGCTCCGGCGCAGTTTCTATCTCCGGGCTCTGCCAGAACTTCGGTCCAGCCACGGCTTCCGCCCACACCTCCCCGCCTGCCGCTTGCATCCGCTGGATGTACGACTGTGTGGCCGGGCTGGGCCCTTCATCGGAATTCGGCGCCACTTCAAACAGCATCACTCGCCGGGTGGCCGGCATGTCTTCCGACATGCCCACACGCTCCAGGGCCTGGGCCATTGCACCGCCAAGCATGTAGCCGGCCACCTCCACCGGCCGGCCGGCATGCAGGTCCGCCCGAAGTTCGGACATCAGAGAACGGGCCGCAGGGTCGTGACCCAGATCCCCGGCCATGCGGATGCGCAGGAACTGCGTCAGGTACTGTTTGCCGCTGAACACCGGTTGCCAGCACAGCAAGGCCGACACGTCGGACCGCCCAATGCTCCAGTCCGCGGCCAGCAGGCTGCCCGCCCGCAGCGACCACAGCACCAGAGGGCCCCGCGAGTGGGGCCGCAGCCAGTCGGCCGCGCGGTCCAGATCAGCCCGCCAGCTCTGCCAGTCGGCCTCACCAAAATCCCCTTCGCTGTCGCCGCAGCCGTGCAGGTCCATCTGCAACACCAGCCAACCCGCTTGAGCCAGAGCCTGAGCGCCCAAGGCCACCATGCGGCGAGACCGGTTCAGCTCTTCGGCAAACGCGGGCACATGGAGGACCGTCCCGCGTGGCTCGCCATCGGGGGCGGTGGCCATGCAGAAACGACGATCACGCCCTTCGCCCAGGAAGAACACGCTGCGCTGCACGCCCGAGCCCACGCTCATCCCCCTGCCCGCTGGACAAAGGCAGCGAGACTGCCCACGGTTTCAAAAACCGAACCATCCACATCGTCGTCGTCAAAGACCAGTCCGAAGCGCTCTTCGAGCCCGGTCAGCACCGCAGCCACCGCCATCGAGTCCAGCTCGGGCAAGGCGCCCAGAAGCGGGGTGTCCTCGGAAAAGTCAGCCGCTCGCCCGTTGAGGCTCAGGCTCTCGTCCAGCACGGACAACACTTGTTTGATCAACGGCGTCAAGGGCGATCACCTCTCACAATCAGGAACGCAGAGTTGAATTCACAGACACGAACCAATGTCAATGCACTTCATCACAACTTGGTTTGACGACATCGACTGCTTCGGCTCAAATTGTAAACACTTGTTTCATATCTGCGTGAATTCAATGAACTTCCTGGTTTTCGGCAGCCAACACCGCCCCTTGAACAAGGGCTTCTGAGCGGCACCCTGCGCATCACGCCGTTCAAGCCTCGCCCCAAAACCACCGAAACCCCTGTCGTTCTTCCCTGCATGCCAAACCAGGGCCCACCACACACAAAAAAGTACACGGCGACGATGAACAGCACCCATCTGCTGCACCAACTTGTGCAGGCCTCGGCGCAACGCGCGCCCCACCAGTCGGCGCTGACCAGTGGATCCACCCATTGGAGTTTCGAAACTTTGCAAACCAGCCTGGAGCGGCTGGCCGGCGGATTGATCCGCTTGGGACTGGAACGCGCCCACCGGGTGGGGGTGTTTCTGGAGAAGCGGCTCGAAACCGTGGTTGCCTGTTTCGGCACCAGCGCCGCAGGTGGTGTGTTCGTCCCCATGAACCCGGCCCTGCGCCCGCACCAGGTCGAGCACATCCTCAAGGACTGCAACGTCCGCGTGCTGGTGACGTCCCCCGAGCGCTTGGCCACGCTGCTGCCGACGCTGTCGTCTTGCCCGGACCTGCAGCACCTGGTCCTGACCGGGTCGGCCCCGCTGCCGCACGTTCCCGGCGTGGCCGTCCACCGCTGGGACGATGTGTGCGATGCCCCCTCCGCCCCGGGGCACCGTGTCATCGACACCGACATGGCGGCCATCCTCTACACCTCGGGCAGCACCGGGCTGCCCAAGGGCGTGGTGCTGTCGCACCGCAACATGGTGATGGGCGCCAAGAGCGTGGCCCAGTACCTCGACAACGGACCGCACGACACGCTGCTGGCCGCCCTGCCGCTGTCGTTCGACGCCGGTTTCTCGCAACTGACCACCGCCTTCCACAGCGGTGCACGCGTCGTGCTGATCAACCCGGTGTTGCCCCAGGACGTGACCAAGGCCATGGTGCGCGAGCAGGTCACCGGACTGACCGCCGTGCCGCCGCTGTGGATCCAGATGTCGCAACTGGAATGGCCGGAAGCCATCCGCTCCCACCTGCGCTATTTCGCCAACACGGGCGGGCGCATGCCCCTGGAGACGCTGCAACGGCTGCGTGCCCGAGCCCCTGCGGCCCGCCCCTTCCTGATGTACGGGCTGACCGAGGCCTTCCGCGCCACCTATCTGCCGCCCGAGCAGGTGGACCACCGACCCGACTCGATCGGCCAGGCCATACCCAACTCTGAAGTGTTGGTGCTGCGCCCCGACGGCACCCCCTGCGCCGCCGACGAGCCCGGCGAGCTCGTGCAGCGCGGACCGCTAGTGGCCCTGGGCTACTGGAATGACCCCGAGCGCACGGCCGAACGTTTCCGTCCGCTGCCCACCGCTTCGGGGGTGCGGGATGCCGGCATCGTGCTGCCCGAGATCGCCGTGTTTTCAGGCGACATCGTGCGCCGCGATGCCGAGGGCTATCTCTATTTCATCGGCCGGCGCGACGAGATGATCAAGACCTCCGGCTACCGCGTCAGCCCCACCGAAATCGAAGAGGTGCTCTACAGCACCGGCCTGGTCGGCGAATGCGCAGCCTTCGGTGTGGAAGACGACGCCCTCGGCCAGGCCATCCGCGTCGTGGTCACGCCCGCGGCAGGCGCCGATGCGCTGTCGGTCGAGGCCCTGCTCAAGGAATGCCGCCAACGCCTGCCGATCTACATGGTGCCGCGCCATGTCGATGTGCGCCCCGGCCCCTTGCCCCGCAATCCCAACGGCAAGATCGACCGCAAGGCCCTGGCCACCGAAGCCGCTTGAAGCACCGCGCCATGCCCGCCGACCTCCCGTTGAACACGCCCTGCACGCCCCTCGCCGCAGCCGCCGGTGTGGAACCCTCCGCACTTACGGCCGCACCACCCACCAAAACACCACCGGTCCATGCGCCCATGGATCAGTTCCCGATCGTGAACGGCGAACTGACGGTGGGCGGCATCGGCCTGCTCCGATTGGCAACGCGGGTGGGGCAAACGCCCTTCTACGCCTACGATCGCACCTTGCTGACCCAGCGCGTGCAGTCGCTGCGCGCCGTGCTGCCGCCCACGCTGCGCCTGAGTTATGCCATGAAGGCCAACCCGATGCCGGCGGTCGTGCAGCACATGGCCGGTCTGGTCGATGGACTGGACGTGGCCTCGGCCGGCGAGTTGGCCGTGGCCCTGGACGCCGGCATGTCGCCCACCCACATCAGCTTCGCCGGGCCCGGCAAGACCGAAACCGAACTGGAACGTGCCGTGGCCGCAGGCATCCTGGTGCACCTGGAATCGCCGCGCGAGGTGGCCCTGCTGCAGGCCGCGAGCCAGCGCCTCGGGCTGCCCGCGCGGGTGGCCGTGCGCGTCAATCCCGACTTCGAGCTGAAGAGCTCGGGAATGAAGATGGGCGGGGGCGCCAAGCCCTTCGGCGTGGACGCCGAGCAGGTGCCGGCACTGCTGCAGCGCATCGGACAGGCGGGGCTGTCGTTCGAGGGCTTTCACCTGTTCTGGGGCAGCCAGAACCTGCAGGTGACGGCGATCGTGGACGCCCAGCAGAAGTGCTACGCCCTGGCTGTGCGCCTGGCCCAGGACGCACCGGCCCCGGTGCGACACCTGAACCTGGGCGGCGGCATGGGCATTCCGTATTTCCCCGGCGAGCAACGGCTGGACCCGAGCCCGGTCGGGGCCAATCTGGCCGAACTGGTGGCACGCGCCGCCACCGAGCTGCCCCAGGCCGTGCTCTCCATTGAACTCGGCCGCCACCTCGTGGGCGAGGCGGGTGTGTACGTGTGCAAGGTGCTGGACCGCAAGGTCTCGCGTGGGCAGGTCTTTCTCGTCACCGATGGGGGGCTGCACCACCACCTGGCCGCCTCGGGCAACTTCGGGCAGCTGCTGCGCAAGAACTACCCTGTCGCCATCGGCACCCGCATGGACGAGCTTGCCTCGGAAACCGTCTCGGTGGTCGGTCCGCTGTGCACGCCGCTGGACCTGTTGGGCGACCGGTGCCGCCTGCCCGCGGCCGAGCCTGGGGATCTGGTCGTGGTGTTCCAGTCCGGGGCCTACGGCGCTTCGGCCAGCCCCCAGCGCTTCCTGGGGCATCCGGAGGTGGTGGAAGTGCTGGTTTGAGCGGCTGAAACCGCTCATATTCCAATCCACCATAAGCATCATTCAAATATGTATTTTTCTTATAAGAGGAGTCTCCTTACAGTCCGGGCCTGATTCAGATCAACCCGGATTACCCCATGCTCCCTTTCACCATCGACTGGATGGCCATTGCTGCCGGCTTCGGCATTGGCCTGATCGTGGGCGTGACGGGCGTGGGCGGAGGCTCGCTGATGACGCCGCTGCTGATCGGCGTGTTCCACCTGGACAAGGCCGTGGCCATCGGCACGGACCTGTGGTTTGCTGGCTTGACCAAGGTGTCGGGTTCCGTGGCCCATGCCCGCCACGACCATGTGGACTGGCGCATCACGGCCTTGTTGCTGGGCGGATCCATCCCTGCCTCGATCGGTACCACGGCCTACATGCACGCCGTGGGCATCACCAAGTCGGCCGATAGCGCCTTGACGTACGCCCTGGGCATCGCCCTGGTGCTCACCGCGATCACCATCATCTTCCGCCCGGTCTGGCACCGCGTGGGCCTGTACCTGGAGCGCTGGATCACGCCTGCCCGTCAGCCTTGGCTGACCGTGCTGTGTGGCCTGATCCTGGGCGTGCTGGTCTCGCTGAGCTCCATCGGCGCTGGAGCCCTGGGGGCCACGCTGATTCTGCTGCTGTACCCCCGCCTGTCCACCGTGCGCCTGGTGGGCACCGACATCGCCCACGCCGTGCCGCTGACCCTCGTGGCCGGCATCGGCCACGCCACGCTGGGCAACGTGCACTGGGCGCTGCTGATCGAACTGCTCGTGGGCTCCGTGCCCGCCATCTGGATCGGCGCCCGCCTGACGAAGATGCTGCCCGACACCCTGACCCGCCTGGCGCTGTGCGCCTCGCTGCTGATGGCCGCCAACAAGATCCTCAAGCTGGCCTGAAAACAGGCACCAGCGCTCCGCCCTGGCCCGCCACCTCAGACCGCATCACTCTTTCCTGACGAATGTCCGCCCGCTGACTGCAAGCCATGTATCAATACACCGACTTTGACCGCCAGTTCGTCCGCGCCCGCGCC